>NZ_DATMVN010000299.1:0-3263 GCF_035563135.1 Streptomyces sp.
GTACCGCTCCTCCACCGACCGGGCCAGACCCAGCGAACCGCCCTCCGGGAAGCCCGCGTTGCCGTTGAAGGCGCAGGACATCGTGAAGAGGAAGGGGAGCAGTGGGAAGCCGGTCAGCTCCTGGAGGAACATGTTCGGGAACGCCTGGCGCAGCAGCGGGTCCTCGAAGCGGTCCGCGAACCGGCGCATCGGCGTGGCCGCGGTGCGCCAGTACAGCCGGAACGCCGGCAGGATCGCGAGCAGCGTTCGCGCCTTCTCCGTCAGGGACTTCAGCGGCGGCGGCTTCAGCTCCCAGCGCGGGGCGAGCCCCGCGAAGCGCCTGAGGTCCCGGCAGAACGCCCGGATCAGGCGCTCGTCGCCGGGCGAGAGCTCCAGCAGGTGCTTCTGGAGGCGGTCCGGGTCGTTGTAGAACGTGACGGACCGGCCGTCCTCCGTCACCACCCGGTTGAACTGGTCGAAATGGGTGATTCGCTTCCCGTCCAGCGCCCCGAGCTCGCGCCACACGTCGTTCGCCCCGGTCCCGGGTGCCGTGCCGATCAGCCAGTCGATGCAGTAGTCGAAGAGGTAGCCCTGCCGGGCCCAGGCGGTGCAGCAGCCCCCTGGCAGCACGTGCTTCTCGAAGATCCGGCTCTCCAGCCCGCTCATCTGCGCGTAGCAGCCGGCGGCCAGACCCGACATGCCCGCGCCGATGATGATCACCCGGGGCCGCCCGCCAGGAGGCCGGGCCTCCCAACGGGGCCCGCCGTCACGCACGCCCATTCGCGGCACCTCCCGCCAGCAGCGCCCGGACCAGCTCCGCGTTCCCGTCGAGGAACGAGCCGTCGAGCATCTCGGCGTGCCGCCCGTGCCCCTCGCGTACGGTGCACCCGGCGGCGGTGACCCCGTGCCAGCCGCCGGGCTCGTCCGCCGCGAAGCGGAGCAGCTTGTCCTGGTCGGAGATCACCGCGATCGGCGCGCCGAGCACACCGAGCGACGGGTGAGCACCGCAGTGCGCCAGGTACTCGCGGGCCTGCTCCACGGTCTCCCGGGCGACGATCTCGGAACCGGTGTGCCGCCGCAGGTGCTCCGCGAGCTCCGCCTCGAACTCGGCCAGGTGCTCCTCGCCGAGGGCGACGGCCTCGGCGATCCGGTACGAGTCCATGATCAGCACGAGGTCCACCACGCGGCCCCGCCGCTCCAGCTCCCCGGCGATCTCGAACGCGAGGTTGCCGCCGAGGGAGTAACCGAACAGCGTGTACGGCCCGCCCGGGTGCAGCTCCTCGGCCAGATCGGCGTACCGGGCCGCCTTGTCCGGACCCGACAGGTAGTTGAACGCGGCGAAGCGGTGCTCGGGCAGCCGTGCCGCGAGCTGCCGGTACACCAGCCCGTACCCGCCCGCGGGCGGCAGGCAGAACACCGTCGCCGCCGGGTCCGCGCCCGGGTTGAACCACAGGTACGGCTCGGCGCCGGGCAGCCGCCCGGTGACGATGTCCTCCAGGGTGCGGGCCATGCCGTGCAGGGTGCTGGTCCGGAACAGCCGCCCGACCGGCACGGACGCGTTGAACTCGGTCCGCAGGTGGTGGATCAGCTCGATCAGCTTGATCGAACTGCCGCCCGCCTCGAAGAAGTCGTCCCGCAGCCCCGGCCGCTCCAGCCCGAGCAGCGACCGCCAGTGCGCCGCCATCCGCGTCTCGTACAGCGTCACCGGCGGTTCGTACCTCTCCGGTCCCGCCTCCGCGCGCGGCTCCGGCAGCGCGCCGAGATCGACCTTGCCGTTCGCGGTCAGCGGCAGCGCGGACAGCTCCGTGAAGTACGCCGGGATCAGATACGTCGGCAGCTGCTCCGCGAGGTGGCGGCGCAGTCCCCGGGCGTCGGCCACCGCGCCCGGCGCGGGCACGCAGTAGGCGCACAGCACGTTCTCGCCCGTCTCGTCCCGCCGTACCGTCACGCACACCTGCGCCAGCTCGGGCCGGGCGGCCAGCCGCGCCTCGATCTCCCCGGTCTCCACCCGGTGGCCGCGCACCTTCACCTGACCGTCGGCCCGCCCGAGGAGGTGCAGCACCCCCTCCGCGTCCCAGTGCCCGAGGTCCCCCGTCCGGTACAGCCGTACGGGTTCGCCGCCCGGTTCGAGGGTCACGAACCGCTCGGCCGTCCGCTCCGGATCGCCCAGGTAGCGGTCGGCGACGCCGGCGCCGCCGATCCACAGCTCACCGGCCACCCCCGGCGGCACCGGCTCGCCGTGCCGGTCGAGGACGTACAGCTCGCTGTTGGGCAGCGGCCGGCCGACCGGCACCATCCGGCCCGGCTCCAGCCCCTCCGCCGGCCCCTCGTAGTAGGCGCTGTCGATGGTGGCCTCGGTCAGCCCGTACGAGTTGACCACCCGGGTCCCCGGCCCGCACAGCGCGACGAGCCTCCGGTGCTCGCCCGCCCGCCAGGCGTCCGAGCCGACGATCACCAGGCGCATGAACTCCAGGCCCAGCCCCTCCCGCTCGCAGTGCGCCAGCAGCCCGCGCGCCACTGACGGCACGAACTCGCCGCAGTCCACGCCCTCCGCGCGCATGGTCCGGTAGAGCCGCGCGGTGTCGAAGAGGAGGTCCCGGTCGACGAGGACCAGCGTCCCGCCCGAACACAGCGCCCGGACCAGGTCCCCGGTGAACACGTCGAAGGAGACGCCCGCCATCTGCAGGTGCACCCGGACGTCGGTGTCCAGCCGGTACTCCTGCTGCCAGGCGACGAACACCGAGGCCAGGTTGCGGTGGCTGACCCGCACCGCCTTGGGGCGGCCGGTGGAACCCGAGGTGTGGATCACGTATGCCGTCTGGTCGAGGCCCACGGCCGGCTCCGGCCGCTCCTCGGTCCCCGGCCGGTCCAGCTCGTCGAGGGTGACCGGCCGTCCCGGCAGCCGGGCCGCCCGGCCCCGCCGCCCGTCGGTCAGAACCAGCGTGGCCCCGGCGTTCTCCATCAGCTCGGCCAGCCGATCCGCCGGGTGGTCCCGGTCCAGCGGCAGATACGCGCCCCCGGCCCGCCACACCGCGAGCAGCGCGATCACCAGCTCCGGCGACTTCGCAAGACGCACCGCCACCACCGTCCCGGCGCCGACGCCGCGTTCGCGCAGCGAGGCCGCCACGCGCCGCGAGCGCTGGTCCAGCTCCCGGTAGCCGAGCCGCCGCCCGCCCGGCACGGACACCGCGACCGCCTCCGGGCACTGCGCGGCGATCTTCCCGATCAGCTCGTGCACCGGCACGTCGTGGTCGATCCGCCGGCCGACGCCGCCGAACCCGGTG
>NZ_DATMVN010000300.1:0-12514 GCF_035563135.1 Streptomyces sp.
TCGAGCTGGAGCTTCAGGTCCTTGAGCGACGCCGCCTGGGGTGATCGGCGGGCCAGCACCCGGTCGTTGCGGAACGTGCTGTCCTCGTTCAGCGGGGCGTTGGCCTGGGCGACGATGTACTCCTCCTCCTCATCCGCGGTGAGGAAGACGACCTCGTCGGTCACGGTGGAGTCGCGCACCACCCGGTAGGGCGTCTCGAGGAAGCCGAAGGGGTTCACCCGGGCGTAGCTGGAGAGGTAGCCGATGAGGCCGATGTTCGGGCCCTCCGGCGTCTCGATCGGGCACATCCGGCCGTAGTGGCTGAAGTGCACGTCCCGGACCTCGAAGCCGGCCCGCTCACGGGAGAGGCCGCCCGGGCCGAGGGCCGACAGGCGCCGCCGGTGGGTGAGGCCCGACAGCGGGTTCACCTGGTCCATGAACTGCGACAGCTGGCTGGTGCCGAAGAACTCCTTGATGGAGGCCACGACCGGCCGGATGTTGATCAGCGTCTGGGGGGTGATCGCCTCGACGTCCTGGGTGGTCATGCGCTCACGCACGACGCGCTCCATACGGGCGAGACCCGTACGGACCTGGTTCTGGATCAGCTCACCGACGTTACGGATACGACGGTTGCCGAAGTGGTCGATGTCGTCCGTCTCGACCATGATCGAGCGGCCGGACTCGCCGACCGTCTCGGACTCACCGGCGTGCAGCTTCACCAGGTACTTGATGGTGGCGATGATGTCGTCGCTGGTGAGGACACCGGCGTCGAGCGGCTCGTCGGCGCCGAGCTTCTTGTTCACCTTGTAGCGGCCGACCTTCGCGAGGTCGTAGCGCTTCGGGTTGAAGTAGAGGTTCTCGAGCAGCGTCTGAGCGGCCTCACGCGTGGGCGGCTCGCCCGGACGCAGCTTGCGGTAGATGTCGAGCAGCGCGTCGTCCTGGCCCTGGGTGTGGTCCTTCTCCAGGGTGGCGCGCATCGACTCGTACTCGCCGAACTCCTCGAGGATCTGCTCGGTGGTCCAGCCGAGAGCCTTCAGGAGGACGGTGACGGACTGCTTGCGCTTGCGGTCGATGCGGACACCGACCATGTCGCGCTTGTCGATCTCCATCTCCAGCCAGGCACCCCGGGAAGGGATGATCTTGGCGGAGAAGATGTCCTTGTCGGACGTCTTGTCGATGGAGGAGTCGAAGTAGACACCCGGCGAACGCACGAGCTGCGACACGACGACACGCTCGGTGCCGTTGATGACGAAGGTGCCCTTGTTGGTCATGAGCGGGAAGTCGCCCATGAAGACCGTCTGGGACTTGATCTCGCCGGTCTCGTTGTTGGTGAACTCGGCCGTGACGAAGAGCGGCGCGGCGAACGTGAAGTCGCGCTCCTTGCACTCGTCGATCGAGTTCTTCGGGGGCTCGAAGCGGTGGTCGCGGAAGGTGAGCGACATCGACCCGGAGAAGTCCTCGATCGGGGAGATCTCCTCGAAGATCTCCTCCAGGCCGGACTTGGTGGGGACGTCTTGTCCGCTGTCCAGAGCAGCCTCGACGCGAGCCTTCCAGGCGGCGTTGCCGAGGAGCCAGTCAAAGCTCTCGGTCTGCAGCGCGAGGAGGTTCGGAACCTCGAGGGGCTCCTTGATCTTTGCAAAAGAGATGCGCAGCGGGGCGGTGCTGGCACCGTTGTTCGTATTCGAGGTCGAGGCGTTGCGCGAGGCGGCCAAGAGGGGGTCCTTCCGAGGGCTCGGACTCACTACGCGCGTACCGGCCCCAAGCCCTGCACAGAGACGGGAATCCCTAGGTCAGGGAAGGTCCGGTCGTCGGTGCCAGGCGTGGGCATGCCCCTGGTGACGGGCAGGAGGCAGCTAACAGGCAGCGCAAAGGGTCAGTGTAGCCAAACGCCACACTGATGTCCAGTCGCGGTTCTCAGAGACCCACGTTGCTCTCAACAGCTGTTCTCAACACCTATGAATAGCCCTCGCGCGGTGTGCGCTCTTCTTTACTGCCCTCTTCGCTCTCGATCCATGCCTCGGAAGCGGATCGAGATGACGACGCGTCCTGAGAATTGCGCGCCGCGTGCGGTTCGTCAAGGCCCCGAGGGCCTCGGCGGACGTCCGGCGATCTTCACCTGCGTCCGGAGGACGCTGGTTGACGCCTTACGGCGACCCGGAGAAAAGCACGGCGAAGATCACCCTACTCGTCGCGCGCGGAAGTTCAAGGCAGCCTCCGGGGGCACGCCGAAGGGCGACCACCCGGATGGGTGATCGCCCTTGGCGATGTGACGTCCCTGCCTCACGGCAGGGGCTGCCTTGCGGAGTCAGAGGACTCGCAGGGTCACTTGACCTCGACGGAAGCGCCGGCGGTCTTGAGGGACTCGGCAGCCTTGTCGGCGGCCTCCTTGGCGACCTTCTCGAGGACGGGCTTCGGGGCGCCGTCGACGAGGTCCTTGGCCTCCTTCAGACCCAGCGAGGTCAGCTCACGCACGACCTTGATGACCTGGATCTTCTTGTCGCCGGCAGCCGTGAGGATGACGTCGAACTCGTCCTGCTCGGCCTCGGCCTCGGCAGGGGCGCCCGGGCCGGCGGGGCCGGCAACGGCGACCGCGGCGGCGGCGGTGACGTCGAACTTCTCCTCGAAGGCCTTCACGAACTCGGAGAGCTCGATGAGGGTGAGCTCCTCGAACTGGGCGAGCAGGTCTTCCTGGCTGAGCTTCGCCATGATGGCGTCCTTCCACTAATTCGGCAGGTGCCGGATGTATATGTAGGCGGGCGTACGGGCCCGCTGCGAGCCGTGGACGCGGAGTGTTACTCCGCCACCTCGGCATCGGCGGGAGCCGGGGTACCGGCACCGCCCTGCTCGGCCTTCTTGGCACGAAGCGCTTCCGCGGTGCGGACGAACTTCGAGGGCAGAGCCTGGAAGAGCTGCGCAGTCTGCGTCTGCTTGCCCTTCATGGCACCGGCCAGCTTGGCGAGCAGAACCTCGCGGGACTCGAGGTCCGCGAGCTTCTTGAACTCATCGGCGGTAACGGCCTTACCATCAAGGACACCGCCCTTGATGATGAGGCTCGGGTTCTCCTTGGCGAAGTCACGAAGACCCTTCGCCGACTCCACCGGGTCACCGGTGACGAAGGCAACCGCCGTCGGACCCGAGAACAGGTCGTCCAGCGTGTCGATCCCGGCCTCGTTGGCCGCAATCTTGGTCAGCGTGTTCTTCACCACGGCGTACTGGGCGTTCTCACCGAGCGAACGGCGCAGCTGCCTGAGCTGTGCCACGGTGAGACCCCGGTACTCGGTCAGCACGGCGGCGCTCGAGCTGCGGAACTGGTCCGTCAGCTCGGCCACCGCGGCAGCCTTGTCGGGCCTTGCCATGAGCGTCGGCCTCCTTCCGGGTGATGAGGACCGCTCAGAAGGGGCCGGGAAAGACGAAACGCCCCAGCGCAGGCGCCAGGGCGTAGCTCTACCGGATTAATCCGGGAGCTTTCCACAGTCACCTGCGCGGGTCGCCCGTTCTCGACGGATCCTTCGGTCGCCGTCCCCTCTGACGAGAGTGCGGCAACGACCAGCGGTCTTTGGCTTCTTGTGGAGCTTACGCGACCGGAGCCGTCCGGAGCAAATCCGTCCCGGTTCGACCGGTCCGGGAGGTTTAGGAGCCGCCCGAGCGGCCGAGGGCAAGCGCCCGGGGCGTACGCGGACGGGCCCCGCAGTCTCCGAGGAGGCTGCGGGGCCCGTCCCGATGCCATGACGGCGGCTACCGGGTGAGCACGGGGGCTCAGACGGCGGCCGGGTCCTCCTCGACGAGGAGGTTGCGCACGCGGTTGGCGTCCAGCGGGATGCCGGGGCCCATCGTCGTGCTCATGGTCGCCTTCTTGATGAAGCGGCCCTTCGCGGCGGACGGCTTCAGACGGAGGATCTCCTCCAGGGCCGCGCCGTAGTTCTCGACCAGCTTCGTGTCATCGAAAGAGGTCTTTCCGATGATGAAGTGCAGGTTCGAGTGCTTGTCGACGCGGAACTCGATCTTTCCGCCCTTGATGTCGTTGACGGCCTTGACGACATCGGGGGTGACGGTGCCGGTCTTCGGGTTCGGCATCAGACCACGCGGACCGAGCACGCGGCCCAGGCGGCCGACCTTGCCCATGAGGTCCGGCGTGGCGACGACGGCGTCGAAGTCCAGACGGCCCTTCGCCACCTCGTCGATGAGCTCGTCGGCGCCGACGATGTCGGCGCCCGCGGCTTCCGCGGCCGCAGCACGGTCACCGGTCGCGAAGACCAGGACCCGGGCGGTCTTGCCGGTGCCGTGCGGGAGGTTCACGGTGCCACGGACCATCTGGTCGGCCTTGCGAGGGTCGACGCCCAGGCAGAACGCGACCTCGACGGTGCCGTCGAACTTGGTGGTGGCGGTGTCCTTGGCGAGACGGACGGCCTCGAGCGGGGCGTACGTACGCTCCCGGTCGATCTTCGCGTCCGCAGCGCGGAGGTTCTTGCTGCGCTTCACATCTACTCCTGTGGTGTTCAGAGTGTGGAGTCGTGGTGCGGACCAGCGCTTGGTCCTACCACTGAAGGCCTACGGGGCTGGTTCAGCCTTCGACCGTGATGCCCATGGAACGGGCGGTGCCGAGGATGATCTTCGACGCGGCGTCGAGGTCATTGGCGTTCAGGTCGGGGAGCTTGGTCGTGGCGATCTCGCGGACCTGGTCGGCCGTGATCTTGGCGACCTTGGTCTTGTGCGGCTCGCCGGAGCCCTTGTTCACACCTGCGGCCTTGAGGATCAGCTTGGCGGCCGGCGGAGTCTTCGTGATGAAGGTGAAGGAGCGGTCCTCGTAGACCGTGATCTCCACCGGCACGACCATGCCACGCTGCGACTCGGTCGCGGCGTTGTAGGCCTTGCAGAACTCCATGATGTTGACGCCGTGCTGGCCCAGTGCGGGGCCCACCGGCGGCGCCGGGTTGGCCGCACCGGCGTTGATCTGGAGCTTGATGAGCCCCGTGACCTTCTTCTTCTTGGGAGGCATTGCTCTCTCCGGGTCCTAGTGAGAGTGTTTCGCCCCCGTTCCGGTCATCCGGATGGAGGCATACCGCACAACGATAACGGGTATAGCTGCGCGACCAAAAACCGAGCAGGTCAGACCGGCTGCGAAGCCGGTCCGACCTGCTCGGTAGGCATGTGTCCAGAGACGGGCGGAAAGCCGGTCAGTTCTTCTGGATCTGGTCGAAGCTGAGCTCGACCGGGGTCTCGCGACCGAAGATCTCGACGAGGCCCTTGACCTTCTTCGAGTCGGCGTTGATCTCGTTGATCGTCGCCTGCAGGGTCGCGAACGGGCCGTCGGTGACGGTGACCGAGTCGCCCACCTCGAAGTCCAGGACCTGGACCTCGACCTTGCGGGCCGGAGCCGGCTTGCCCTCGGCCTCGGCCGCCTCGCGGGCCGCCTTCTCCTCGGCCTCGGGGGCGAGCATCTTGACGATCTCGTCCAGGGTCAGCGGGTACGGGTCGTAGGCGTTGCCGACGAAACCGGTGACGCCGGGCGTGTTGCGGACAACACCCCAGGACTCGTTCGTCAGGTCCATGCGCACCAGGACGTAACCCGGGAGCTTGTTCTGACGGACGTTCTTCCGCTCACCGTTCTTGATCTGGACGATCTCTTCCTCGGGCACCTCGGCCTGGTAGATGAAGTCCTCGACGTTGAGCGAGACGGCGCGCTGCTCCAGGTTGGCCTTCACGCGCTTCTCGTAACCGGCGTACGTGTGGATGACGTACCACTCGCCGGGAAGTCCTCGCAGCTCGTCGCGCAGGGCGGCGACGGCGTCGACGGGGGCGGCCTGCTCGGTCTCCTCGGAGGACTCGGCGCCGGACTCGTCCGTGGCCTCTTCGTCCTCGTCGGATTCGTGCCCGTCGGATTCGTCCTCGTCGGACTCCTCCTCGTCGGCGGACTCGGCGGACTCTTCGTCCTCGTCGGTCTCGACACGCAGGGCGTCCTGCTCGGCGGGCTCGCCCGCGGCGGCGTCAGCAGCGTCGACCTGGTCCGGGGCCACGGCATCCGCCGCCTCGACGATGTCGAGCTCGTCCTCGGCGGACTCGACGGCGCTCGCCGTGGGCTCGGCGTCGTCGTTCAGGTTCGGGTCAGACACGATGGCTGCTTCTTCCTGGATACAAATGGGTGGAACATGCGAAAGGGGCGCCGATGAGGCGCCCTCCGCGGGGATCAGCCGAAGACGTACTTGACGATCCGCGCAAATCCGAAGTCAATCACGGTGACGAGACCGATCATGACGACCACGAACACGATCACCACGGCCGTGTAGGTGGACAGCTGGCTGCGCGTGGGCCATACGACCTTGCGAAGCTCGGCGACGATCTGGCGGTAGAACAGCGCGAGACGGCCCAGAGGGCCCTTCTTTCCGCGCTTTCCGCCCTTCCGGGTCTTCTTCTGCGACTCGGGGGCTTCGTCCTCGGCATCAGGCATGTCGATGGAGCCCACGGCGTCCGTCACGCTACTCACCTGATTCCGGGTCGTGGCCGTGCCGCGCCCGGTGGAGCCGCACGGCGGTGCATTGAAGTACGTACATGCGCACACATCCTGGCGAAGGAGTGTGTAGCAGGGCCGGAGGGACTTGAACCCCCAACCGCTGGTTTTGGAGACCAGTGCTCTACCAATTGAGCTACGACCCTTTGTGGTTTCCACCAACCTACCGCATCCTCCCCGGCAAGCCGGTCGGGAAAACGGTGCGACTGATGAAGGCCAACGACAGGTGAGTGTACGTGCTCAGGGGCGCCGCGTCGAACAGACAACAACCGACCGGTCCTGTCCGGATGCTGTCCACGTCCTGTCCGGTCCCTGAAACCCCTGTGCCGCGGGCATTTCCGGTCTGGGAGCATGGGGGCCATGAGCGCTGCAACTTCTCCGTCCGAGCGCCGGGTCTCGGCCCGCATCGGTGCGATCTCCGAGTCCGCCACCCTCGCCGTCGACGCCAAGGCCAAGGCCCTCAAGGCCGCCGGGCGTCCGGTGATCGGTTTCGGCGCCGGTGAGCCCGACTTCCCGACCCCCGGCTACATCGTCGACGCCGCCGTCGAGGCCTGCCGCAACCCCAAGTACCACCGCTACACCCCGGCCGGCGGGCTCCCCGAGCTCAAGGCCGCCATCGCGGAGAAGACACTGCGCGACTCCGGCTACGAGGTCGACGCCTCCCAGATCCTGGTGACCAACGGCGGCAAGCAGGCCATCTACGAGGCCTTCGCCGCGATCCTCGACCCGGGCGACGAGGTCATCGTCCCCGCCCCGTACTGGACCACCTACCCCGAGTCCATCCGTCTCGCCGGCGGGGTGCCGGTGGAGGTCGTCGCGGACGAGACCACCGGCTACCGCGTCTCCGTCGAGCAGCTGGAGGCGGCCCGCACCGAGCGCACCAAGGTCGTCCTCTTCGTCTCCCCGTCCAACCCGACCGGCGCCGTCTACGGCGAGGCCGAGACCGAGGCCATCGGCAACTGGGCCGTCGAGCACGGCCTGTGGGTCATGACCGACGAGATCTACGAGCACCTGGTCTACGGCGACGCCGCGGCCGCCTCCCTCCCGGCGGTCGTGCCCGCGCTCCGCGACAAGTGCATCGTGGTCAACGGCGTGGCCAAGACGTACGCCATGACCGGCTGGCGGGTGGGCTGGATCATCGGCCCCAAGGACGTGGTCAAGGCGGCGACCAACCTGCAGTCGCACGCCACCTCCAACGTCAGCAACGTCGCGCAGGTCGCCGCGCTGGCCGCGGTCTCCGGTCCGCTGGACGCGGTCGCCGAGATGCGGAGTGCCTTCGACCGCCGCCGCAAGACGATCGTGCACATGCTCAACGAGATCAACGGCGTGCTCTGCCCCGAGCCCGAGGGCGCGTTCTACGTGTACCCGTCGGTGAAGGGACTGCTGGGCAAGGAGATCCGCGGCAGGCGTCCGGCGGACTCCGTCGAGCTCGCGGCCCTCATCCTGGACGAGGCCGAGGTCGCCGTGGTGCCCGGTGAGGCGTTCGGCACCCCGGGTTATCTGCGGCTGTCCTACGCGCTGGGCGACGACGACCTCGTCGAGGGCGTCTCCCGGCTCCAGAAGCTGCTGGGCGAGGCCCGCGACTGACGCGGGCCCCTCGAACAGAAGGCGGCTCCCGGCTCCGGCCGGGGGCCGCCTTCTGTTCGAGGGGTAACTCACAAGGGGATCCGGCTACCGCGGCACCCCTCATGTGCGGCAAGATCCTTCAATGGAGCGTGACGTACGGCAGTTGCCCAAGGCCCATCTGCACCTGCACTTCACCGGGTCGATGCGGCCCACGACCCTGCTCGAACTGGCGGACAAGTACGGGGTCCGTCTGCCCGAGGCCCTGACCGGCGGTGAGCCCCCCAGACTGCGGGCCACGGACGAACGCGGCTGGTTCCGCTTCCAGCGCCTCTACGACATCGCCCGGTCCTGTCTGCGCTCGCCGGAGGACATCCAGCGGCTCGTGCGCGAGACCGCCATGGAGGACGTCGCGGACGGCTCCGGATGGCTGGAGATCCAGGTCGACCCGACCTCGTACGCCCCGCTGCTCGGCGGGCTGATCCCGGCGATCGAGATCATCCTGGACGCCGTGGACCGGGCGGCCCGCGACACCGGGCTGGGGATCCGCGTGGTGATCGCGGCGAACCGGATGAAGCACCCGCTGGACGCCCGGACGCTGGCCCGGCTCGCCGTGCGGTACGCCGACCGGGGCGTCATCGGCTTCGGCCTCTCCAACGACGAGCGGCGCGGGATGGCCCGCGACTTCGACCGCGCCTTCGCCATCGCCCGTGAGGGCGGTCTGCTCGCGGCGCCGCACGGCGGTGAGCTCTCGGGCCCCTCCAGCGTCCGGGACTGCCTGGACGACCTCGACGCGGCCCGGATCGGGCACGGCGTACGGGCGGCGGAGGACCCGCGGCTGCTGCGCGAGCTCGCCGAGCGGGGGGTGACCTGCGAGGTCTGCCCGGCGTCCAACGTGGCTCTCGGCGTCTACGAGAAGCCCGCGGACGTACCCCTGCGCACTCTGTTCGACGCGGGGGTGCCGATGGCGCTCGGCGCGGACGACCCGCTGCTCTTCGGTTCCCGCCTGGCAGCGCAGTACGACCTCGTGCGCCGGCACCACGCGTTCACCGACGAGGAACTGGCCGAGTTGGCCCGGCAGTCCGTGCGGGGATCCGTGGCTCCCGCCGAGGTCCGGGAGAAGCTGCTGGGCGGGATCGACGCGTGGCTGGTCAGCTGATGCCGTTCAGCAGGGCGCGGGCGGGGGACGCGGCGCCGGTCGGCCCGCTGACCGGGTCGTACCGGACGGCCGTCGGCGGCACCCCGCGCAGCGGCCGGTCCCTCGCGCGGGCCGACGTGGCCCGCGCGATGCCGGCGCCGGTCGATGATCCGGCCGCGGTGAAACAGGGCGTGGGCGTCGCGTACTGAGGGCGCCCGGGGCGTGGGTGTCACGTACCGAGCGGAGGGCGCCCGGGGCATGGGCGACCGCGTACCGGAAGGCGCCCGGGAAGGCCGGGCTACAGGGTGACGCCGACCGTCACCGGTTCGTTGACGAGCGTGACCCCGAAGGCCTCGTGGACTCCGGCGACGACCTCGCGGGCCAGGGCCAGCAGGTCCTCGGTGGTCGCGCCGCCCCGGTTGGTGAGGGCGAGCGTGTGCTTGGTGGAGATGCGCGCGGGGCCGGTGCCGTACCCCTTGGTGAAGCCCGCCTTGTCGATGAGCCAGGCGGCCGAGGTCTTCACCCGGCCGTCACCCGCGGGGAAGGCCGGGGGCGTGACGTCCGCGCCCAGGCGCTCGCCGGCTCGGGCGAGGAAGGCCGCGTGCTGCGCCTCGTCGAGGATCGGATTGGTGAAGAAGGATCCGGCCGACCAGGTGTCGTGGTCCTCCGGGTCGAGCACCATCCCCTTGCCCGCCCTCAGCCGGAGGACGGTTTCACGGGCCGAGGCGAGGGGGACGCGGTCCCCCTGCTCGACGCCCATGGCCTTGGCGGTCTCGGGGTAGCGGAGGGGTGCGGACCGTCCGCCGGCGTCCTCCAGCCCGAACCGGACGCGGAGCACGACGAAGCGGCCGGGTTCGGCCTTGAAGCGGCTGTGGCGGTACGAGAACGCACACTCCTCGTTCGGGAGGGTGACCGTCTCCCGGGTGTGCCGGTCGTAGGCGACGACCTCGGTGATGACCGAGGACACCTCCTGCCCGTAGGCACCGACGTTCTGGATCGGCGTCGCCCCGGCGGACCCGGGGATTCCGGCCAGGCATTCGATCCCGGCCAGTCCTGCCTCGACCGTACGGGTCACGGCGTCGGTCCAGATCTCACCGGCGGCGAGTTCGAGCGCCGTACCGGTCAGCTCGAAGCCCTCGGTCGCGATGCGCAGGGCCGTTCCGTCGAAGCCCTTGTCGCCGATGACCAGGTTGGAGCCACCGCCGATGACCAGGAGCGGGGTTCCGCTGTCGTCGGCCTCGCGCACGGCGGCGATCACCTCCGCGTCGGTCGTGGCCGTCAGGAGGCGGCCGGCGGGACCGCCGAGCCGGAAGGTGGTCAGGGGGGCGAGGGGGGCGTCGTGGAGTTCCTGCACGGGACAAGAGTACGGTCCGCAGCCGTACCGCCCGGGGCGGGCCGCGGAGCGCGCGAAGGGCGCCCTCCCGGGGGAGGACGCCCTTCGGCGGACAGCGGCAGCCGCCGGTCAGGCGAGGCGGACGACCGCGCGGGACATGCCCAGCACCTTCTTGCCGTCGCTCATCGCCGTCAGGTCGACCCGCACGAGGTTGTCGTCCAGCTTGGCGGCCACCTTGCCGCTGACCTCGATCAGCGCCCCGGCCCCGTCGTCCGGCACGACGACCGGCTTGGTGAACCGCACGCCGTACTCGACGACCGCGCCCGGGTCGCCGGCCCAGTCGGTCACCACCCGGATCGCCTCGGCCATGGTGAACATGCCGTGCGCGATCACGTCCGGCAGACCGACCTCGCGTGCGAACCTCTCGTTCCAGTGGATCGGGTTGAAGTCTCCGGAGGCGCCCGCGTACCGCACCAGCGTCGCCCGTGTCACCGGGAACGACTGCGCCGGCAGTTCCGTACCGACCTCGACAGCTCCGTAAGCGATGCTCGCCGTCATCACGCCTCCTCGGCGGCACGCGCCACCAGCTTCGTCCACGCGGTCACGACGTGCTCACCGGACTCGTCGTGCACCTCGCCCCGGATGTCCACGATCTCGTTGCCCGCCAACGACTTGACGGCCTCGATGGTCGAGGTGACCGTCAGCCGGTCGCCCGCCCGTACGGGGCGGGTGTAGGCGAACTTCTGGTCGCCGTGCACCACACGGCTGTAGTCCAGGCCCAGCTGGGGGTCCTCGATCACCTGGCCCGCCGCCCTGAAGGTGATCGAGAAGACGAACGTCGGCGGAGCGATCACATCCGGGTGCCCCAGAGCCTTGGCGGCCTCCGGGTCGACGTACGCGGCACCGGTGTCACCCACCGCCTCCGCGAACTCCCGGATCTTCTCCCGGCCGACCTCGTACGCCGGGGTGGGCGGATAGGTCCGCCCCACGAAGGACTGGTCGAGCGCCATGAGCTCCGTACCTCCTGGTGAAAAGTCGAATAGGGCGAGGGACGACCCGCATACAACGACACGAGGCCGCCCCCTATGGGGACGGCCTCGTGTACGAGCCTGTTTCAGCGCGTTTCGCGGTGCGCGGTGTGCGAGTTGCAGCGCGGGCAGTGCTTCTTCATCTCAAGACGGTCCGGGTTGTTACGCCGGTTCTTCTTGGTGATGTAGTTCCGCTCCTTGCACTCCACGCAGGCCAGCGTGATCTTCGGGCGGACGTCGGTGGCAGCCACGTGAGTGCTCCTTGGACGGACGATGGACGGATGAACGCATAAAAGAGTAGCCGATCGAAGGACCGACCCCACAATCGGCTACCGTTAGTAGCGGTGACCGGACTTGAACCGGTGACACAGCGATTATGAGCCGCTTGCTCTACCGACTGAGCTACACCGCTTTGATGCCGGGCTCCCCCGCCGAAGCGGGGTTTCCCGATCACCAGAGCCCCAATGCGGAATCGAACCGCAGACCTTCTCCTTACCATGGAGACGCTCTACCGACTGAGCTATTGGGGCGAGCGAGGAAGACATTACACGGTCTCTCGCCGATCGCCCAAATCCGTTTCCATCGCCCGTCCCGGCCCCACTCCCCCGCTCCGGGCGGCCCCTGCCGACACCCCCCTGACCAGGCCCTTGATCAGCACGTACGCCGCCTCCGCGGACCACCTCCCGGGCCGCCTCGCGGGCCCCTGCGGCGCCCCTCTTCCCGCCCGCCTCACAGGGCCACATCCGTACGACCGGTCCGCTCCTCCGCGGGGCGGAACGGGACTGCGCCTAGGCTCGGCGCACGCTGCGCGAATCTGCATCCCTTCCAGGAGCGCTCGATGCCCGAAAGCCCCGCCGACCCCTCCGCGCTCCTGCTCGGCGGGGCGCGGCTCGCGGACGGACGCACCGCCGACGTGCTGCTCGGCGGCCCGCGCATCGAGGCGGTCGGGACGGCGGGCAGCCTCACCA
>NZ_DATMVN010000301.1:0-7401 GCF_035563135.1 Streptomyces sp.
GCTCGGCCTCGGAGGACCCGAACGGGATCAGGTCGTCGTCGTGGAAGGTCACCCCGTGCGCACCGAGCTCCGCGAGCCGCTCCACCGACTCCACCGGGTCCAGCGCGGGACGCGTCGCGTCACCGAACGGGTCGTTGCCACGCCAGCCCACGGTCCACAGACCGAAGGTGAACCTGTCCGCAGGAGTGGGAGTGAAGCGGTCCGGCATTGCACAGCCTCTTGTCGACGTCAGGCCCGGACGACAGTTCCGCCGCCCGGCCAATTTGTTTGCTTGCAGTACTAATACGCCATCCCGTCAATGGTTTCTAGACCATTTCCGTGACGTATCGGTCACGTGGCGCAAACATGGCCGTTCCGGGGCCACATCCTGTGTTTCGGGTTTTCGGGCAATCCGGGAATTCCCGCCGCACACCAGCCCTGTCGGCCACATTTGTTTTGTGTACGATCAAAACCGAGAGGACCCGCAGCCGCGCTTGCCGCAGGCGCCCTGACGTCCCGCCCAGCACCTCCTGATCGGCTAAGGACCACCCCCATGAAGTTCACCGACGGCTTCTGGCAGATGCGCAGTGGTGTGCACGCCTCGTACGCCACGGAAGTCCGCGACGTCCGCCTCGACGACGACCGTCTCGCCGCCTACGCCGCCGTCAAGCGCGTCGAGCGCCGCGGCGACACGCTGAACGCCCCGCTGATCACCGTGGAGGCCCACGCCCCGGCCGAGGGCGTCATCGCGGTACGCCTCACCCATCACGCCGGCAGGCGGCACAGGGGCCCCGACTTCGAACTGCCGGGCGCGGCACCGCGGTCCGCCGCCACGACCCGCACGCAGGGCGGGACCGTCGAGCTGACCAGCGGTCCGCTCACCCTGCGGCTCCCCACCGAGGGCGTCTTCGGACTGGAGTTCCTCGACGGTGACGGCCGGGTCCTGACCTCCGCGGGCCGCAAGGGCAGTGCGTTCGCCACTCTCGGCGACGGCAGCCACCACATGTTCGCCCAGCTCGCCCTCGGCGTGGGCGAGACCGTCCACGGCCTCGGCGAGCGCTTCACGCCCTACGTGAAGAACGGCCAGGTCGTCGACATGTGGCAGGCCGACGGCGGCACCAGCAGCGAGCAGGCCTACAAGAACATCCCGTTCTACCTCTCCTCGCGCGGTTACGGCGTCTTCGTCAACCACCCCGGCAAGGTCTCCTTCGAGGTCGGCTCCGAGGCCGTCGGCCAGGTGCAGTTCAGCGTCGAGGACCAGACGCTGGAGTACTTCGTCATCGCGGGCCCCACCCCGAAGGACGTCCTGTCCCGGTACGCGGCCCTCACCGGTCTCCCCGCCCTCCCCCCGGCCTGGTCGTTCGGCCTCTGGCTCACCACCTCCTTCACCACCTCGTACGACGAGGCGACCGTCACCTCCTTCGTCGACGGCATGGCCGAGCGCGGCATCCCGCTGAGCGTGTTCCACTTCGACTGCTTCTGGATGCGCGAGTACCAGTGGTGCGACTTCGAATGGGACCCGGCCGTCTTCCCCGACCCGGAGGGCATGATCGCCCGGCTCAAGGACAAGGGCCTGAAGATCTGCGTCTGGATCAACCCGTACATCGGGCAGAAGAGCGCCCTGTACGAAGAGGGCGCGCGCGAGGGCTACTTCGTCCTCACTCCCGGCGGAGACATCTGGCAGTGGGACAAGTGGCAGGCCGGCATGGCGCTGGTCGACTTCACCAACCCGGCGGCCACCGCCTGGTTCCAGGGCAAGCTGAAGGGGCTCCTCGACCAGGGCGTCGACGGCTTCAAGACCGACTTCGGCGAGCGCATCCCCACGGACGTCGTCTGGCACGACGGCTCCGACACCGAGCGCATGCACAACTACTACACGCACCTCTACAACAAGGCCGTCTTCGAGCTCCTGGAGAAGGAGCGGGGCCCGGGAGAGGCCGTGCTCTTCGCCCGCTCGGCCGCCGCGGGCGGCCAGCAGTACCCGGTCCACTGGGGCGGCGACTGCTGGTCCTCCTTCGAGGCCATGGCGGAGTCCCTGCGCGGCGGGCTGTCGCTGTCCCTGTCCGGGTTCGGCTTCTGGAGCCACGACATCGGCGGCTTCGAGGGCACGCCCGACCCGGCGGTCTTCAAGCGCTGGCTCGCCTTCGGCCTGCTCTCCTCGCACAGCCGGCTCCACGGTTCGTCGTCGTACCGCGTGCCGTGGGAGTTCGGCGACGAAGCGGTGGACGTGGCCCGGCAGTTCACCCGCCTCAAGCACCGCCTCATGCCGTACCTGTACGGCGTGGCCGTCGAGGCCCACCGGACGGGCGTCCCCACGATGCGCCCCCTGCTGCTGGAGTTCCCCGACGACCCGACGGCCCGCACGGTGGACCGCGAGTACCTGCTGGGGCCGGACGTCCTGGTCGCGCCGGTCTTCACCGAGGACGGGGAGGTGGAGTACTACGTCCCCGAGGGCACCTGGACCCACCTGCTGACGGGCGGGACGGTCACCGGCCCCGCCTGGCGCCGTGAGACCCACGGCTTCGACAGCCTGCCGCTGCTGGTCCGCCAGGGAGCGGTCCTGCCGCTCGGCGCGGACGAGTCCCGCCCGGACGGCGAGTGGCTCGACCACCTCGAACTCCGCGTCCACGCACCGGAGGGCACCGGCGACTTCACCCGCACGGTGACCGTCCCCGACCGCACGGGCGCGGTGGCCGCGACGTACGAGGTGACCTGTGAGGGCGGCGAGGTCCGCGTCACCACGGACACCGACCGGCCGTACACGGTCACGGTCGTAGGCTGACCTCCTACGACCCTTTTCGGGCCGGCCCCGCACCGGGGCCGGCTCCCCGGCGCAAGGTGGAGTCCATGGGTGAGCTGCTTCTGATCCGGCACGGCGAGACGGAATGGTCCCGCTCCGGGCAGCACACGAGTCACACGGACCTGCCGCTGACCGGACTCGGGGAGCGCCAGGCCCGCGCGCTCGTCCCCGTCCTCGCGGAACGCAGCGTCGGCCTCACCCTGGTCAGCCCCCTCCTGCGCGCCCGCCGCACCGCGGAACTGGCCGGCCTGCGCGCGCCCCGCGTGACGCCGGACCTGCACGAGTGGGACTACGGCGCGTACGAGGGCATCACCACGGTGGAGATCCGCCGCACCCGCCCCGACTGGGACCTCTGGAGGGACGGCGTCGCCCCCGGCCCCGAGGACCACCCCGGCGAGTCCCCGTCCGAGGTCGCGGACCGCGCGGACCGGGTCCTGGCCGAGGTCGCCGCGGCGGCCTCCCGCATGGGCCACGACGACATCGCCCTGGTCGCCCACTCCCATTTCCTGCGCGTCCTCACGGCCCGCTACCTGGGACTGCCGGTGACCGGTGGCGAACTCTTCCAGCTGGCCACGGGCGCGGTCTCGCGCCTCGGCCGGGAACACGGCAAGCCGGTCGTGAAGGCCATGAACATCGCCCTCCCGAAGAGCATGTTCGAGGCGGCGGGCTGCTGACCTGACACCGGGGCCCTCGAAGAGCGCCGCTCCTGAGGGCCCCGACGGACGACGTCCGCCGGACGTCCGCGCGGCGCCGGAGCCTCCCCGGGCGGACAGCGGGGGAGCCCCGCCGTCCGCCCGGAGTGCGGCCTGGCTACGCCGCCCGGCGGGCGAACGCCGTGGCCTTGCTGCGGCGCTCCGGGTCGAAGACGTCGACGGTGCCCGCGCCCGCACTGCCGGGGCCCGCCTGCCATCCGCGTATCGTGCGGGCCACGCCCTTCACCTTCGGGTGGCCCGGCTTGTACGCGAGCTCGAAGTGGGATTCCTTCGGAGTGGCGAGGTCCCCGCCCCAGGTGACGGTGCCGTCCAGCTCGGCGAGGATGTCGCGGACCACGACGAGCTCGTGCGGGTACAGGCCGCCCTTGACGCCCACGGGGTAGGCGAGCGGCCGTATCGCCAGGGCCGTGCCCGAGAGGTAGTTGGACTCGTAGTCCTGGACCGTGCTGCGCGTCGTGGAGTGGCCGGTGATGTCGCCCTCGCGGAGCTGGTCGATCTCGTAGTGGAACCGGCGGGCCACGTGCAGCAGGATCACCGCCGCGTCACCGGCGGCAAGACGCACGGACCGGCCCGATCCCTCGATCCGGAAGAGCTCCGCCTCCTCCAGCACGGGCCAGCCGTTCGCCGACTTCGTGCCCGTCCATCGCCGGCTCCCGGGCACACCGTCGGACGACGGGGCAGCCGGGGCGGCGTACGCGGTGCCGGGGAGGGCAGCCAGGGCCGTGGTGGCCCCGAGCGCGGCGCCCGCCATGAGGAGGCCGCGCCGGTCAATCTTGTTTCTCACTCTTCTTCCTTCCGATGACCGCCGTCGCAACGGCACCCGCGGCACAGCCGGCGAGCATCACTGCGAGGGCGACGAGAGAGGGGTTGACCCAGGCGGGAACCAGGTCGTGGCCGGCGTTGCACTTGTTGTGCAACGGAAACCACTGCGAGGGCTCACGCCAGTGCTCCGACCGGTAGGCGTCGTCGTAGGGAGCACCGGCGGCAGCGCAGGCCTCCCTGACGTCGAGACCGCCGGAGAAGGCCCCGACGAACCAGACGGCGCAGCCCACGCCGATGAGCACGACCGCGGGATACGCCCACCATCCGGGGCTTCGCCACCGGCGGGCGGGCAGTCCGCGTGCGGTTCTCCAAAGGCTCAGCACGAACACGGCCAGGAAGAGCGGGGGAAGTGCGATGGCGGCCAGTGCCGAGACGACGTTCACTTACGGGGTGGTCCCTTTCGTTTCTTGACGGGCCGCACGGTTGCCGGCGGCCTTCAGGTACTTCTCGTGGTTCGCCTTGTAGGTGGCGCGGAGGCGCTGCTCGGTTCCGGTGCGGGCCAGCAGCACATCGACGAAGCCCTGCTCGAAAGGCTCCAGTTCGTCGTACCCGAGCATGGCCGGAAGTGTCTTGATCCCGCCTCGGACGGTCACCAGGCCGACCTGGGCGGCCACGACCTCCTTGTCGTCCGCCGCGGTAAGAATATTGTGCGCGAGGAACTTGGCATCCGCGGTGCTGCCGCTGAAGCGTCCGGTCCAGTAGCGGCTGAACCGCGTCAGACCACCGCCCCCGTTGTAGAGGTCGCGGACGGCCTGGACGATCGTCTTCCCGTCGCGCACCGCCTTGGCCAGCAGCCACGCGTCGGCGTCCTCGATCAGATCGTTGTAGCCGAAGCTGGAGGCCACCCCGACCTTCGCCATCTTCAGCTGCACGAAGTTGCGGCCGTCGGGATATTCGTCCGTCGCGCGGCGCCAGTCGACATAGAGGGTGAGCAGGTCGCCGCCCCAGCCTGCGACGTCGCCCTCGTTCACCGACCGCGGGTTGGACGGCATCCAGGCGACGAAGTGCCCGTTGGCGGACGCCATGAGGTGCTCGGCGTTCACCTCGTACGCGGTGTAGGGGTCGGTGAAGTCGGTCATGACCGACATGCCTTTTCCGTTGGCGTATTCGACGAATGCCTTGTCGTAGGAGCCGATCAGGAAATCCCAGTCGCCGCCGCCGTACGCCTTGTGCCGTATGTACTCCATCACCAGCTGGTTCGGGTCGCGGTCGCCGGTGTAGGCGACCGCGTGATCGTAGAGGCGCTGGACGTAGTTGATGAAGTCGTCCGCCGGACCGGACGGCCTGTTCACACTGCCCTGGCCGGGGTCGACCCCGGAGATCACGTCGCGGTCCAGGTCGAAGGTGTCCGACCCGTTGGTGACCTTGAACTCCTTGATCTGGTTGAAGGACCAGTTCGCGGGGATCGGGAAGCCGAGGTTGCCGGAGAAGCCCCAGGACATGCCCGAGACGAACGAGAAGCGGGCACCGGTCTGCCGGCTGACCACGGTGCACACGTTCCGCGAACCGTACACACCGTGCACGTAACGCTTGCCGTTGTAGGAGAGGCCGGCGGCTATCCCGTGGAAGTACGGCACGACCGCCGCGTCGATCTCCTCGCGGGTGGCGTCGTAGTCCACCGCGAAGTAGATGACGGTGCCGCGGTTGAACCCGTAGTCCGAGGCCAGCTTGTGCGCGTTGAGCGCGTGCTGGTAGCCCTGGGTGTAGGTGAAGTCGTCGAACTCGCGGGCGTTGTCCTGGTAGATCGGGAACACCCTCAGCCCGTTGCTGAAGATCGTGGCGAGTTCGCCCGGCTTGATCTCCTTGTCCAGGGTGGAGCCCGGCGGGTCGTAGATGTAGCGGCCCACCACCTCGTACTTGTTGTTGCGCAGCCACTGGGCCCGGGACGCGGTGATCTCGAACCGGGTGTCCGACCCCGTCGCGGGCCGGTCCGGGTCACCCATCGAGACGAGGAGCTGTGCCCATGTCCGGTAGTCGGAGCGACCGGTGACCTCCAGCTTGCAGAACCTCTGGAAGACCTCGACCCACTCACGGAGCTTGCCGTCGTAGCTGCTGCGCCAGGTGGTGGGGGTGCCGGCGTCACTGGTGCCGGTCGGAACCGGTGAGTTGAACACGCACGCCGCGGAGAACAGCTCGACCCAGAGGCCCGAGGCGCCCTCACCGAACTCCTTGGACTTCAGCCCTGTCTGAGTGGCGGGGCCGAAGTTGCCGTTGGGCGCGGCGATGCCGAGTTCGTACTGGATGGCGATCATCATGGCCTTCTGCACGTCGCGGGAGTAGATCCCGTCGCAGGGGCCGATGGTGTAGGCGTCCCTCGTCCAGTAGCGGCCGTTGAGCCAACGCTGGATCGTGCGGACGTCGTCGGAGCCGCCGTTGACCTTGATGTAGGCGTCCATGTTGAGGATGCACTTGAAGATCTTCGGAGTGGTGACGCCGCCCGCGGTGCCGGTGCCCCCGTCGGGCAGGCCCATGTCGAGGAGGAGGCTCTTGACCGCTTCGGTGGTCACGGCGCCGTAGCCGCCGTAGCCGTTGGCTCCCCAGTAGCCCTTGCAGAACAGGCCGTGCTGGATGATGCGGACGATGTTGGTGTTCTTGTCCCAGCCGAAGCCGATGTCACCGAGGGCCTGGAGCCTGGACATCGTGGTCGGGCCGAAGCTGGCGACCACCGGGCTGATGCCCAGTTCGTGCTGGAGACCCATCACGAGGGCGTTCATGGTGGACCAGCCGGTGCGGCCGTCCTCGGGGCTTCGTACGTAACCGGAGACGCCTCCGTAGGTCGCGTTGACCCACTTCTGGGCGTCGAGGACCTTCTCGTCCAATGTCGACGATCCTTTCTCGGCAATGTGCGGCACCTGCCGCCGGCGCTGCGCCACGGAAGCGATCGGAGCGGGCCGATGACGTGCTGTTCTGCTACGGGACGCTATGCACCGGGGGTCTCCGTTCCCTCTCCGTACGCCGTCGTCCCCGCGTACGGGACCCGGCCGCGGCCCGTCCGGTGGCACCACCCTCGTACCGTGGTGCGCAGAGGCGTCGAGCGGTCTTCCGCCCGTGGCCGTGCGCCGGTCACGGACCGGCAGCGCACGTACG
>NZ_DATMVN010000302.1:0-2369 GCF_035563135.1 Streptomyces sp.
GCCGTCCCCGTCGCTGCGGCCGCCGTCGACGCCCTGCTCCCCGAGGACGCCGCCGCACCCGCCACCGCTCCCGCCTGAAGAAGGACCCCGCTGCCCCCACGACTCGCAAGCTCGCCGCGGGTCCCTGCAGCGGGGCCGTACCGCGAGCTTGCGAGGAGGACGGGGTCCTTCCGCTCCTTCAGTGCTGGACGGCCTTCTCCGCTCCGATGCCGGTCAGCGACCGGACCTCGAGCTCGGCGTACTTGTCGACGTCCGGCCGCTCCTTGGAGAGCTTGGTGCCCAGCCAGCCGAGGAAGAACGACAGCGGGATGGAGACCAGGCCCGGGTTGTTGAGCGGGAACCAGGAGAAGTCGACGTCCTGGATCAGCGACGTGCTCTTCCCGGTGGCCTCGTTCACCGGCGCACCGGAGACGACCGGGGAGAACAGGATCAGCGTGACGCAGGCGATGAGCCCGCCGTAGATCGACCACAGCGCGCCCTGGGTGGTGAAGTTCTTCCAGAACAGCGTGTAGAGGATCGTCGGCAGGTTGGCCGACGCCGCCACCGCGAACGCCAGTGCCACCAGGAAGGCGATGTTCAGGCCCGCCTGCAGCGCCAGGATGCCCAGGCCGATCGAGATGGCACCGATGACGATGGACGTGATCCGGGCGACCTTGACCTCGGAGTCCGGCGACGCCTTCCCCTTCTTGACCACCGAGGCGTAGATGTCGTGCGCGAAGGACGCCGACGCGGTGATCGTCAGGCCGGCGACGACGGCCAGGATGGTGGCGAAGGCGACGCCGGAGATGATGCCCAGCAGCGCGGTGCCGCCCAGCTCGAAGGCCAGCAGGGGGGCCGCGGCGTTGACCGCACCCGGGGCGGCCAGGATCTCCTCCCGGCCCACGAGGGCGCCGGCGCCGTACCCGATCACCAGGCTGAAGATGTAGAAGATGCCGATCAGCCAGATCGCCACGACCACCGAGCGCCGGGCGTCCTTGGCCGTCGGCACGGTGTAGAAGCGCATCAGCACGTGCGGCAGGCCGGCGGTGCCCAGCACCAGCGCCAGGCCCAGGCTGATGAAGTCCAGCTTCGTCACGTTGGTCAGGCCGTACTGGGCGCCGGGCTCGGCGACCGCCTGGCCGCCGTTCTCGATCGCCCCGCCGATCAGCGAGGACAGGTTGAACCCGTACTTGCCGAGCACCCACACCGTCATCACGAAGGCGCCGGCGATCAGCAGCGTGGCCTTGATGACCTGTACGTACGTGGTGCCGCGCATGCCGCCGACGAGCACGTAGAAGATCATCAGCGCGCCGACGACGACGACGGTCGCGGCCTGCGCGGCCTCGCCGGTCACGCCGAGCAGCAGGGTGACCAGGCCACCGGCGCCGGCCATCTGGGCGAGCAGGTAGAAGAGGCTGACCACCAGGGTGGAGAGCGCGGCCGCGGTACGCACCGGCCCCTGCCGCATCCGGAAGGCCAGGACGTCGGCCATGGTGAAGCGGGCGGTGTTGCGCAGCAGCTCGGCGACCAGCAGCAGGGCCACCAGCCAGGCGACCAGGAAGCCGATCGAGTACAGGAAGCCGTCGTAGCCGTAGACGGCGATGGCGCCGGCGATGCCGAGGAACGAGGCGGCCGACAGGTAGTCACCGGCGATCGCCAGGCCGTTCTGGGTGCCGCTGATGTTGCGCCCGGCGGCGTAGAAGTCCGCGGCGCTCTTGTTGTTGCGGCTGGCCTTGAACGTGATCACCAGGGTGACCAGGACGAAGGCGCCGAAGATCGAGATGTTGACGGCCGGCTCGCCGATGGTGCCGGCGTCGGCGGCGAGCAGCTCAGCCACGGGGGGTCTCCTCACGGGAGCCGGCGAACTCGTGGGCCTCGAGCCGCTGGCGCATCTCGTCGGCGATCGGGTCGGTGGACCTCCCGGCGTGCCGGACGTAGAGCTGGGTGATCAGGAAGGTGGTCACGAACTGCCCGAGCCCCAGCAGGATCCCGATGTTGACGTTCCCGAAGACCTGCGTGGACATGAAGTCGTGCGCGTAGGTGGAGAGCAGCACGTAGAGCAGGTACCAGGCCAGGAACGCCACCGTCATGGGGACGGCGAAGCTGCGGAACCGGCGGCGCAGCTCGGTGAACTCCGGCGAGTCCTGCGCTTGGCGGTACTCCTCCGGGGTCAGCAGCTTGCGGTCGGTCGGTGGGGTCACTGGGCACCTCGCTGTGCGTTGCCTGGACGGTGATCGCGGTCACCCTAGGGTGCACTCAGCCACAATGACAGTGACCGTGTTCCGATAGTTACGGAACGACTTTCGGCCGACCCCTGCAGGCCACGTCGGTGCAACGCCGGGGAAACGGCGGGCTGGTGCACTGCTCCCATGGCCTCCTCCTCGACCGTG
>NZ_DATMVN010000303.1:0-10931 GCF_035563135.1 Streptomyces sp.
TCCCCCGGCGGACACCACGTCAGGCGCTCAGGTACAGCGCGTACTCGCGCGAGAAGGTGTAGGTGTTCCGGTCAGGTCGCTGCCTCTCCCACACCAGCCACACCGTGTCGACTCGTGCGGTTGTACGAAGGCCCGGCCGGATGCTCTTGCCGATCTCCGACGCGAACCGGTCCGAGCGGGCCGCCAGCTCCGGGGTGTCGGTGTCCTGCACCCCGTAGCCACAGGACATGTGCGGCCAGAAGTGCTCCTCGGGCGGCGGGAGCACCATGCCAGCCTTCTCCAGGCCCGCGCGCACCCGCCGGTTGAGCTCAGCGGGGCCTGCTTCCGGCCAGATCTCCACGATGCCCGCGGAACCGGACGCCCGGGTCGGGCCGATCACGAGGTCGAACGGCTTCATCCCGTCCAGCTCTTGTTGGACCAGGACGGCAGCCCGGGCCATCTGGTCCGCGTCCACGCGTGCGCCGTCGGTGTTCAGCTGGCGAACCGACTGGATCGTCATGTGCAGGTCCTCGTCGGCGATCGGCGTGATCACGTCCGGGAACCGGGCGACGACCTCGCGCAGCCGACCGAAGTAGTCCAGGACCTGCCGGTCATGCTGCGGCAGCCACAGCACGTGCGGCTTGATCCAGTCCTCTTCCGGCCCGTCCTCGCTACCCCATAGCCGCTGGGGGCCCATGAATCGCCGCATCACCGCTCCCGGCTGATCCTGGACGGGTCGATCTCGCAGATCACCGGCAGGTGATCCGAGGCTTCCCTCGCGGCCGGACTCGTGTGCGTCCTGTAGCTGACCAGGGCCGGCACGACGGGCCGGGTGGCGTACACCAGGTCGATACGGCGCGCACCCCACGGGTCGGGGTCGCCGCGCCCGTCTTCCCAGTGGCCGACCGTTGCCTGCCACGGCACCTTCAGGTGGGCGGCGGCGTCCACCATGAACCCGCGCCGCAGGAGCACCTCGCTCTGGCGGCGGTCGGCCAGCTGCTCCTTGCCGATCGTTCCCTCCAGCAGCTGGTACTCCAGATCATCGTGGTCATGGTCGAGGTAGGGCTCGGGGTCGTAGAAGGGCTCGCTGTCCGGGCCATTGGCCTTCGCTGCCGACAGGGCGTTGAAGTCCCCCAGTGCGAGGCCGGGCTTGGCGCCGCCGGTGGTGCGGAAGACGCTCTTGATCCGGAACGCTTCGTCGCGGCGCCAGTTCCCGCGGAACGGGTCGCCGTGGTAGGAGGCGACCGTGACCGGCTCAACGGACCCGATGTCGAAGCGCACCGTGGTGAAGCCGTGCCAGAAGTCCGGCGAGCCGTACGGGCGGAAGCCTCCTGCGACCGGCTTGGCGATGGCGGGATTCCACAGGAGCGCCGTGTACCAGCCGCGCGCCAGGTTGTTGGCCATCGCGGTGGGCCCCGGCGTGCCGTCGGCGCGCACGGTGGTCGCGCTCAGCCCGGTCTCCGCGGCGAGCTGTTGGATGACCGTCGACGCCTCGGTCGCCCATTCCTCGGACGGCCGGGTCTCGTCAACGACCACCTCTTGGAGGGCCAGGATGTCTGGGGCGATCTCGCCGATGGCGGTCACGCGTGCCTTCCACGACGCGGTTTCGATCGTGTCGCGGCCGAGCTTGTAGGCGTTGAGGTTGGCAAGACGTATCGTCCGCACGAAGTCCCCTCCTGATGTTCGCTGTGAGTCGTGACTGCGGTCTGCTGGATCTCGACGAGCCGGCGGCACAGGCGGGGCGCGTGCCAGGGCGAACGGCGCGCTCACGTGCCCGTCGCGTGGAGTTCGGTGACCGGAACCGCCGCCGTGCGGGGGATGCCCCATCGTTTCGTGCGCCCATCGGGGGGCGAGTTCGGCCTGCTGGTAGCCGCTCTCACCCCAGCCCCGGAGCGCGGCCGTCTGCTCGGGGGTGGCGAGTAGCCGGGCGAAGGTGCGGCCGCTGGCCGGACCCACCCCGTGTGGGCCCACATCCGTGACGGGGGCGGTCAGACGGAGGCGGGCGCACGGCCCGATGCCGCCGTAGACATCACCGGTCGTCTCTGACCCGCGACTCATGTCCTTGGGCTAGCAGCGGTGCTGCGCGGTCAGCAAGACTGCCGCGAGGGTGCCAGCTTCGGTGATTCGACCGTCGCCGCACATCGCTACCGCCTCTTCCAACGCGACCCAGCGCAGTTCCATGTCAGCCTCACTCGCGTCCCGATGGTGCTCGCCGAGGCTCAAGTCCCGCGCAAGGAAGAGGTGCTCGCGCGTACGCGCCCCAGCGGGCATTCGCCACATCATCGTCAGCAGTTCGACCTCGGCGGCACGGATGCCCGCCTCCTCGGCCAGTTCCCGGCGTGCAGCTGCGCGCGGATCCTCACCAGGCTCACATCCGCCGCCAGGACACATCAGCAGCCGCTGACCGCACACGTAGACGTTCTCTTCCACCAGGGCAATCCGGCCCTGCTCGTCGAGGGCTACGACGCGCACGCCGTCGACCGACTCGGTGTACTCGTAGGTCCCCAGACTTTGGTCTGTGCGCAAGACCGAATCGCGGCGTACCACCACCCGGACTCCCGTGTACTGAACGGTCGATGAGACCGTACTCCAGCCGTTGATCATGCTCACTCCTCCGAGTGATTGTGCTTGCCAGCAGAGGCACGATGCGTTGCTTGGTGGGCTCTCCAGCCTCTCCAGCCACAGGGCTGGAACATAGTGACGCGTCACGTGGGTGACATCTAGCGCAGATGAAGACGCCGGCAGTGGCCATTGATTTCGTGAACGATCGTGCGGACCCGTGGGTATGCGGAGCTGTGCCGGTCAAGGAAGAAGGCAAGATCGCGTAGCAGCATCACGCTTCGGGTGGATGCAACGGCCGGAAGCCGGGTGAGGGCGGTCTCGGCTGCGTCGACGGCGGTGTCCAGGTTGCCGAGCTGGGCCTGAGCCAGGCTGTAGAGGGCTCCGTGACGTAGGGCGGAGCGTTGATAGTCGCCACTCAGCGGTGTCTGTGCCCTGGCCTGTAAGAGCTCGGATGCCCGGGGTAACACCACCAACGGGTCAGCGGTGCGTTTGGCGGCGAGAATGACCAGGCCACGTCCGGCGATGGCGTCGAGTTCGGTCCGGTCGGTGCGGCCGGCCCAGGAGGGGACCTCAGCTTGGAGATCTGCTTGTTCGAAGAAGCGGTTGCTGTCGTCAATCGATGCCTCGAAGGCGTCCAGTTCGCGGGCGCTGGCGTGGGCGATGCCCTTACGGGCGGCGACGAGTGCTCGCACGCTCGGTGCGGCGTGCGCGGCAGCCTCGGTGGCCGTCGCAGCGAGTTGGACGGCATCGGCGGCCTGCCCGTAGTCAGCCGCTTGCCCTGACATGCGGGCGAGGATGCTTGCGACGAGAGCGTGATCGCCTGCGGCATGGGCGGCTCGCAAGGCCATGAGGTAGAGGCGTTGGGAAATGCCAGCAGCGAGTTCGTCATGGTGCATGGAGGCCAGGGTCTGGCAGATCTGGGCAAGAGATCGGGCCAGGTGGGCTCCGGTCTCGGGGGAGTAGTCGCCTTCTTGGAGCAGCTTCACGATGATCGGGACGGACATGCTGATGGTCTGCCGGGCGGAGCTGCCTTCCCTGTCGTCAGCGGCCTGCGCGGAGGAGACCAGACTGTCCACGATCCGCAGTGCGGATGGCGGGACCGCGGTGGTCGGCTTGCGAGGGGCAATGAGACGGGGAATAGGGGCGGCGAGAGATTGCCAGGCAAGCGTTGTCAGGACGGTTCCTGTGGCGGCCAGCACCACCCGGCGTGCGGGCACCGTATCCAGTTCCTTCAGCAGCTTGTGCAGGCCGGTGGTGTCCCAGGGTTGATCGAGCCCTTCGTGTGCGCGGATCACCTCGGTGACAGTAGTCGGGCCGCGGTGGACCCAGACGTCATCGAATGTGAGGTCCCTGCCCAGGGCGGTCGATAACGCTCGGACGACGAGAGCCGGCACGGGGCCGCTCGGGACGTGCCCACGCAGCCACTTGTACGGGGTAGTGCGGTGGATCACGCGGCGGCTGCCAGCCTGGTGGAGTAGCCGGTTCACGCGGTCAGCGAGAACACCGACGTTGTCCCATCCGGTCTCGGCTATCAGATGTCCGAGCCGGTGATTGGGTGAGAGCTCTTTTGACCGAGCCATAGGGCAGCCCTTCAACACAACGATGCATCAGAGAGTGACGGAGAATGTACACCGCGTGGCCAATTGTCCCGGGTCAGTTCCGGGAAGTGGCTCGATCATCCCGGCCCTAGGCGGCAGACGGGGAGGGGCCGCAGCGGGTTGCACAGGTTGCACAGCACCGATCCCTAGCGGCTACGCAGACACACCTAGCACCCTCAAAGGGCTTTGACAGCAGTTGGATTGACGGCCAATCAGGTCCCTCTCGCACCGGTGGCCTCCTACTGCTCTCCGCCTGTTCAAGAGGAGCCTCATGACCGTCATCGTCGGCTTGAACATGAGCCACGACAGCGCCGCGGCGCTCATCGTGGACGGACAAGTTCGCGGGGCCCTAGCCCTGGAGCGCATCACCGGTGTGAAGCGCGGCGTCGTCGCCCACCACGCCTATCCCGCCGCCATGGCCCGCCTTATCGACGCTGTCCTCGCTGACCAGGACCTTGGCCGACGAGACGTCGATCGCTGGATCGCGACCTCCACCGAGACCCGCAGCCAGGGCGAGGAGAACGGGCTGCTGGAAAGCCTTGGGCTGCTCACGGACCCGGCATCTGCGCTCGCGCTGCCCCACCCCGGGCACCACCTCGCCCATGCCAGCGCCGCGTTCTACTGCAGCACCGCAGACCGTCCGGCCGCCGCGCTCGTCATCGACGCTTACGGTTCACGTATCGGCCAGAATGCCCGCGAGCAGGAGAGCGCGTTCCTCTTCCAGCCGACGGGCGAGCCCCGGCTGCTGTGGCGAACGGTACGGCCCTCCAGCAGGATCGCCGGACGCCGCCGAGACGGTGACCTGTGGATCCCGACCGATCTGTCCGGCATCGGAGAGGTCTACCGGGCTGTCACGCTCGCTCTCGGCTTTGCCGAGCCTGGGTCCACCTACGACGACGCCGGCAAGACGATGGGACTGGCCAGCTACGGCAAGCCCTTGTCGAAAGAGCCGCTTTTCATCCACACCGACGGAGACCAGATCCGGTTTGACGGGGCCGCCGCTCACCTCGCCGACCTCGGCTTCGCCACCCGCACCACCGATGGCTACCTGCTTCGCCCCTCACGCAGCGGGGGCGGGTTCGACCACCAGCACTTCGACCTGGCCGCTCAGCTCCAGCGGGAGTTCGAGGCCGCCTGTCTGGCGATGGCCGCCCGGACGATGCAGGAAGCAGGCACCCGCCGCCTTGTGCTGGCCGGCGGCTGCTTCCTCAACAGTGCCCTGAACACACGCATCGCCGCGGAGCTGCAGCCTGAGGATCTGTTCGTGTTCCCCGCTGCGACTGACGATGGCAACGCCGTCGGCGCTGCCCTGTACGCCGACCGAGTCCTGCTCGGCCGCGCCGCCCCCGCACTCGCCTCGCGGATGACCCACGTCTACCTCGGACCATCTCAGGTCACCGGCCAGCAGGACACCATCCAGGCCCTCGCGCAGAAGACCGGCCTGGACCCGGTGACGCACGCCGACGAGCGCGGCGCCGCCGAAGCAGCGGCCGCCGCCGTCGCACGCGGAGAGATCGTCGGCTGGTTCCAGGACCGCGCCGAACTCGGCCCGCGAGCCCTGGGAGCCCGCTCGATCCTGTGCCACCCGGGGATTGCCGGGATGAAGGATCGTCTCAACGCCCGCGTCAAGTTCCGCGAAGGCTTCCGGCCGTTCGCTGCCTCGGTCCTCCAGGAGCAGGCGACGAAGTGGTTCGACCTGCCCTGCCACGACAGCCCGTTCATGCTCCTGGTCTGCCCCGTTCGACCCGACAAGGCGCCGCAAGTGCGGGAGATCACCCACGTTGACGGCACCTGCAGACTGCAGACCGTGGCCGCGGACTTGCCCGGCGGTTTCCGGCTGCTCATTGCGGAGTTCGAGCGGCTCACCGGTATCCCGATGGTGCTGAACACCAGCTTCAACGTGCGGGGCAAGCCCATCGTGGAGGACCCCGCGGAGGCGATCGACTGCCTCTTCGGCAGCCAGCTCGACCGGCTGTTCATCGGCACGATCGAGATCCCCGCCCCCGATTGCCTCGATTTGCGACCAGTCCGTACACCGGGAGCCAGCACCACCGGTCTCGACCCGGAGGAAGCGCTCCTGCTCGACCTGGCCACTGGCCAGCGCCCGCTTCGGGAAGCCGCCGAGCACCTCGGCTGTCAGCCGGACCGGGCAGTCACGATGGCGCTCGACCTACGCCGGCGGGCGCTGCTGGACTGGGACGCCATCCCCGCCTACACAGCCCCAGAACTGCCGATGGCGCAGTACGACCCCCACCACGGGGGCTGACGTGCCCGGTATCGACCTATCCGACCCGGACATGTTCGCCACCACAGGAGGTCTGGAAGAACTGCGGGAATTGCAGCGCAACTGCCCGGTCTATTGGAACTCCGGGGCTGGTACCGGGTTTTGGGCGCTGACGCGGTATGCCGACGTCGTAGAGCTGTACCGAAGCCGGCGGCAGGTCTCCAGCCAGTACGGCATCCACGTCGGACAGCTGCACGAGGCCGACCAGCCGGCCCGCGGCCGGATGCTCGTGCAGTCCGACCGCCGCACACACAGCCGGATGAAGGCCTCGCTCAGCCGGGCCATGACACCCCAGGCCCTCTCCTTCCTCGAGGAGCCGCTGGCCGAGACGGCGCGCACGGTGATCGACGAGGTACTCCAGGCCGGGAAGGTCGATTTCGCTACGGCCGTGGCCACACGGATGACCCTGACCCTGACCGGTCTGATCCTCGGGATCCCCGCCACCGACCGCGAGCAGGTCTCCCGGTGGACCGCCGCGGCCTTCGGCTCCAGCTCCGGCCCGCTTCCCGCGCCCGAACCGAGCCAGCAGGACGTGGCCGAAGCCAACACTGAGCTGTTCCTCTACTTCCAGCAGCTCCTGCACCGTCCCGGTGCGGGCGACGGAGTACTTGCCCGGCTGCGCGCCGACAAACAGGAGAATCTCGGCCTGGAGCAGATCCTCTACAACGCGCACCTGCTGCTCGCCGGCGGGCACGAGACAACACGGCAGGCGCTGGTGGGCGCGGCCAGCACCTTCATCTCGGCGCCCGAGCAGTGGCAGCGACTGCGCACCGACCGTCAACTGTTACCGGGCGCGGTGGAGGAGGTCCTGCGCCTCAGCGCGCCCAGCCTGAACGTGATGCGGACAGCAACCGAGGGCCTCACCATCGGCGGCACCACGATCCGAGCCGGGGAGCGCATCACGGCCTGGCACCCGATCGCCAACCGCGACCCCAGCGTCTTTCCCGCCCCTGACCAGGTCGACATCGGGCGCCAGCCCAACGACCACCTGTCGTTCGGGATGGGCTCACACCACTGCCTCGGGGCCTGGCTTGCGCGGCTGACCCTCACCTGCCTGCTCGACGCTATGGCGCAGCGCGTGACCCAGCTCGCCCCGGCCGGAGACGGGCGACGGTCCCGTTCTCTGCGCACCTGGGGCTACGACTACCTGCCCGTCACCCTGCTCAGCTGACTGGCCTTCACACCCTGCCGAAAGAGAGCACCATGACCACCTCCGCAACGTCATCGGCCCCGGCCGGGACCCTGGATGCGGACGAGCTGACGCTGCTACGCGTAGGTGTCCGCGCCGGGGCCGCCGTCGTCCACCTTCAGCTTTCCTTCGTCCCCGACCGCGTACGCCTCGAAGCCGCCTACCGTGCCGCGGCCACGGATCTGCCCGGGCTGTGCAAGGCGCTGACCTTGTGCGAGACCACGCCTGTGTGGCGGTTCCTGGACGAGCCGCCGTCCCTGACCGTCCACGACCTCGGCGATGCACCCGCGGAATCCCTGACGAAGACCGTCGGTGCGCTGGCCACGGCCTGGGGGAACGAGGTCACCCAGCTGGATCCCGATCCCGAGACACTGTCGCCGGCCGTACGCCTCGGGCTGATCACCGGCCCCGGTGCCGCCGCTCTCCTGCTGGTCCACAACCCGGCCGCACTGACCCTGGAGCAGCAGACTCAGGCGCTGGCCATGGTCCTGCACCGCTACCACCAGCAGGCCGCCGCTGTCTCCTACCGGAACGCAGCCGATCTGACCCTGCCGTCCGCCGTGCCGACTGTTGCAGTAGCAGAGGTGCAGGACGGGGCGCAGCAGCCCCGGTTCTGGATCACCGAGCCCACGGACTCGGCCGGCGGCACAGCCGTATCTTCTCTGGGTGACTTGGTCCAGGTCCGGGTGCCGGTCGGCACCGGCCACTCGCTGGAATCCTTGGTCAATGCGCATCTCGCGGCGGTGCGTATGGCCACCGGTCGCCCGGCCCCGAACATCGCCGTCCAGCTGAGCAGCTGTCACCGCCTGATCGTGACCAGCGCCCCCGTGCCGCCGACCGAGAGCACCGGCCGCCTCGACGACGATCAGGTCGGTGCTGGCCGCGCCCTGCTGGCTGCGACAACCTCGGCCACCCTCTACGAGGTCGCTCGGAGGCTCGGCGTGGTGGAGGTCCTGGACACCCAGGTCCTCGTCGACACACACGGGCCCGCCGCCGACCTGGCCGATCCCGAAACCAGCAAGCTCATCCCGCTGGGAGGCACGTCGCTCGGACCGGCCACCACCCACCCGGCGGACGCAACGGTGCTGCTGCACCTGATCCACCGCCCCAGCACCGGAACCACCGAGCTGCAGCTCGTCTCCACGCGCCTGAACCCGGCGCAGATGCGAGCACTGGACGAGGTCCACAAAACGGCCCTGGCACTGCCGCCCTGCTCCGCTGAGCCGCAGATCCTGACGCGGCCGCACGAGAACCTGACGATGGCCGCCTGGCAGGGGCCGCAGCGTGGCTGGGACCTGCAGACTCCGCTGCATCGGCTCTTGCAGGACCAGTCACACCGCATGCCCGGCCACGTCGCCGTCCAGGACCCGGATCAGCAGCTGACGTTCCGCGACCTGGACGAACGCGCTGCCCGAGTCGCCGCCCGGCTCGCCCAGCTCGGCATCGGCAGCGGGGCGATCGTCGCAGTCCGGGCGCGCCGGAACGCGGACCTGCTGGTGGCCTTCGTCGCGGTCATGAAGACCGGCGCCGCCTACCTCCCGCTGGACCCGCTCGCGCCGGAGAGCCGGACCTTGCACATGCTGCATGACGCGAAGGTCACCCTGGTGCTCAGCGACGCCACCTACGCCGCCAGTACCCCGGACGGCCCGTGGACGGCCTTGGAGATCCGGGACCTGGCCAGTGGCGACCCTGATCCCGGCGCCCCGACGGAGCTTCCGGAAGTCACCGGTGACGACCTGGCCTACGTCATCTACACCTCCGGGTCCACCGGTCTGCCCAAGGGCGTCGAGGTGCCACACCGCGGCCTGGTGAACTACCTGCACTGGTGCGTCGAGCAGTACCTCGGCGAGCGCACCGGCGGCGGGGCAGTGTTCTCCAGCGTCGCCTACGACATGGTCGTGCCGAACCTGTACGCGCCACTGCTCGCCGGGCAGCGCGTTCTGATGATCCCGGAGGGAGCCGACCTCTTCCAGATCACCGAGGTGCTGGCGGAGAACGCTCCGTTCGCATTCTTGAAACTGACCCCCGGACAGCTCGACGCGCTGGCCGAGCTCCTCACCGCGGAGCAGGCCAAGGAACTGACCGGCATGCTGGTGGTGGGGGCGGACGCGTTCACGACCCGCACCCTGGCGCACTGGCGCGACCGGGAACCGACCCGGCACGCACGGATCTTGAACGAATACGGGCCCACGGAAGCCTCCGTCGGCAACAGCGTGCACACGATCGACGACACCGTTGATCTCGGCGTGGAGCTCGTCCCGATCGGCCGCCCGATCGCCAACACCACCATGTACGTCCTCGACGAGGAGCAGCAGCCCGTGCCCGTCGGTGTCCCCGGCGAGCTGTACATCGGCGGCGCCTGCGTGGTCCGCGGCTACCGCGGCCGGCCAGAGCTGACCGCCGAGAGATTCCTGGCCGACCCCTTCGCCGCCGACCCGTCTGCCCGGATGTACCGCACCGGCGACGTCGGCCGCTGGCAGCCCGGCGGGAGCATCGAGTTCCTGGGGCGCCGGGACCAGCAGGTCAAGATCCGCGGATACCGCGTCGAACCCGCCGAGGTCGAGGCCGCGCTGACCAGCCACCCGCAGGTCACCGAGGCCGTCGTCACGGCAGTCGGAAGCCGCCGCGAACTTTTGGCCCTGGCCGGCTACTACGTCGCCACCACGCCGATCGACAGCGGCCAGATGCGCCAGCACCTTGCCACGCGGCTGCCCGACCACCTGGTCCCCACCCACCTGATCGCCATCCCTGCCGTCCCACTCAACGCCAACGGCAAGGTCGACCGCTCCGCGCTCCCGGCGCCCGGAAAGGCCAAGCGCCACGACACCGGACATGCCGCCGTGGACAACGCCATCGGCCGGCAGGTGACCGATGCCCTGGGCCTGAAGCCGGCCGCCGACGCCGCGAGCGAGTTGCCCAACACGCTGGCCTGGACGACCGGTGCCGCCCTCGTGCTCGCCCGCACCCTCTCCCTGCCCCCAAGGGTCGCTCTGAATGCCGTCGACCGGTCGCCGCGTCTGGGGGAGCTGTGCGTTCACACAGCCGAGGCCCACCAGCTCCACCACACGGCCGCGCCGACAGCGTCGGAAGGAGAGGTGAACTGATGCCCGCGCAGCCCGTAAACCGAGACCGGCTCCTGCGCCGCCTTACGGAGCTCGCCCAGATCGGCCGGTCCGAGAACGGCGGTGTGACCCGCCCCGGCTTCAGCCCAGCGGACCTCGAAGCCCGCCGCTACATGGTCCGTGAAGCCGAGAACTCCGGTCTCCCCACCACGGTGGATGCCGCCGGGAATCTGTGGCTCGGGCCGCGCCCGCACCCC
>NZ_DATMVN010000304.1:0-2148 GCF_035563135.1 Streptomyces sp.
GCGCGCCGGCGCCGCGTACGAGGGTCCTTCGCCGTCCCGGCGTCCCCGGGACCGGACGCGAGCCCGTCCGCCGCCCGCACATGGGTGGTCCCCTCGTCCGGTCCCCCGGGCCCGGGGGCCTCGGTGGCGAGCGGCCTGCGCCGGACGGGTATGAAGGCGGCCGCCTCGTACGACGGGGGGTGCAGCGCGGCCATGATCTCGTCCGGGGTGGGGCGCTCCGCCGGCTCCTTGGCCAGACAGCGCCCGACCAGGGGAGCGAGGTCCGCCGGCACCCCGGCCAGATCGGCCTCGTCGTGCACCACCTGGTAGGCCACGAGGTACGGGCTGTCCGAGTCGAAGGGCCCCCGCCCCGTCGCCGCGTGGACCAGCACCGCTCCGAGCGCGAACACGTCTGCGGCCGGACCGACCTCGCGGGGCCGCTGGAACTGCTCGGGCGCCATGTACGGCGGTGAGCCGATCAGCTTGCCCGTCTCCGTGCGGAGCTCGCTGTCGTACGGCCGGGAGATCCCGAAGTCGATGACCTTGGGCCCGGAGTCGGGGAGCAGCACGTTGCTCGGTTTGAGATCCCGGTGGATGACGCCGGCCCGGTGGATGTCGCGCAGCGCCTCGGCGAGCCCGGCCGTGAGCCTGCGCAGCTCGGCGGGGCTCATCGGCCCGTTCCGCTTCACCTGCGCGGAGAGCGTCGGACCGGGGATGTGGAGAGTGGCCATCCAGGGCAGCGCGGCCTCCGGATCGGCGTCCACGACCGGCGCGGTGAACGCTCCGCTGACCCGCCGGGCAGCAGCGACCTCCTGCCGGAAACGTGCCCTGAACTCCGGGTCCGCCGCGTGCCGGCGGTGCACCACCTTCACCGCGAGCTGTAGCCCGGAGGGGGAGCGCGCCAGGTGTACGACACCCATGCCGCCCGCTCCGAGACGTGCCTGGAGCCGGTACTGCCCGGCGTACTCAGGATGCTCCGCTTCCGGATGCGATCCGGTCCCTCGCAGCGGCGGCATCGCCCACCCCCGTGTGTTCGTGCGCAAGCGCGACGCACGGAGCCTAGTCGATGGTGCGGGGGAGGAGCATGGGGCTTGTTAGCCTGCGCGTCACACACATCGGTATCAACGGGGGAGGCCCTCATGGGCGTTGAGGAGAACACCACGGTCGCAGTCACCACGGACACCGGGGCGGTCGCCGTCGAGGAGGTGACGACGCTCGCCGCGGGCGCCGTCGTCTACCCGGTCGCTCCCGGCTACCGCGTCAACGTCCGCCGGGGGCCCGGCACGCAGTACGGGATCGTGAGGACGCTGCCGTACGGGATGAGCGTGCCGGTGTACTGCCAGAAGCCGGGGGAGCGGGTGTCCGGCCCGTACGGCACGTCGAACCTCTGGGACAACATCGCCAACGGCCAGTTCGTCTCGGACGCCTACGTCAAGACGGGCAGTGACGGTTACATCGCCCCGCGCTGCGACTGACGGAACCGGCACACGTCCGGGGATAATCGATCCCGTGAGCGAGAACAGCGAAGCCCCCGGAACGTCCCCGGCCGCGCCTTCGGGCGGCACCGCGCCAGGGCCGCAGCCCGAACCCCTCCGTTTCTTCGGTACGACCTGGGTCGACCACGACGGCGGATACGGGCTGCGGCGTGCGGGTGTCACCCTCGGCTCGCTCGTCGCCGCCGTCGCCGCCTGCTTCGTCCTGCGCTTCGCCTACCAGGGCCTGGAGATCGCCGAGGTCGGCAGTTTCGTCGGCATGCTCGTCGTGCTGATGTTCGCGGTGTGCAGCGCCATCGCCTTCCGCAAGACCTGGGAGGGCTTCACCCGCCGCCCCGCCGACCCGTCCCAGGACGACAGGCTGCGCGGCCTCAAGTCGATCGGCTTCATCGGCTCGCTCCTCGCCTACTTCCTCCGTTCGTTCAAGGAGGCCCCGGGAGAGAAGCTGCGGCGCACGGAGTACGAGACGGCGCTCACCCGGTACGCGAAGCGCCGCTCGTCCCGGACCGGCAACCCGGCGGCCCGCAGGAGCGGCAAGGGGAAGCGCCCCGGACACCGGTAGAACCGCCCTGGCGCCCGCAGGATGAACGCATGAGCGCGTGAACGCATGAGCGCGTGGACGCATGAGCGCGTGGACGCATGAGCACATCCACGCCCCGCGCCCTCTCGTCCGACA
>NZ_DATMVN010000305.1:0-9615 GCF_035563135.1 Streptomyces sp.
GCCCGCCGGCTCGCCGGGAAGCTCGAAGAGATCACCGGCCGGAAGACGCCGGTCGGGTCACTCGACATCACCATGTACCGCGACGATCTGCGGATGCGCCCGGCGCGTGCCCTCGCACGCACCGAGATCCCCGGCGAGGGCATCGAGAGCCGCCTCGTCGTGCTGGTCGACGACGTGCTCTTCTCCGGCCGCACGATCCGCGCCGCACTCGACGCCCTCGGCGACATCGGACGGCCCCGTGCCGTGCAGCTCGCGGTCCTCGTCGACCGCGGCCACCGCGAACTCCCGATCCGTGCCGACTACGTCGGCAAGAACCTCCCCACGTCGCTGCGGGAGACGGTCAGGGTCCAGCTCGCCGAGGAGGACGGCCGCGACGCCGTGCTGCTCGGCGTCAAGCAGACCGTCCCGGCAGGCGAGCAGTAGCAGAGTCCCGTCCCGTGCGCCCCGGCGGCCGCACGGCTGCCTCCGCACGCCCGCCCGCCTGATCCCTCCACCCCTCACGGAGACTCCCAGATGCTGCGCCCTCCCGGGGACCACCCCCGGACCCCCCGTCACCTCATCTCGGCCGCAGACCTCACCCGCGACGACGCCGTCCTGATCCTCGACACCGCCGAGGAGATGGCCCGGGTCGCGGACCGGCCGATCAAGAAACTTCCCACCCTGCGTGGACGAACGGTCGTGAACCTTTTCTTCGAGGACTCGACCCGCACCCGGATCTCGTTCGAGGCCGCCGCCAAGCGCCTCTCCGCCGACGTCATCAACTTCTCCGCGAAGGGCTCGTCGGTCTCCAAGGGCGAGTCGCTCAAGGACACCGCCCTGACCCTGGAGGCCATGGGCGCCGACGCGGTCGTCATCCGGCACGGCGCCTCCGGCGCCCCGTACCGCCTCGCGACCTCGGGCTGGATCGACAGCGCGGTCGTCAACGCCGGCGACGGCACGCACGAGCACCCGACCCAGGCACTGCTGGACGCGTTCACCATGCGCCGCAGGCTGGTCGGACCCGACGCGGGAATCGGCCGTGACCTCGAAGGCCGCCGGATCACGATCGTCGGTGACATCCTGCACAGCCGTGTGGCCCGTTCCAACGTCCACCTGCTGCACACGCTCGGTGCCCACGTCACCCTGGTGGCCCCGCCCACCCTCGTGCCGGTCGGCGTCGAGCAGTGGCCCTGCGACGTCAGCTACCGCCTCGACGACGTGCTGCCGAAGTCGGACGCGGTCATGATGCTCCGTGTGCAGCGCGAGCGGATGAACGCCGCCTACTTCCCGACCGAGCGTGAGTACTCCCGCCGCTACGGCCTGGACGGCGAACGCATGGGGAAGATGCCGGAGCACGCCGTCGTGATGCACCCCGGCCCGATGGTCCGCGGCATGGAGATCACGGCCGAGGTGGCGGACTCCGACCGCTGCACCGCCGTCGAGCAGGTCGCCAACGGCGTCTCCACCCGCATGGCCGTCCTGTACCTGCTGCTCGGCGGCTCCGAGACCGCCCTGCCCTCCGCCTCCGCCCGTACCGAGGAGAACAAGTAACCATGAGCAAGATCCTGATCCGCGGTGCGAAGGTCCTCGGCGGCGAGCCGCAGGACGTCCTCATCGACGGCGAGACGATCGCGCAGACCGGCACCGGCATCGAGGCGGGTGACGCCACCGTGATCGAGGCGGCCGGCCAGATCCTGCTGCCCGGCCTCGTCGACCTCCACACCCACCTGCGCGAGCCCGGCCGTGAGGACTCCGAGACCGTTCTCACCGGAACCAGGGCGGCAGCGGCCGGCGGCTTCACCGCCGTCCACGCCATGGCCAACACCTTCCCCGTCGCCGACACCGCCGGAGTCGTCGAGCAGGTCTGGCGGCTCGGCAGGGAGTCCGGCTACTGCGACGTGCAGCCCGTGGGCGCCGTCACCGTCGGCCTGGAGGGCAAGCAGCTCGCCGAGCTCGGCGCCATGCACGACTCCGCCGCCGGAGTGAAGGTCTTCTCCGACGACGGCAAGTGCGTCGACGACGCGGTGATCATGCGCCGCGCGCTGGAGTACGTGAAGGCGTTCGACGGCGTCGTCGCCCAGCACGCCCAGGAGCCCCGCCTCACCGAAGGCGCCCAGATGAACGAGGGCGTCGTCTCGGCCGAGCTCGGCCTCGGCGGCTGGCCCGCCGTCGCCGAGGAGTCGGTCATCGCCCGCGATGTCCTCCTCGCCGCCCACGTCGGGTCCCGGGTGCACATCTGCCACCTCTCGACCGCAGGCTCCGTGGAGATCGTCCGCTGGGCCAAGTCCAAGGGCTGGAACGTCACCGCCGAGGTCACCCCGCACCACCTGCTGCTCACCGACGAGCTCGTACGGACCTACAACCCCGTCTACAAGGTGAACCCGCCGCTGCGCACCGAGGCCGACGTCATGGCCCTGCGCGAGGCCCTGGCCGACGGCACCATCGACTGCGTGGCCACCGACCACGCACCGCACCCGCACGAGGACAAGGACTGCGAGTGGGCCGCCGCCGCCATGGGCATGGTGGGCCTGGAGACCGCGCTCTCCGTGGTCCAGCAGACGATGGTGGACACCGGGCTCCTCGACTGGGCGGGCGTCGCCGACCGCATGTCGTTCCGCCCCGCGGCCATCGGCAGGCTCGAAGGACACGGCCGGCCCGTCTCGGCGGGTGAGCCCGCCAACCTCACCCTGGTCGATCCGGCATACCGTGGAGCCGTGGACCCCGCGGGCTTCGCCTCCCGCAGCCGCAACACTCCGTACGAGGGTCGCGAGCTGCCCGGCCGAGTGACCCACACCTTCCTGCGGGGCCGTGCCACGGTCGTCGACGGGAAGCTCGCGTGACAACACTCAACCCCCTCCTCCAACTGGCCGCCGAGCAGAAGTCGGCCGAAGTGACCGACTGGTCCGCCCGCATCAGCTGGGTCCTCGGACTGCTCGTCCTCATCGCCTTCGTCTACTGGCTGATGCGCCAGGGATGGAAGTGGCGGGGGAGCCTGCAGTCCGGGCTGCCCGAGCTCGCGACCACCCCCGAAGGGTTCGCGGACGGCGAGACGCTGCTCACACTGACCGGCCGCTACCACGCCTCGACGACCGCCGGGCAGTGGCTCGACCGGATCGTGGCGCACGGTCTCGGCACCCGCAGCCGGGTCGAGCTGACCCTCACCGCGCAGGGCCTGGACGTCGTACGCCCCGGGGCGGCCGACTTCTTCGTACCGGCCTGTGCGCTGCGCGAGGCCAGGCTCGACAGGGCGCTCGCCGGCAAGGTCCTGCCCGAGGGCGGCCTGCTGGTCATCACCTGGGCGCACGGCGACCAGCTGATCGACTCCGGCTTCCGCTCCGACCACGCGGCCGAGCACCAGGCATGGGTCGACGCCGTCGGCCGCCTCACCGGCGCAGCCGGCAACCACCTCACCACCACCAGCACGACGGAAGGCACCGCACGATGACGATCTCCACCCGGGGAGCCGGAAAGGCTCCCGCCGTACTCGTCCTGGAGGACGGCCGCTCCTTCCGCGGCCGTGCCTACGGGGCCGTGGGGGAGACCTTCGGCGAGGCGGTGTTCTCCACCGGCATGACCGGCTACCAGGAAACGCTGACCGACCCCTCCTACCACCGCCAGGTCGTCGTGATGACCGCCCCGCACGTCGGCAACACCGGCGTGAACGACGAGGACGCCGAGTCGAAGCGCATCTGGGTCTCCGGATACGTCGTACGCGACCCCGCCCGCCTCCCCTCGAACTGGCGCTCGCGCCGCACGCTGGACGAGGAGCTCGCCGCCCAGGGCGTCGTCGGCATCAGCGGCATCGACACCCGCGCGCTCACCCGCCACCTGCGCGAGCGCGGCGCGATGCGCGTCGGCATCTTCTCCGGCGACGCGCTCACCGACGAGACCGCCCTGCTCGCCAAGGTGCGCCAGGCCCCCGAGATGAGCGGCGCCGACCTCTCCGCCGAGGTCGCCACCAAGGAGGCCTACGTCGTCCCCGCGCACGGCACCCGGAAGTTCACCGTCGCCGCGATCGACCTCGGCATCAAGGGCATGACCCCGCACCGCATGGCCGAGCGCGGCATCGAGGTGCACGTCCTGCCCGCCACCGCCACCCTCGACGAGGTGTACGCGGTGGAGCCCGACGGAGTCTTCTTCTCCAACGGCCCCGGCGACCCGTCCACCGCCGACCACCCCGTCGCCCTCATGCAGGGTGTCCTGGAGCGGAAGACCCCGCTCTTCGGCATCTGCTTCGGCAACCAGATCCTGGGCCGTGCCCTCGGCTTCGGCACCTACAAGCTGAAGTACGGCCACCGCGGCATCAACCAGCCCGTGCAGGACCGTACGACCGGCAAGGTCGAGGTCACCGCGCACAACCACGGCTTCGCCGTCGACGCCCCCCTCGACAAGCCGTCCGACACGGAGTTCGGCCGCGCCGAGGTCTCCCACGTCTGCCTGAACGACCAGGTCGTCGAGGGCCTCCAGCTCCTGGACCGACCCGCCTTCAGCGTCCAGTACCACCCCGAAGCAGCCGCCGGCCCGCACGACGCCGCGTACCTCTTCGACCGTTTCGTCACCCTGATGGAGGACCAGCGTGCCTAAGCGCTCCGATATCCAGTCCGTCCTGGTCATCGGCTCCGGTCCGATCGTCATCGGGCAGGCCGCCGAGTTCGACTACTCCGGCACCCAGGCCTGCCGCGTGCTCAAGGCCGAGGGCCTGCGCGTCATCCTGGTGAACAGCAACCCGGCGACGATCATGACCGACCCGGAGATCGCCGACGCCACGTACGTCGAGCCGATCACCCCCGAGTTCGTCGAGAAGATCATCGCCAAGGAGCGCCCCGACGCGCTGCTCCCCACCCTGGGCGGCCAGACCGCACTCAACACCGCGATCTCCATGCACGAGCAGGGTGTGCTGGAGAAGTACGGCGTCGAGCTCATCGGCGCCAACGTCGAGGCCATCAACAAGGGCGAGGACCGCGACCTCTTCAAGGGAGTCGTCGAGGCCGTCAAGGCGAAGATCGGGTACGGCGAGTCCGCCCGCTCCGTCATCTGCCACACCATGGACGACGTCATCGCGGGCGTCGACACGCTCGGCGGCTACCCCGTCGTCGTCCGCCCCTCCTTCACCATGGGCGGCGCCGGCTCCGGCTTCGCGCACGACGAGGAGGAGCTGCGCCGCATCGCCGGACAGGGCCTCACGCTCTCGCCGACCACCGAGGTGCTCCTGGAGGAGTCCATCCTCGGCTGGAAGGAGTACGAGCTGGAGCTGATGCGCGACAGGCACGACAACGTCGTGGTCGTCTGCTCCATCGAGAACTTCGACCCGATGGGCGTCCACACCGGCGACTCCATCACGGTCGCCCCGGCGATGACGCTCACCGACCGTGAGTACCAGCGGCTGCGTGACATCGGCATCGCGATCATCCGCGAGGTCGGCGTGGACACCGGCGGCTGCAACATCCAGTTCGCGATCGACCCGGCCGACGGCCGGATCATCGTGATCGAGATGAATCCGCGCGTCTCCCGCTCCTCGGCGCTCGCCTCGAAGGCCACCGGCTTCCCGATCGCCAAGATCGCCGCCAAGCTGGCCGTCGGCTACACGCTCGACGAGATCCCCAACGACATCACCGAGAAGACCCCGGCCTCCTTCGAGCCGACCCTCGACTACGTCGTGGTCAAGGCCCCGCGCTTCGCCTTCGAGAAGTTCCCCTCCGCCGACTCCACCCTCACCACCACCATGAAGTCGGTGGGCGAGGCCATGGCGATCGGCCGGAACTTCACCGAGGCCCTGCAGAAGGCCCTGCGCTCCCTGGAGAAGAAGGGCTCGCAGTTCGCCTTCACCGGCGAGACCGGTGACAAGGCCGAGCTGCTCGCCGAGGCGGTGCGCCCCACGGACGGGCGCATCAACACCGTGATGCAGGCGATCCGCGCCGGCGCCACCCAGGAGGAGGTCTTCGACGCCACGAAGATCGACCCCTGGTTCGTCGACCAGCTCTTCCTGCTCAAGGAGATCGCCGATGAGCTGGCCGCCGCTGAGCGACTGGACGCCGGCCTGCTCGCCGAGGCCAAGCGGCACGGCTTCTCCGACGCCCAGATCGCCGAGATCCGCGGTCTGCGCGAGGACGTCGTACGCGAGGTCAGGCACGCGCTGGGCATCCGCCCGGTCTACAAGACGGTCGACACCTGCGCGGCGGAGTTCGCCGCGAAGACGCCGTACTTCTACTCCAGCTACGACGAGGAGAGCGAGGTCGCGCCCCGCACCAAGCCGGCGGTGATCATCCTCGGCTCCGGCCCGAACCGCATCGGCCAGGGCATCGAGTTCGACTACTCCTGCGTCCACGCCTCCTTCGCCCTGAGCGACGCGGGCTACGAGACCGTGATGGTCAACTGCAACCCGGAGACCGTCTCCACGGACTACGACACCTCCGACCGGCTGTACTTCGAGCCGCTCACGCTCGAGGACGTCCTGGAGATCGTGCACGCCGAGTCGCTCGCCGGGCCCGTCGCCGGTGTCGTCGTCCAGCTCGGCGGCCAGACCCCGCTCGGCCTCTCGCAGGCCCTCAAGGACAACGGCGTGCCGGTCGTGGGGACGTCCCCCGAGGCGATCCACGCCGCCGAGGACCGCGGCGCCTTCGGCCGGGTGCTCGCCGAGGCCGGCCTGCCGGCGCCGAAGCACGGCACCGCCACCACCTTCGCCGAGGCCAAGGCCATCGCCGACGAGATCGGCTACCCCGTCCTCGTACGCCCGTCGTACGTGCTCGGCGGCCGCGGCATGGAGATCGTCTACGACGAGACCCGCCTCTCCGCCTACATCGCCGAGTCCACCGAGATCAGCCCCACCCGGCCGGTCCTGGTCGACCGCTTCCTCGACGACGCGATCGAGATCGACGTCGACGCGCTCTACGACGGCACCGAGCTCTACCTCGGCGGCGTCATGGAGCACATCGAGGAGGCCGGCATCCACTCCGGCGACTCCGCCTGCGCGCTGCCCCCGATCACCCTGGGCGGCTTCGACATCAAGCGGCTGCGGACCTCGACCGAGGCCATCGCCAAGGGCGTCGGCGTACGCGGACTGATCAACATCCAGTTCGCCCTCTCCGGTGACATCCTCTACGTCCTGGAGGCCAACCCGCGCGCCTCGCGGACCGTCCCCTTCACCTCGAAGGCGACCGCGGTGCCGCTCGCGAAGGCCGCCGCCCGCATCTCGCTGGGCGCGACCGTCGCGGAACTCCGCGCCGAGGGCCTGCTGCCGAAGCAGGGCGACGGCGGCACCCTGCCGCTGGACGCGCCGATCTCCGTCAAGGAGGCCGTCATGCCGTGGTCGCGCTTCCGCGACATCCACGGCCGCGGCGTCGACACGGTCCTCGGCCCGGAGATGCGCTCCACCGGCGAAGTCATGGGCATCGACTCGGTGTTCGGCACGGCCTACGCCAAGTCGCAGGCCGGCGCCTACGGCCCGCTGCCCACCAGGGGACGCGCCTTCATCTCCGTCGCCAACCGCGACAAGCGTTCGATGATCTTCCCGGCGCGCGAACTCGTGGCCCAAGGCTTCGAGCTGCTCGCCACCTCCGGCACCGCCGAGGTGCTCAAGCGCAACGGGATCAACGCCACCGTGGTGCGCAAGCAGTCCGAGGGCGAGGGGCCCGACGGCGAGAAGACCATCGTCCAGCTGATCCACGACGGCGGGGTCGACCTCATCGTCAACACCCCGTACGGAACGGGCGGCCGGCTCGACGGCTACGAGATCCGCACCGCGGCCGTGGCGCGGTCCGTGCCGTGCCTGACGACGGTCCAGGCGCTCGCCGCCGCCGTCCAGGGCATCGACGCGCTCAACCGCGGTGACGTCGGCGTACGTTCCCTCCAGGAACACGCGGAACATCTGACCGCGGCCCGCGACTGAGGGACTCCCGTCCGGATCGGGCCGGGCCCGCGGGGTCCGGCCCGATCCGGACGAAAGACCCGGCCCGGCCCAGCAGGGGACACCGGAAACGGTGTCCCCCTCTTCATGAGGACACCGTGATGTACAAACTCTTCTTCCAGCTGGTCTTCAAGCGGATGGACCCGGAGCAGGCCCACCACCTGGCCTTCCGCTGGATCCGCCGCGCCGCCCGCACACCCGTGCTGCGCACCTTCGTGGCCGCCGCGCTCGCACCCCGCTTCGAGGAGCTGCGCACCGAGGCGCTCGGCCTGCGGATGCACGGCCCGTTCGGGCTCGCCGCCGGCTTCGACAAGAACGCCGTCGCGATCGACGGCATGTCGATGCTCGGCTTCGACCACATCGAGATCGGCACGGTCACCGGCGAGCCGCAGCCCGGCAACCCGAAGAAGCGGCTGTTCCGCCTCGTCGCCGACCGGGCCCTGATCAACCGCATGGGCTTCAACAACGAGGGCTCCGCGGCCGTGGCCGCGCGCCTCGCCGCCCGTACCCCCGTCTTCCGCACCACCGTCGGCGTCAACATCGGCAAGACCAAGGCCGTCCCCGAGGACGAAGCCGTGGGCGACTACGTGAAGTCCACCGAGCGGCTCGCCGCACACGCCGACTACCTCGTCGTGAACGTCTCCTCGCCCAACACGCCCGGCCTGCGCAACCTCCAGGCCACCGAGGCGCTCCGCCCGCTCCTCACCGCGGTGCGCGAAGCCGCCGACCGCACCGTCACCGGCCGCCGGGTCCCGCTGCTCGTCAAGATCGCCCCGGACCTCGCGGACGAGGACGTCGACGCGGTCGCCGACCTCGCCGTCGAGCTCGGGCTGGACGGCATCATCGCCACCAACACCACCATCGCCCGCGACGGCCTCGGCCTGAAGTCCGACGCGTCCCTGGCCGAGGAGACCGGCGGTCTCTCCGGCGCGCCCCTCAAGGAGCGCTCCCTGGAGGTCCTGAGCCGTCTGTACGCCCGCGTGGGGACCCGGCTCACCCTGGTGGGCGTCGGGGGCATCGAGACCGCCGAGGACGCCTGGCAGCGCATCCTGGCGGGCGCCACGCTCGTCCAGGGTTACAGCGCCTTCATCTACGAGGGCCCGTTCTACGCCCGCGCCATCCACAAGGGTCTGGCCGCCCGGCTGGCCGCGTCCCCGTACGCCACCCTCGCCGAGGCAGTCGGCGCCGAGACACGGAAGGCCGTGCAGTGACCCCCGAACCCTTCGGCGCGCGCCTGCGCCACGCCATGGACACCCGCGGCCCGCTCTGCGTCGGCATCGACCCGCACGCCTCCCTGCTCGCCTCCTGGGGCCTGGACGACGACATCGCGGGCCTCGAACGCTTCACACGCACGGTCGTCGAGGCACTGGCCGACCGGGTCGCCGTGCTCAAACCGCAGTCCGCGTTCTTCGAGCGCTTCGGCTCGCGTGGCGTCGCCGTCCTGGAGAAGGCCGTCGAGGAGGCCCGCGCGGCGGGGGCCCTCGTGCTCATGGACGCCAAGCGCGGCGACATCGGCTCCACGATGGGCGCCTACGCGGCCACCTACCTCGACCAGGACTCGCCGCTGTTCTGCGACGCGGTCACCGTCTCGCCCTATCTCGGCTTCGGCTCGCTGCGCCCGGCGCTCGACGCCGCCGAGGCCTCCGGCGCGGGGGTCTTCGTGCTGGCCCTCACCTCCAACCCGGAGGGCGCGGAGGTCCAGCGCGCCACCGCGGCGGACGGGCGGTCACTGG
>NZ_DATMVN010000306.1:0-23276 GCF_035563135.1 Streptomyces sp.
GACCACGGGTACCCACCCTCGTTCTTGCACCGTGAAGGCATTCCCGTCCCGATTTCTCTGCGCGCCGGCCGCCGAGCGTCCTAGACCAGCGTCCCACCAGACCCTCCTCGATTCGTCAGCTCATCCATTCGTCCGGTCTCCGGCTTACGGACAAGAGGACGACAGGGGCGTCGTCGTCGCGGCTCCGCAGGCTGCCGAGCCACCTCAGGCACATCTCCCCGCGTGCAGAAGACCGCACGCAGGCACGGCATGATGAGACTCGTGAACGGATCCGTACCCCATCAGCTCATCGTTGCGGCAGCGCAGGCCGCCGGCCCGTGCCGACCTGGGGTGGAGGCAGCCTGGCACGGCCGGGTGCGTGAGCTCGCGCTGAACCTCTACCTGGACGGCGCTCAGCTGGCCGCCGACATCGCGCGCGTCGAGGGCGCCAAGGACCGTGTCCGCGGCGTCCTCACCCGCGTCGAGATCGAGGAGAGCAGCAACCGCGCCTTCATCTACATCAAGGCTCTTGGTCGGGGTGAGGAACGGTTCCGCACCGATCGGCTCGAGAACGACTCGGGCAAGGCGCTGTATGCCACGGCCCAGCGCCTGGTCGGCCGGCTCGTCCGCGTCTACAAGGAGATGGAGACGACGAAGGCCCAGGCAGGAGAGCGGCCCAGCAAGGTCCGAATGGCCGTGCATCTGGTCGACCTCGGACCCGCTGACGGAGCCGTCGCCGAGAAGGACGCCAAGGACATGATGGTCGAGGCCATGGCCGGGGACACTGAACGTGCCGTCGCCGCGTGGCGAGCCGCAGGCCTCCCGGACTCCGGGCCCATCGCCCAGGAGAAGCTCGAAGCGGCCCTGGCCGCCGTCACGGCCGGAGACCCAGGGAACGACGGCGCCCAGGAGTAGCCCCACCGGGATACCAGCGCCTGCGCCTGGCCGAGGGGTGTCCGGTCACGGCGGCAGGATCAACCCATGATTGACCTGGGAATCCGCATCGAATTCTTCGACGCCGCCACCGTGGACGTGGACCAGCGTCGCCTCCTCGGAGCGCTCTGCCGCCCGAACGGGTACCTCGCTCTCGCCGTCCCGGCTATCGGCAGCCGCCTCAGCGTCAGCTCGCTACGACTGACGTCCCGCGACGACTTCCGCCCCTTCGTCCTCGGCTCCACGCTGCGCGTCTGTGATGTCGTCCATCAGCCGGCGCCGCGGCGGCAGGGGCGCGTGCCGGACTGGTGGGGCGACTCGCCCCACGAGCCGACCGCCACGGTTGTGCTGAGGGCAGCCCTGCGAGGTTCCTCTCTCATGCTGCTGCCGCAGATCCAGCAGTTTGCCGCCGATGGATGGTCCCTGCAGGACCCCATCGAGGGAAGCGAGCTCGAGCGAGCGTGGCACAAGGCCCAGCAGCAGGTCGCCGAGCAGTGGCCGCTCACGGCCTGAGCGGGGGCTCCGTCCGGTGTCCGGCCGTAGTGGCCGGAAGCGACAGCGCGTGCAGGGCGTTGTGCCGCAGAGCGAGCATCACCTTGATGGAGGGCCTCACCCCAGATGCGAGTTTCGCCTAGGCTCGGCGCGTTGGCCCTTTCGGAGGAAGCTCTCGCTCATGATCACACCCATCGTCGACCCCCTCTCCGAGGAGGCGGTCTCCACCTATCTCCACGACGTAGCGAGGCTGACTGAGGGCAACTACAACACAGACGGATGGGCGTTCCCCACGCTCTACCACCTCCTGCTCAGCCACGGTCGCCGCTTCACCGTCTCCCCACCTCCGCCCGACCTGACGGCCATGGAGCCACGGCTGTGCTACAGCAACGCCGCCCGGTACGCCCGCGACCACCGCTCCGAAGGTCTGGTCTACGCCGAGGGGTTCGCCCTCCCCGGCGGCGTCGACTTCCCCCTCGCGCACGCCTGGTGCATCCGGGCTGACGGAACGGTAGTGGACCCCACCTGGGCTGATACTCCCGGCCGTGCCTACATCGGAGTGGCGTTCCGTGATCCGCAGCGGTGGCCGTATGACGGCGGCGGCATCCTCCAGGACCCGGACAGAAGCTATCCGCTCCTCAAGGACGGCCTGCCGGAGGATTCTCTGCTGCCCGCCGGGCGTCCCCTCTGACTGGCCCGGCATCCGCTTGAGCTGGTGGCGGCCCCGGACTTCGGCGGCCACCACCAGCTCCTCTGCCCCGGAGCACGTACGGACGGCGCCAGCCCAGATGCCCCCAGGGCCATTCCGCTCACATGCCCTCTACGACCGTGTCACCCAGCGCCCGCCGTGTCGGGCACGGGGACACAACACCGCAGACCGGGCAATTTCCATCCGAGATGAATGGGTGGAGAGCGCGGGCGTCATCCACTGCGGCCGCGAGCCGGTTGCGCTGATCAGTAAGCGGTACGACCACCCGTGCAAGAACCGACTCGACGATCCACTGGTGGCGGTGCTTTTCGCGCTCGTCGGCAGGCGGCCTCACCCCGTCGTACAGGGCCGCTGTGATCTCCCGGCGCATCTGCATCGCCTCGACCGGAGCGAGTGTGGGTTGCAGGACCTCTTTCAGTAGTCGGTGTGCCGTCACCGTGCACCGGCCGGAGGAGGCATCTGGGAATGCTTCTCTCAGCAGTGCCCACAAGGATCGGGAGGTCATCTGCGGCGATCGACCGGTGGCCGGAGCACCGGGATCGACGCCCCATGGCACGGCCACCTCTCCCGGCCCGGGCGCCGCAGAAGTCTGCCTCGGCCTGGGGGCCCGCCCGCGGCCCGGATACGCGTCGGAGAGATCACGCAGGCGGCGAGCCGTGGCGACTGCTTCCTCATCCAGGTGCCGCTGGTGGCGAAGCCCCAATGCCCCCAGGTCGGCCCACCGGTCCTGTGACCAAGCGCTGTTGGTCTCCGCCCGTACCCGCTGGAGCTGCTCGACCTCAGCCAGAGCCAGCGCCTGGCGCTCTGAAAGCTCGAGAGTCCAGCGCTGCCGCTCCGATGGATTGTCGGGCGCACCGAACAGGTCGAACTCCTCCTCCAGGTCCTCGATCCGGTCTGCGCACCAACGCCGCAGCGCACGGGCGATCGTGTCGCCATGCGCCAACAGCGCGGTCTCGTCAAGCAGGTCGTCGCCAGCGGCCGGTCCGGCACTCGGGTCCGTGGTCATGGGCAGTTCACTCCAGGCTGGGAATCAAGAGACCCCAGTGTGGAGCGAACGGCGCACCAGCTGCGGATTCGCCTGTCCGTGCGGAGCCGTCAGCCGCGGGCGACTGCCCGGCTAACGGTCGAGCATTCGTGGAGCAGCCGCTCACGTTGCTGGGCCCGGAGGGACTGCAGACGACGCTGCTCGTCCAAGCCGACCTCCGCCAGAATGCGCCTCCGCGCAGCGGGCCCAACGCCGGGCAGTGACTCCACCAGCCGGCCCACCCGGGTACCGCCGACCACCCTGTCCTCCCGGGCCAGTACATCGGGCAGCGACAGGTCGCCGGCTTTCAGCCGCCCCAGCATCTCCGCCCGCTCACGCCTGACCTCGGCAGCCTGCCGGAGCGCCAGCGCCCGGTCCTCGGCGGTGCGCTCCGGAGGAGGAGCAGCCGGCGCCGTACGGCGCCTCTTGGGGTTTTGGGAGACGACATCGTCTGGATCAGGGCCGCTCAGCTGCCCGAGCCGCGTCGGCCGGGCGAGCAGTCTGCTGGTCAGGTCATGCTGAGCCGCCCGAAGAGCGCGGATGGAGCACGGCAGGTACGGGTGCTTGGCCGGCTCACCGTAGCGGGGCCGGCCCGGCTTGATGGTGACCCATACCTGCGTGACGGTCCCGCCCTCCAGTTGTTCGGTCAGCCGCTTCCAGGTATCCAGCCAGCGGTTCATCGTCCGCACAGCCAACTCGTCCAGTGGGAAGACGCGCTCTCCCAGGGTGACGGTGGGTGGGTCCGCCTTCAGGTCGAGGGCCGACACCTGCAGACCAGCGAGTTCGGACAGCGGGCGGCCGGTGACGAGCCTCAGGGCCGCAAGCGCGCTGGTGCGCTCCCAGGTGCTGCGGTTCGTGCGCGGCGGTCGGTTGTCGGCAAGGAGCTCCACCACCCGGCGGCTCTCGTCGACCGGCAGGCCTTGGCTGTCGGGCCACCCCTCGGAAAGACGCTCCGGCTGGCCGAGGTGACGAGCGAAGGCGTTGAAAGTGGCGCAGCGAGCTGCCTGCGACGCCGCGGCCGCGTCCGGCTTGCCGGCCACGCGACGCTGACGGGTGTAACCCGCGGCCGCGGCGTTCAGCCACGCGACCGCGTAGCCAACGTCCGCGAGGTCGCCCGCCTGGATCCGCTCCTCGGGGAGCTCAAGGAAGTCGCTGAGCACCCGCAGGTACTCGTTCAGGAAGAAGGCGCGCTGGTCGTACGTCGCCTGCGGGCCGCGTGCCAGCTTCTTCAGCAGCGCGGTGATCTCGGTGCGGGCGGGGCGTTCGAGCCGGTCCATGACGTCACATCGTACGACCGGCGTGTCCGCCGCCTAGTGACGCACGCACGACAGCATCTACGCAGCGGACTCACCGGTGCGGCCACCGGCCGACAGCTCAGGCCGAAGCAGCCGTCGTCCAGTGGGCAGGGGGTTCAGGCTGCCTGCCGGTCAGCTCCTTGTACTCCTGATCATGCCGCTCACGCTGATCCCGCTCCCGAGCGTTGCAGGCGTCCCACTCACGCCACATCGCCTCGGTGCCCCCGGCATCGTCCCAGCGCCCGGAGTCCACCGCAGTCCGCCAGGCTTCCACCCGCTCGCGGACCTTCTGTGCATCCCGCTCGAGATCGGCATCCTCGGCTTCGTGCCGGCGCCACAGAGCAGCGAGCTCCGCTTGGTACGCCGCGTACGCACGGTCGAACTCTTCCTCGGCCTCCCACCGCGCCTCCGTCTCTCGCGCAGCCTCAAGCCGCTCGCACGCAACGGTGCACCCGACGTGTACGGTCCAGCACCTCACCAGATGGCAGCCGTGGCAACCTTCCGGCATGACGCTGTGCTCGATGATTCGGGCGCCTGGGAACCGGGCCCGCAGCAGCTCCGGAGTCAGCGGCCACCCGCCGAACAGGGAGATCTGCTGCCTGGAAGTCAGCTCCGGGCCGCCGGCATCAGGGGCGTTGACGTCGTTCCACGTCAGGTCGGCTCCCTCCGGAGTCCGCACCCGGTACGCCCAGGAGTCCCCCTGGTGCCCGGGAGTGGTGATGTCGTCCACGACATGGTGAAGATCGACGACGTACCCCTCGTAGGGCGCGTTCACCGCGCGCAGTTCACGGTAGGCGGCAGCGGGCCGCTGTCCCGTGGCAGCCACGCGGGCCTGGGTGTTCCGGCGCGCCTTACGACTCTTGACCATGGTGAACCCCTCCGGCGGACCCCACGCCCCCGCCGTCCGTTCCACGATGGAAGACGTACCGGCTGGCTACACGACAATGCAGCGCTGCGTCCGAGACGGCTTGGCCGGTCCTGCGGCGGCGTGGGCGCCCATGCAGGCCGGAGTCAGGTTGCGCTACCCCCGGAGCCCGACTCTAGCGGTCGCCCCAGCTGCCCCGAACCTGCCGACGGTCGCCTCACCCCATCGAGGGACTTGGGGTCTGAGACGTCTACCGTTCGTACTCTTCTTCGTCCCAGTCGACCCTGCGTTCAGCGTCGATCAGGTCGTTCATCTCGTCGTGGCTACGTTCCTGGCTCATACCTGGACCTCTGGTGTCGATCGGGCGGTGGTGAAGAAGGACGACGGGGCGGAGCGCCCTGCACGCTCGGTGGTTCCGGCAGGGAGAGAGGCGACGCCGGCGGGGTGCCGGAAGCCGGCCTGTGGCTGTCCGGAAGACTGGGCGTGGAGGAGCCCGGCTGTCAGGCCGGGAGGAACGTCCACCGGACCGTCGAGCACTGCGACAGCCTCCAGGAAGACCGTGAACGACCGGCCCGCCCCCGCGCGCACCGTAGGTTGCGAGCGGCAAGGAACAAGGCGGGTACGGCTCATGACGGAGCACAGCAAACTCTCTCCCTCGGATTGGCGGGCCCATGAGGCGCGGGGTTGTGTCGGCCACAATGGCAAGGCCTGCGGACACCGGCGCAGGCATCAGGTCCCCACATGCCGAGGTGACAGTGAACGGTCTGCGCTTCCGAGGTGTACGCCTCACGCCGTACACCTCCGACGGACAAGCCGTCGAGCGCGACGTCCGGACGTGGCCGTGGCTGGGAGTGGCATGCCGGGACGAGGCCGGCACCCGGCTGTGGCTGGAGACCACCGAGTCCGTCGCCGGGGCGGTGCAGCAGTTCCCTCCGCCACCGGTCGACGGCTGGCACGAGGTGGCTCTCTGGGCCGACACCCCCGACGGAGATCTGGGGCAAGCAGTGGTACGCGAGGTGGAAGGCCTCCGACTCTGGGCTGTCGGCCTTGGATACGTCGCTCTGTACGGCGGTCCGGGCAAGGAGCCGGAGCTCACCCGAGTACCCACACCCCCCGCCGGAGTAGAGCTGGGCAGCGGCGACCGCCCAGGCGCATGGTCGGCAGCAGCCCTGGGGCGGCAGATCGCGGACGAGTGCCGCTCCACGGAGGAGGCTCGCCAACGGCGGCGTACGGCGGTGGAAGCCGCCCGGCACGAGCGCCGCACAGCACGACAAAGGGCCCGGGCCTAGCCAGGCTCCGATCGCCCGGTGCCTGAGTCGACAGCCTGGAGGGACGGCCGGGACGCGAGGCCAGAGGATGAGCAGGCCCCGGTGCCCAGCGGGACGGGCACCGGGCACCACGGCGGCTCACTTCTGGGGCGGGAAGAGATCGAGGAGCTTGGCCTTCTGACGGGGCCCGAGCCCTCGGACTCGGCGGCGTTCGGATATCCCGATGTGGTCCAGGAGTTGGCCAGCACGGATCTTGCCGATGCCGGGCAGCGCTTCGAGCAGGGGGCGTACGCGGATCTTGCCTGCGACCGTGTCCGTACGGTCGAGGACCTCGTGGAGAGAGATCTGGCCTGCCTTGAGGCTGATCAGCAGTTCACTGCGCTCCTTGCGGGCGGCGATGGCCTTCTGCAGTGCCTGGGAACGGGCGTCGGCGGTGAGGCGGGGCAGGGCGGTCACGAGATGGTGCTCCTGGTCGGTGTAGGGGTGTGGCTGTCGGAAGCGGCCGCCGGCCGGGCAGACGTCAGCGGGCTGCCGAGGAGTGCTGCGGCGACGGCTTCGACGTAGGGGTTGATGACACCTTCGTCGTCGCCCTGGGCGGCATCCTCAAGCAGCTCGGTGAGGGGCTCGTACAAGGCCGGATCGACGGGTTGCCCTGGCGTAGCGAGGTAATGGCCTGCTGCAGGAGAGCGTCGCCGCGCGCCGCGGGAGCCACGTCGTTCATGATCGTCCTTCCTTACGGCCTGGCGTCGACACGAGCGTGTCAGCGGTCAACCACATGCGATGTCCGTACGACCCCCGGCGCGAGCTCGCGCCGGGGGCCCTGTGCGACTACGTGAGGCAGCCTGCCGTGCGAAGCGGACACCACGGCGCCCGCACAGTCGGACGGTCCGGCCGTCAACTGTCCGAAGTGACGACGTGGCGGCCTGCATGAGCCGCTCAGACGTCCGTGCGAAGCCGCACGAAGTGCAGCCTGCCGTGCCTGCCGACAGGCGGACGCACCTCCGCAAGAACCACCCCGACGACCAGGTGCTCCTCGGAGCCGTCGTTCCGTTGCCGGCGAGCGCCCACGTGGCCTGTGAGCTGCCGGCCGACTTCCGCAGCGCGCACAGAGTCCAGCCGCGGTGATGTCTCCGCTTCCCCGCCATTGACCAGCACTCGCAACGCCCAAGGGCGGTGCACCGGCCCGATCACCGCGATCACCCTCGCGTCGACCGGATCACCGTCGGTACGCCACTTCGCCCATGCCCGGGAGGCCCGCGTGCTGTAGGGCGAGTCAAGCCGACGGGAGACCACACCCTCCACTCGAAGGTGTGCCAGATCCCGCGCCTGCTGTACCGCCTCGGCCGCGCTGTCGAGCCCCGGCACCCATCGCACGCTGCGCCCCGCGAGGGCTTGTTCAAGCAGCGGCAGCCGCTCGCACAGCGGCCGGGAGCGAACGTCGAACGCAGGCCGGCCAGGCGAATCGGAGAAGGCCAAGATGTCGAACGCGGTGAAAACAACCCCGACCCCGTGGGAGGCCCGCCACGCCGGCGTGCGTGCGAGAGCACCGAAGTCCATCCGTCCGTCCGCGTAAGCCGCCACGATCTCACCGTCAAGGACACAGTCGGACAAGTCCACTAGCACAGTGCGCAGTTCGGGCAGCTCCCTCGTGATGTCCCGGCCGGAACGGGAATGGACCAGGACCTGGTCGCCGCGGCGGTGAACGGCTGCCCGCCACCCGTCCAGCTTCATGCCATGGGACCAACCGGGCCCCGCAGGAACGGACGACACCGCGGAGGGGCGCATGAGCGGGACGGGAACAGGCACGGGCGTGGTCATCGGGTTCACCGTGCCGTGCACAGCACGGTGAACCCGTAGCGGCGCGCGCCGGCGACCGTCAGTTCACCGGCTCGGCGCCCTGACCTGCTGCTCGGGCACAGCCTTCGACGGCAGCCTTCAGCTCGACCGCCACACCATGCCACGCGCCGGGCTCGACCACCGCGCGCTGACGGATGCGCTGCCCTGTCCACGACTCCCGACCTTCGACGACGGCCGCGATCCGCTCGGCGGCCTCGCTGGCCACCGGCGTGATCGGGCCGCCGGCGTAGAAGACCGGGCTGGGGCGCTGGGCCGGATCCATGGAGGTGAAGGACCATCCGTGTTCGGCATCCCAGGAGAACCACTGCAGGCCACCCAGCCGGTTCCGCTCGCGCAGTGTCACGTCACAGTCGGCCGACAGGTCGAACCCGTCCTCCACCCGGACCGCAGACTGCTCCGTCACGGAGATGCCGCGGGCGGTCAGCAGCTGTCCAACGAGTTCGATGTAGGCGCCGATGGCCGGCTCGAGGTCCATCGCGACGTCGAGGAGCGCCTGACCGTCCGCCCAGGTGTGCACTTCCTCCACGTCCGTCCACTCACCCAGCAGCTCCTCGACCCGCCAGATGCAGTCCTGCCGGTGACGACGGCCCAACGGCCGGTCGCATGACTCGCACACGTCCGTCTGGTCACCGTCCTCCTTCTGGTCCTCCTCTGCCTCTGCCTCCGCCTTCGCTGCCGCGTCGATGCGCGCCTGCCAGGCCGCAGCCCGCCCTTCCTGGCGCGCCTTGTTCTTCGCCACGTCCTCGTCCGAGGCCGGGAAGGCGAACACCCGGAACTCCCGCCCGTCGACGACGACGGTGTAGCCGTACAGGGGGATGTGTCCCCAAGCGGCCCAGTCACACGGGAACGTGTGGGACCCGGTGCCGGGAAGGTGCCGGCCGAGGCATTCGGTGAACGCCTGCGTCAGCTCCGTGGTCCCGGAGACCTCCGTGAACCGCGCCACAGACGTGACGTGCCCGCACCGAGGGCACAGGGCAGACCACTGGCTGATGTCGTCCGTGCCGAACCGGGCCCGCCCGGCGGCCAGCCATTCCTCCTGCGTGAGACGCGCCCGCAACGGCGGCAGCGCGACCACCTGGTCGCGGGCGGCGTTGAACCCGCCACCCGTCCGCCGCTGGAGCTGCCGGGCCTTGCGCTGCACTGTCCGGTTCCGTGCCATGCTGCGTCCTTCGAGGCCGCCCACGCCCGGCCGTCAAAGTCCACGGTCGGTCTCACAAGAGATGGTGCGTGCCGGGTCCAGGACTCACCCCGCGGACACCGCGAGGCTCCTTCGCCTCTTCGCTGGGACCGCGTGGGGTGTCGCATCAGCGGGAGACCGGCAGGCACTCTGCCGTCCCCCCGACGCTACCGGCACCGCGAGGAACGACTGCCCGGAAGCAGGCAGAGGTCCCTCGAAAGAGGAGCCGTGGTGTTGACGGCCGACGCCCTCGGGTCGGTACGGGCCAGCGGACGGCCGGTCTTCTGCGTGCCGGCGGCGGACGTTGCGCACCGCTGTCCGCCGCCGGCACGCCCATGCCCATCCAGCAACCGGCCCTGGCCGGCACCTCGGGACGCGCCCTACGGCGAGCCGCCGGCGCCTGAATTCGCGGACCGATGGCTATCCGCTCGGCCTGCGCAAGCATCCGGGACGACACCCCACAACCGCGATCCCGCCCCTTCGGAGAAGTCGATGACGCACCGCCACCCCACCGATGGAACCTGCGCCGCCTGTGACGCCACTGGGCTGCCGTACGTGAAGGCCAGCGAGCTGAAGCCCGGACTGCTCATCCAGACCGTATTCCGGCCGTGGGTCGGCCAGGAGTACCAGGTCGGTGAAGTGGCGACGGTGGAGGTGGAGCCGCTTGATGTCATGCGCGACGGAAAGCCAGTCGACGCGGTCACCTGGACGTTCGCCTGGCACCTGACCTGCCGCGACGGGGAGGTGGTAGCCCAGTTCGCCGACAGGACGAACACCTCGTACATGATCTGCGGCTACAGCGAGTACGCCCTGTTCGAGCCTGGCGCGGTCCAGCGGCCCGACTGCACGGCCCGGTTCAGCGCCGGACGTCCATCCGCCCCCATCTACCCCGGGCCGCCTCCCGCCTCCGCGTGAAGCGCCCATCCCGCCCCATCTACGAACGGAGAGGACCGTGGGCAGCCTCTGGCGCCGTATGGACGCCACCGCCATGACCGGCACACTCATCCGCTGGCCGACGCACCTCGACAGCTACGGCGGCTGCGGCACCAGCGTGTACGCGCTATGGCCCAGGCGCACCGAGGAGCCCATGATCGTGTGCGCCGCAGGTCTGGACGTCCATGCTGTGCTCACCGAGGAACCGGTGGGCCCGGCCCCGGCATGGCACCAGGCGTTCCCCGACCTGGACGACGACGACACCGACGTCTCCTCGCGGTCCGACTGCCTGATCGGACATCTGCTGCTTGGGACCACCGGGGCGACCTGGGCCCTTCGGGACCCCGCCGCGGACCCCAAGGCTCCGATGCACGAGGCGTTCTCGGGCTTCTGGCACGCGACCGAGGAGGACCTGAGCGGGGCAGGCCGTCAGGTGATCGATGCGCTCAGCGCCTCCTACGGACGACGGCCCGTGCTGCTCACCGTGCAGGACACCTGATCCTCCAGCCGCGCGGGCGTGCTGTGCGCCCGCGCCCGGCACGCCCGGTAGTGCGCCAGCGCCTCAGCCAGGGGTCCGTCCACGAACCCCTCGGCCTCCTCGACGGCCTCCAGCGGAAGGGGGTCGTCGGCGGCATATCCCAGGGCGGGGATTCCCCGAAGGTGCAGGCTGAGTGCCTCCAGCCGGCCGAGGATCATCGCCTGGCGGGCCTGCTCCCTGTTGAGACAGCGCCACCACATGTACCGGCCCAAGGCGCTGTCCGGTCGGGAAGGCAACAACGCCCGGACACCGGCAGCGCGCACGGCCAGCACCTCGCCTACCGGCTTGGCGAGCTGGACCGCCAGCCAGGACACCGAATCGGACCTCGCAACCTCTGCCGTGACCATGGGGCCCACCATCGCAGCCGTCACTGACATCGAAGGAGGCAGCGCCTCGGTGTCACCCGCGGAGACGCTCCAGGCCACAGCCGGCTCGATGGCCACGTGGCATCAGTGGGGCCCCCGTGGCGCTGCGCGCATGCAGCCCGCTGCGTTGTTAGTCCAGCAGGTTGAACTCGAGGTCGACGATGACCCGCGCGATGTGCTCCGGGTGTTCGTCGAGGAAGATCCGCAGGTCATCCCAGAACGGCCATCCGTCGAACGAGTCGTGGGCGTAGAGCTTCAGAGCGCCGCGGGGTTCGTCCTCGTCGGGTTCGCGTTCCAGGTAGGCGTACCCGAGGCGGTCCAGTTCCTCCATCGTGCTGCTGATCTCGCTCTGTGACCGGCGGGTACGCCGGGCCACCTCGGCGATGCCGAGTACGGCGACGGCCTGGACGAGGAAGGAGAGGAGGCTGCGGGCCGGCAGGGTCAGCTCGGCGAGCTTGTCCGCGATGGCGTTGACCATCGCGACGTCGTCGTGCTTCTCGTCGGGCGTGAGCTTGTCGACCCCGATGGCGGCGTGAAGTGCGTCGAGGGTGGTGGCGTAGCTGACGGTCGCGGCCCTCGTGTGATCGGTGAACTGGGCCTCGATGTACGCTGCCGCCGCGCGGAACCGGTCCTCGTGCTTCCTCTTCATCCTGCGCAGCATGGGGGCGGGGTACTTGCTGCGGCTGTTCACGTGGTCGATCCGGGTGTGGTGCTTGGGGCACAGGAGCATCAGGTTGTCGGCGGCCCGGAGGGCCTGCCGGTCCAGTGCGGGATCGTGCCGGGGGCTGCTCGGCTCGACACCGTGGATGTGGGCCACTTCGCCGATGAATGCGCCGTCTTCGCAGATGAGCCGCTCGGTACACGGGTCGAAGGCGCATTCGTTGCCGCTGAGGATCCAGAGCTCCCGGGCGACCTGGCCCAGCGGCGCCATGCGGTTCGTCGGCTTCTTGGGTGATGGGGGCACGGTGGGAGTCTTGCGCACCGCGGCACCCCTGTGTGAGCGGACGCCGGATCTGTGCCGACCGCCCCAGTGGAGCGTCCGTCGCTGCTGCGGGGAGGCTTCACCGGGGCGGTCGGGCTCGTCCTGATTAGCGTGGGGTGCCTGGATGGGTGGGATCAGTTCCGTTCTTCGGCTGCCAGTTCGTCGGCGAGGAGGCCGAGCTGCCACGCCTGCTCCTGCAGGTTGTCGATGATCTTGCCGAGTTTGCGTTCCCGCTTGGTGCCGGCAGCGCTCTGCTGGGGGTCGGTGTTCGTCTTGGCGAGGAAGCTGGTCAGGTGCCGGAGGGCCTCGGTGCCGAGCTTGAGGTGGCTGAGTGGGGCGAGGTCCTTCTCGGCGACGGGGCCGGTGCGGGTGGGGTAGTCGTCGGGCCGTACTTCGAGCACCCGGCTCTCGTTGAGGCGCAGCAGGGCGGCGAGGGCGCGGGCGATGTGGGTGCTTTGCGGCGGGACGGCGGCCGCGCCTGCGCCGGCGTGGGCGGGCGGGGTGTCGCCGGGGTAGCCGAGGACGCCGGGGCCGAGGAGGTCCAGGATCTGTTCGGTGCACCGGCGGGTGCAGGTGCGGTCGTGGTCGTCGAGGGCGAGCTGTTCGAAGACGTCCTCTCCGTTGATGGCGGGACCGGACCAGGCGGGGAAGTGGCGTATGACGGTCGTGTGCGGGCCGAAGCTGGCGAGGGCCGCGCGGAACAGGTACTCGGTGTTGGTGAGGAGTCGCGTGCCGAGGTCGGTGGCGATGACGAGGGGGCCGGGGTGGTCGCGGGTGGGCCAGACGCGCAGGCGTACGTGACGGCGGCCGCCGGCGGACACGGGGAAGGGCCAGGCGTGGTCGTCGCGCACCGGGGTGGTGCGTGCGGGGGTGGGCAGGTGGGGCTCGGTCATCGGGTTCCTCTCTGTGTGGGCCGCCGACGGTAGGCGCGGTTGCGGACAGAGGCCCGTCGTAAGGGGGCGGCGCCCGGGCTGTCGGGCGACACGAGAGTGTCAGTGGTCGGCGACATGCGGTGTCAGTACGTACGGACGCCCCCGGCGCGGGATTGCGCCGGGGGCGGTGTGTGACTACGTGAGGCAGTCTGCCGTGCGAAGCGGACACCGCGGTGCCCGCGTGCTGGACGGTCCGGCCGTCAGCTGCCCGAGGCGGCCGGCTGCTCCGGGTGGGTCGTTACCCAGCAGCGCACCAGGCGCATACGCGGGCGCATCCACGGCCATCGCTGCTGCTTACGCAGCTGCCGGAGTGCGGTCTCGCGTTCGTGGTCGGGCAGGTCCTCCAGGCTCGGGATGTCGCGGGAGACGCTGTCGAAGAGGCTGTCCTCTCCCCAGTTCACGCGGTGCTGGCGTTCCCGCCAGGCGCGGCCCTCCAGGTCCATGGCCGCCCGCCCGAGCACGTGATCAGGCACCTCGTGCCCGCTGACCTCATGCTTCGAAGCCCACTGGTAGGAGACGAGGACGTCGTCCCGGGTGTAGTCGGGCCCTGCGACGCTCAGGCTCATGTGCGCGTTCCTCTCGCGGTTGAGGGGCATTCAGTCGTCGCGGCCGTCGAGGATCTCGTGGGCGTTGTGCCTCAGAACCTCGGCGAGGTCGCGAAGGCCGGCCAGTCCGGCGTACTCGTCGCGGGCTCCGGCGTCGGGCACGTCGGCCTTGGTCTTCTCCCACAGGCCGTCGACGAAGTCGTACAGCTCGTCGCGGGCGGCGGCCTGTTCCCGCAGGTGTGCGGTACTCAGGGCCTCCAGTCCGGCCTTGTCGTGGGTGCTGATGTCGTCGCCCAGTTCCTGGGCGGCTTCCTGCAAGGACTCGAACTCGACTGCCATGGTGGTGGTTCCTCCCCTTGGTGAAGCGGACGTGGTGCGGCTCATCCTGCCCGCCGGGTCGGACAGGCCGGGTGAGGTCAGAAGTGGGCGGCGGTGTTGTCGACGGTCATCTCCAGGACCCAGGTTCGTGCGTCTCCGGGCCCGTCGATGTCCTCCTCGTGCAGGTTCAGGCCGCGGATCTGCGCCATCGGGTGGTCCTTCATCCAGTCGCCGGCGGCGTGGAGGATGTCGGACTCCTCGGTGCCGGTGAAGGCGACGACCTCGATGTGCTTGCTGGTGCTGTGCGTTTCCACCGGTCCGTGGTGGAAGCCGCGGTCCCGGTCGCTGGGTATCCGTGCGACCTGCTGTCCGTCGTGGTTGCTCATGATGATCAGTCTCCCTGGGGAGTGCTGGGGATGTCGTTGGTGGCCACGGCCTCGTCGTACGCGGCCAGGGTCCGGTAGAGGGTGGAGCGGCCGACGCCGAGGTGCCGGGCGATGGAGGTGACCGGCTCGTTGGCGTCGGCCGCCGCAGGGCGACGGCGAGCATGTCGCCGTCGACGGCCGGCGGGCGTCCGCCGTGGTTGCCGTTCGCGGCCGCCGTGTCCAGGCCGATCAGGGTCCGCTCGTGGATGAACTCCCGCTCGACCTCCGCCATCGCGGCGAACACCGCGAAGACGACCTTGCCCGCGCCCTGCGGGTCGTAGACGGATCAGCAACGACGCCGCCTTCGGCCCCCGCCCCGGCCGCCAAGGACCCCGACGCCACAAGTACGGCACGGCCCCGAGGAACCACGTCCTCAAGCGGCGCCTGCTCGCCGCCGGCATGACCGCCTGGCAGCTCGCCGACCTCCTCGGCGTCCACGAGCACCAGATCGACCTCGACGAACTCCCCGACCTGCCCGTCCGCGTCCTGCTCGCACTCGCCCGCCGCCTCGACCTGAACCCCGCCGACCTCATGGCGGGGGCGGACGACCTCTTCGAGCGGCCCCGCCAGCGCGAAGTCCTCGACCGGCGCCCGCCCGGCGCAGCCTGCGACACCCTCACCTGGAACAGCTTCCGCCTGGCCGCCGCGCTCGACCACGCCCGCACCCACCCCGACGCCGGCGGGGCACTCGCCCTCCGCTACGTCCCGCCGGACGGCTAGACGTCGTCCGACACGGGCGGCCCGGAGGGGTGGTGTCCGCTCCCCCGCTTACGGTGCGGTCGTGCTTCAGCAAAGCGTCTCCCCCGTGTCCACGACCAGCCAACAAACCCATAACGGCAAGAAGCGCTCCGCGCCGCTTTTTAGCCCGCCTGCCCCACCCGCGCCGTGCCCGCCGGGCCGTGACGACTCGTCACGGGTCGTCACGTGTCGTTCCGTATCGTCACGTCCGGGCCCCCAAGAGGGCCGGGAGCGGGACAGCCACCCGTAGAGGAGGACACCAAGCTTCTTGCCGTTATGGATTCGTGGGCTGGTCGCAGGCACGGGCGCTGTCCTCTCTCCTCAGGGTGCCCGCACCGTACGGACAGGACCGGACAGCACGAGGAGGGCAAGCCGCGCGGCCGCTGGCACCCGGGATTCGCCATACGTCGCCACCACCGGCGGCGCCCCCGTTCACTGGCGCCATCCCGGCAGCGCCTGCCCTACGCCAAGGAGCCCGACCCGATGCCCAGCAACGGCACCCCCCTGAACCCCCTCGCGCTCATCGCCGCCCTCGAAGACGAATGCGTGGCCATCGACGGCGAAGGCCGCTACCTCCCCTTCGAGGACCTCATCAACTACGTCCGCTCCCACCTGAGCGACGAGGAACTGGCCCAGCTCGCCAAGAAGCCCACCGACCCCCACCTCAAGGAGGGCGACGTCATCCTCCACGACGGCCACCCCGCCACCGTCCGCAACATCAACTTCCACGCCCCCCACAAGCACCCCCGCTCCGGGCTCCCCCGCCACCGGCCCGCCACCGAGATCATCACCGGCCGCGGCAGCCTCTACTTCGCCCTCGTCCCTGACGCCTGAACCCACCCACGACGAGCCAAGCAGGCCGCCAGCCGCGCGCCGAGAACAGCGGCCCCCGGGCGGGCGCGGTCTTCGCTGGGCACCGCGCCCGCCCCACGCAAGAGCGGCCACCCCCGCGCCCCTCGCCCACGACCCCGACAGCAGCAGAGGACGGCCGCCCCATGAGCGCACAGGAAAGCCGAACCCGGTACGTCTGGTCCGACTGCCCCTCCATGGCATGGGGCCTGGTCCTCCTGGCCGAATCCTCCGACAGCGACATCACCCGAATGTTCGGCCCCCACGCCCACAGCAGACGCGAAGACGCCGAAGCCGCCGGGCCCGGCCCCTGGCCCGGGCCCACGCTCTACCGGATCATGCGCACCAGTGCGCCGGCGGACGCCAGCACCCCCGCACCCGGCGAGACCGACTACGCCTTCGTCTCCAGCACCCACTCCTGGAACAGCAGGTGGAGCAGCATCGACTTCGACGCGCACCGCAGCGGGGGCCACAACCGGCTGTCGGCGTTTCCCGATGCGGCCGAGGCCATCCAGCGCGCCCGGTGGGCGACGGAAGAGGACCGCAGCAGGTACGAGGGCATCGTGTTCCAGGCGTACCTGCTGACGTGGTCGGTGCAGGCCGTCGAGCAGTCACAGCCGTGAGCGGGCTCTGAGTCGACGAGCCGCAGGAGCGAGGCGCTCCCGTCCGGCCCATCCAGGCTGCCCGATCGGCCTTCGTCACGATCACCCATCCCGCTGCGCGTCCAGGCCGAGAGCCCTGGACCAGCCGCTCCCGAGCGCGACCTCACAGAAGAGAGACATCCGATGCCCCAGCCGACAACGAACGATCTGATCGTCGCCTCCGTTCTGGAGGAGACGCGAGTGGCCCGCAAGGCCCACCACCAGGCCATCACCCTCCTGGTCAACACCGCTGAAGCCGAAGACCCCGTTCCCGGCATGCAGATGGAGACCTTCGTGCGGGTGCAGGCTCTGCACCAGTTGTGGGCCCGCGCCCGCTCCTGGGCCGGCATCACTGCCCTGTCCGAAGCGGACCAGCGCCTGAATGTGCCGCGCTCCCCCGAACCCGCCCTGCGGCAGCTGCTCAACACCAAGGCGCCGTTCGTCCTGGGCCAGGACGCGTCAGAGATGGCCCGGCTCGTACACGAGCACCGCATGGCCATGTACCACCGATGGCACCGCGACCTGGTGGCCATCCTCGAACGCCATACCGGGAACGGCTGGTGACCGGCTTTCCGCCGGCCCCTCCCCACCCTTCGCCTCCGGAGCGCCCGTGGAACAGCCCCACACCGCCACTCCCACCGAACCGGCCGCACCGCCACGGCCGGGAACCGCCGCGGCCGCGAGCACCGAGGGCACGGCGGCCGTTGTGGTCCGCACCCCCGCCGGTGTGCTGCACCTCCTGGCCTCCGGCGTCACGCCTCCCCCATTGCCGGTGTTCACCGTCCCTCTGTTGTGCTGCACCGACCCGGAACAGGCTCCCGCAGTCCGCGCGTACGACGGCCCCTGGAACGGACCGAAGACATGCCGGGTGTGCTTGCGTGTGTGGCGGGGCGACCCGGCCCCGCAGCAGGCTGTCCTCGAAGAGCTGCCCGGTGCTGAGCCGATCGAGCCCGTCGAACGACGGGTCCCTGCGCTGCCACGCGAGCACCGGGGTCGGCCACTCGTCTGGTGCGACTGGCAGCCACAGCTCGTCCTGTCGCACTACTCGACGGCGTGCGAGAAGTGTGAGGATCCGGGGCCCGGACTGATGGCATCCGGGCGCGGCAGTGAACCCCCGGGCCGCTACGTGGCGTTCCGGTGTCCGGCCTGCCAGCACATGACGGTGTACGAGCACCGCGGGTCCTGGGACCTGGACCTGATCTACGAGAGCCGAGTGCCAGGTCGCCGTCGCTGACGTTGCCGCACCCCCACCGGCGAGTACCCGCCGCAGGACCGACAGGTCGGCCGGCTGGGGCCCCGGCCCAGTCGGTGCGCGGGATTCGCGAGATCGCGACGGTGACGGTGCTCTGCCTCTTCAGTGGCCGAGCCGCGCAGCCGCCGGCAGTCCTCTTCCAGGAAGGCACCCCATGAACGCCGACTCGCGTACCGCAGCCCCTCACCCGCATTCCTCTCCGGCCGCCGCCGGCTCCGGCGGTCACGACGGTGCCGGCGGCCCGGCCGGGGATGAAACTGCAGCCGAGTCGTGCCCGACGTGCCAGCGCAGGGAGGTCCGCTCTGGGCGCTGTGGCGGCTGTGCCGCTGCCCTTGGGGCCGACGCGGCGGCCGCCGCGCTGGAGGGCATGCCCAAGAGCGCGGGCGCCCTGGTGCGTGAAGCCGAACAGCTGGGCTGGGACGTGCGCGTGGAGCGCCGCTGGACCGGCCGCCTGTGGGTGCGCGCCGCGGTGCTCTCCGGGCTCGTGATGGTGCGCGCCGGGGTGGAGGAGACCGAGCACGTGTGCGCGTGGAATGAGGCGGCGGGCAAGTTCGTGGCGTCCGCTTCGACCGGCGGGTTCAAGGCCGTGCGCGAGGCTGTCAAGGCTGTACGCGTCGTCTCGCGTGAGCAGGAGGCCACGGGCCGGACGGTGTGGGGGCGCGACGCCGCGGAGTGGGTCCGGCAGATGGCCGACGCCGTGGCGAAGGTGAGTGCTGCCCTGAGTGATGCTCGGGACGCGTTCAACGCTCTCGACGGCTCCACGCCCTCGGGCGCGCGGGCGGTAGAGCTGGGCTCTGCCGCCTACGCGGAGGCCAAGATAGCGGAGCGGTCGGCCACCGACGCTGTGAAGGCGGCGCGGGCATGGCTGGCCGAGACGAACGGCGAGGACGCGCGGGGGTGTGCGTCGTGGCGTCGTGCGATCGTGCTGGCCGGGCAGCACGTCAAGGAAGCCGGGGATGCGATCGCGGACGCTGCAGCGCGCGCGGAGCGGGAGGCGCTCGCCGCTCCGATCATTGAGGAGGCACAGGAGCGACTGGTCGCCCAGGAAGCCCAGTGGCGCAAGCAGCTGGCCGACGCAGGCCGCGAACCGTCGGCGCGCGGGTACGCCGGGTTGATCGTGATGTTCGAGGACTCCTCGCGCGCCTGGTGTGCGTGGTTCGATGGCCACACCGACTACGACGGTGTCGCGCACACCGGGCACGGCGATCCCTCGCTGTCGTTCGTGGCGCAGTATGACGCCTGGGTAAAGTCCAAGCGCTCCAGCCGGTCGGTGTATTACCCCTCGAGGTACACCTCCGCCGCGTTGATCGCCGGCGACCGGGTCGACGCCGCTGCTGTGGCTTTCACGCTGGCCGTGGCTGACCGTATCGAGGGACGCGGCGCTGAGAACCTGCGAAAGGCGGCGGCCGCCGTCCGCAAGAACCCCCGGGGATTCGGTACTGGAAACGACCGCAAGCACCTGGCCAACTGGGCCAAGTACCCGCACAACAGCTACGGGGAGCCGACCCGGCTCGCCGAGCACGCGAGCGCCGAGTGGGCGGCGCTCGAGACCGCCCAGGCCGCGTACAACGGCGTTCGGGACTTCGAGAACGCCCTGCACTGGGACGCGCACTACGCCGGCGAGCGGGCGGAGGCGCGTGCGAAAGCCGACCGTGCCGGGCTGGCCGGACGTGACCAGGCCCGGGCCGAGCGGGCGGCGTCCGGCCGAACGGCGGCCGCGTGGGAAGCGGCGGTGGAGCGGCTGACGCAGGCCCGCATGCGTGTGCACGCGGCGGGGGTGCTCGCCGCCGGTGACGTGGAGCGGGCACAGGCGTGCCGGGACCGGGTCCGGGAGGGGGACGCGCTCGCTGAGGACGTGTGGTCGGCCGTGCGGTCCTGTGAAGGGGCGTACGACGACGTGAACCGTGCGAAGCGGGACGCCGGCCACTACGAGGAGTCGGCCGAGACCTACCGCGCAGCGGGTGCCCTGTCTGACTTCGTGGCCGAGTGCGCGCGCATGGAGGAAGCCGCCGTCCGTGCCGAGTCCGGGCGTGAAGAGACGCTGGCTTTGTACGGGTGTGCCTTCGCGGATGCCGCGAAGGCAGAGGAGGACCGGCGCGAGGACGTGCTCCGGTAGGGGTCACGTCGGGGTGCGGCGCGCTGCCCCGGGTGAGCGTGACGGTCTCGAACTCCTCGTGTTGACCGTCGCGCGCCCGGCAGGGGTCCTTGCCCCCTGCCGGGCGCGTGGACGCCTCAGGGCGTGGGGCAGACCTCCTCCTCACGATGCATGAGCCCCGCTGTCCAGCCGGACCGCAGTCATGCGCGGTGACCAACCACCAACCGGTCTGGGGCGCTTCCCTCGCCCCATGTCGGCCGCTGTCCGTCGTCGAGGGCGCCCTCATCACCTGCCAGCACGCGGTTGAGAACCTGCTGTGCGCGCGCCGATACCGGAATTCGCGAGAAGGCGACGTCGCTGGCGCACGCCGCTTCAGTGGCCCCGGCCGCGCATCCGCGTGGCCTCTCCCGGCCCACGAAGGAATACCCGTGAACACCGTCCCCAGCTCCGTCGACAGCCAGCACAAGTCCGTCGTCAGCGGCGATGCCGGACGACCCGAGGCTGCAGCCAGGGACATCGCCGCCAGCCAGCTCGCGGCCGCGCTGCAGGAAGGCGAGTCGATCGCGGCCGTGTCGTTCCTGGACGGACCGAAGCCTGCCGCCGGTTGGGTGCTGACGACAGCGGCCGGGCACTCCTTCCGGATCCGGCCCGTCGCCTACTGCCGTCCGGAGGAGGGCCAGTGGGAAGCCGGACACGACGCTGACGGGTCGTACTGGTGGGCCGCCAACATCGAGGACCGTCCCCTTGCCAAGGTGCTCGCCCGGATCCGTACCGACTCCGCCACCCGCGCTCGGTTCACCGCCCTGTGGGCGAAGTACGGGCAGCACACGGCGCAGGCTCCGGCGTTCGGGTGCGTTCCGGACCGGGTGGAGCTTGAGCCCGGTGTGTTCCTGATCCGCCGCTTCGGCGCCGTGGGCCTGGTCGCCGAGTGCCGTTGGGGGTTCGAGCACCTGACCGCCGCCGACGGCCGCGAAGGCTGCACGGGTGAGGACTGGGCGCGTAAGGGGACTGACCACCGGCGCTACGTGGCCGAGTGGAAGGTGTGGAACTCCGCCCTGGAGAGGGTGGCGAACTCCCGTCTCCGCGTCGTCTCCGTATGTGCCGACGACGACAAGGAAGCCGACGTCGACGCGTACTGTGCGATGTCCGCGCCGTACGTCGGCAAGTGCAGCGCGAAGCGCTCCGGGATCCGCTACTGGATGGCGGTCGTCGACGACCAGGACTGCGAGCTCGGCCGGTTCGTCGCCTGCGCCCGCTGCCTCTCCCGCCGGATCCTGGACGACGCCCACGGCGGCAGCCGGTCCGCCGGGCGGGATGTGGTCGACCTCGCCCGCGACCTGGCCAAGGGCGATCCCAAGACGTGTGCTCTGCACTGGCAGCAGTGGGGTGATCGTGCGGCGGAGCTGTGCGGGCAGATGCTCACTCGGGCTCTGGAGAACGGCGAGCGGGCGCCGTGGCCGTCCAAGGCGTTGGCCGATGCGCTCATAGCTCAGGGCGCGGCTGACGGTGACGAGCGCGCGAAGCGGGAAGCCCGCGCGGCTGTGCGCGAGCAGGGCGGCGGCAAGAAGGCGCAGGACGAGGCCGCCGCGCTGGCCGCTGAGTCGCGCGCCGACCGGGCCGCTCTGGTTGCCGCGGTCCGGGCGAGCCGGAACGCCTTCTCCGCCCGGCTCAACGCCGCGTCCACTACCAAGGATGAGGAGCACTCCGACGAGGCTGACTCCCGCCAGACCGCCGAGGAGGACCTCGGGAGCACGTCCCCCCACACAGCGGCGGCTTCCACGACGGACTTCTCGACGGCTGACGCCGCGTGCGGTCCGAACGGCACCAACGCCCCGGAGCGGGCCAACGACGCCAGCCGAACGGCTGGCACCACGCTCATCGCACCCGCTGACTCAGAGGTGGAGAACAGCGGCGCGGACCAGTGGCTCGATGAGAGCAACGCCCGAACCGAACTGCCGCATATGGGCTGGTGCACAGGGCTGGCCGACGTCCTGGCCGCCGCGTACGCGGGAGACCTGCACGCGGACACGTCCGGGATCGTCCGCCGCCGTGAGGGTCAGGGACGCCGGGTACGGGCCGCCCTGGTCGAGCTGCTGGCGTCCGGCGGCTACATCGCGGTCCCCCGCGCCGGCCGCCGCGGCCCCGTCACGGTCACCCCCGACGGCGTTATCGCGCACCGTTGGTGCACCGCCGCCCCCGACCTGCTGCACGCAGACCATCGGGCCGCCTACTGGGCGCGGGTGCGTATTCACCACACCGGCCGGACCAGCAAGCAGTCGGCCAGGGACCAGGCCCGGCGCCTTACTCCCCTGCCGTACGGACAGGAGGAGGAGCGCCGCCGCGCCGCGCAGATGCGGCAGGTCGAGCAGTGGGCCAAGGAGATGGAGGCCACGCGGGAGCGGCTTGCGGCGGAGCAGGCGGAGCGGGATGCGCAGGCCAGGCAGGAGCAGGCGGCCGCATGGGCGCGGAGCGAGCGGGAGGCCGAGGAGCGGCAGGCGGCGAAGGATGACCGCCGCGATGACGGTCTCGTCATGTCGCAGCACGGCCCGCAGGAGATGGTCATGGGCACGGGTAGGCGGCGCGTCACGGTGACGCGGGTCAGCCCGAGTATCTGGGAAGCGGTGGTCCGCGGAGCGGTCTACGTGGTGTCGAAGGAGGGCGGCGAGGACTGGCCCTGGTTGGTCATCGCGCCGGACGGCACGCGCATCGGCGTCTGCTCGGTGATCAACGACGCGCCGTACGCGGCCAGCGTCCGGGACATCGTCCGTACCCACGCCGAGGCCATGGAGCGCGGCGAGACGATTCCCGAGTGGGCGCCGCCCGGTGCCGCCGTCGCTACGCCCAAGGAGACCGGCCAGGGCCGGGCGGCCGCGGGTGACGACCTGCCCAAGGTCGGGGAGGCGTACTGCACCCCTGCCCCCGCGCGGGCGGTCGCTCTCGACCTGATCGGCTCCCAGTGGGTGGCCGAGTGCGACCGGCATGGCCCCGCCTCCATGGGGCTGAACAAGTTCGGTGACGCGGTCGCCGACATCGCCGCTGCCTACGTCTACGCCACCGAGCAGGA
>NZ_DATMVN010000307.1:0-8569 GCF_035563135.1 Streptomyces sp.
CGGTCTCCTGCGCCTCGGTCTTCAGCCGCTCCGCCTCGGCGGCGGCCTCGCTGCGCAGCCGTACGGCGACGGACTCGCCCTCGGCGCGGGACTGCGCGGCGTCGGCTGCGGCCTCGTCGCGCAGGCTCTCGGCCTCCGCGGCGGCCTGCTCCTGCAGCGCACGGACCCGCTCGGCCGCCTCCGCGCGCAGCCGCTCGGACTCCTCGCCCGTCTCGCGGCGGATCCGCTCCGCCTCCGTACGAGCCTCGCCGAGCGCCTCTTCCGCCGCCGCCACCCGGGACTCGGCCTCGGTGCGCAGCCGGGCCAGCTCCTCGGCCGCCTCGGTCCTGCGGGCCTCTATTCCCCGCTCGGTCTCCTCGCGCAGCTCCTCGGCCGCCTTCTCCGCCGCGGCGGTCAGGGCGGTGGCCTGTTCCTCGGCCTCGGCGCGCAGCTTCTCCGCCTCGGCGCGGCTGCGCTCCAGCGCTTCCTCGGCCTGCTTGCGCAGGGTGGCCGCGCGCTCGGCCGCCTCGGTCCTGACGCGCTCGCTCTCGGCGCTCGCGGAGGTCCGCAGCTCCTCGGCGTCGGCCTTGGCCTTGGTGAGCAGCTCCTCGGCGGTGCGGGCACCCTCCTCCAGCTGCTGGACCGCTTCGCGGCGGGCCTCGCCACGGATCCGCTCGCCCTCGGCCACGGCCTCGGAGCGCAGCTGCTCGGCCTCGCCCCGGAGCCGGCGCGCCTCCTCCTGCAGCTCGACGGTCCTGGCCCGGTACTCCTTGGTGTCGTCCTTGGCCGCGCCCTTGAGCTGGTCGGCCTGCTCGGCGGCCTCGCCGCGCAGCCGGTCCGCCTCGGCCTCGGCCTCACGGCGGATCCGGTCGGCCTCCTCGCCGGCCGCCCTGGTGGTGGACCTGGCGTCCTCGGAGGCCTTGGTCAGGACCTCCTCGGCGCTCCGGGCCGCCTTCGCGAGCTGGGCCGCGGCGTCCTCGGCGGCCAGGGTCCGGGCCTTCTCGGCGGCCTCGGCGACCACCCGCTCGGCCTCCGCCCGGGCGTCGACGAGCGCCTGCTCGGCCTCTTCCTTGAGCGCCTCGGCCTGCTTCGTGGCCTCACCGACCAGCCGGGCGATCTCGGACTTGGCCGTACGGGTGCGCTGCTCGTTCTGCGACTCGGCGCCGGCCAGCCGCTTGACCGCGGCCTCCTTCGCCTCGGCGAGGACCTTCTCGGCCTCCAGCCGGGCCTCGCGCAGCCGGGTCTCGGCCTCCTGCACGCGCTGCTCCGCGGTGCGGTTCAGCTCCGCGGTCTGCTGCCGGGTCTGCTCGGTCTCGGCGGTGGCCGTCGAGCGCAGCCGCTCGGCGTGGCTGGTGGCCTCCTGCGCCTGCGTGGAGGCGGCGTCGAGCAGCCGCTCGGCGTCCCTGCGGGCCCGCAGCAGCGTGGCCTCGGCCTCGGCACGGGCCGACTCCGCCTCGGAGTTGAGGCGCCGGCGGGTCTCGTCGGCGAGCCGGGCCGCCTCGGCGCGGGCGGCGGCCAGCGACTGCTCGGCCTCCGTGCGCGACTCGTCCAGGAGACGGCGGGCCTGGGACTCGGTCCTGGCCCGCAACTGCTCGGCCCAGGCGACGTTCTCGTTGACGTGGGACTCGACGGTCTGCCGGCGCTCCGCCAGCTCCTGGTCGAGCCGCTGACGCCGCTGGACCGCCTCGGCGTGCAACTCGGCCTGGAGCCGGGCCTGGTGCTCCGCGTGCTCCTGCAGGATGCGCTGTGTCTGAGCCCTGGCCTCACGCAGCTCGCGCTCGGCGTCGTTACGCAGCTGATCGGCCTGGATCTGGGCGTTGCGGAGCATCTGCTCGGCCTGGTAGCCGATGTCCGCGCTGTCGTGTGCGGGACGGTTCGCCAGATTGCGCCGTGCCTCGTGCAGCTTGGCGCGCAAGACCTCGACCTGGTAACCGAGGTCCTCGGCATGCTGGACGGCCTTCTCCCGGTCGGTCTTCAGCCGGTCCATCTCGGCTTCGAACCGCGAGAGATGGTCGTCGTCAGCTCGGTGGCTCTGCTGGCTCTCGTAGCCCCGCACTGCGCGGTCCCATCCTTCCCCGAGCTCTCAATTTCTTCCCCAGGCTCTCAACTTCGTTCGAGCGGGGAATGCCCCACTGAGCAGGGGAGGCCCCAACCCTGGTCGCAATTCTCCATACGAGTGCCGCTCGCCGGCGAGCGGCACCCCGGGGAATGGTGACAGATCAACGGCGAGGACGTGGCACGGCCCCGACCCGGCCCCGGCCCGGAACCGCCCACTCTACCGGCCCTGCCGGCGGCCGGGTCAGTGCTCCGTCGCCGAGGTGACCAGTTCAGTCAGCACACCGTGGCAGTCCTTGGGGTGGAGGAAGGTGATCCGGGAGCCCATCGACCCGGTCCTGGGCTCGTCGTAGAGCACCCGGACGCCCTTGCCGCCGATGGCCGCGGCGTCCCCGTCGACGTCCGCGGTCCCGAAGGCGATGTGGTGCACGCCCTCGCCGTTCTTCGCCAGCCACTTGCCGACGGCGGAGTCCTCACGGGTCGGTTCGAGCAGCTGGAGGTAGGAAGCCCCGCCGTCCGAGGTGCCGTTGATCTTCAGCATGGCCTCCCGCACGCCCTGTTCCTCGTTGATCTCGGTGTGGTGCACCTCGAAGCCGTACGTCGCGCGGTAGAACTCCACCGTCCTGTCGAGGTCGAAACAAGCGATTCCGATGTGGTCGATTCGCGTCAGCATGGAACCAGTGCAGCGCCCCGGGGATGGTTACGCAACGTGCGCGCGATCACACCCACTGCCGGATGACGGGCGCCGTACCGCTCAGTACATTCGGGCAGGAGGGACCGGCACATGAAGGGTGGAGGAAGGAGCAGGGCCGGGGGAGTGCGTGTCCGGCCCTGTGACGCCGCCCCTCATGCGCCGGTCCCTCCCCACCCTCGTTCACCACCTAATCAAGGGGCTGTGCCTCATGTCAGGAACGACCGGAACCACCTCAGTGATCGTCGCGGGCGCGCGGACGCCCATGGGCCGTCTCCTCGGCTCGCTGAAGAGCTTCTCCGGAGCCGACCTCGGAGGCGTCGCCATCAAGGCGGCGCTGGACCGGGCCGGGATCGGCGGGGACCAGGTCGAGTACGTGATCATGGGCCAGGTGCTCCAGGCCGGGGCAGGGCAGATCCCCGCGCGCCAGGCGGCGGTCAAGGCCGGGATCCCGCTGGACGTCCCCGCGCTCACCGTCAACAAGGTGTGCCTGTCGGGGCTCGACGCGATCGCTCTCGCGGACCAGCTGATCCGCGCCGGTGAGTTCGACGTCGTGGTGGCCGGCGGCCAGGAGTCCATGACCAACGCCCCGCACCTGCTCCCGAAGTCCCGCGAGGGATACAAGTACGGTGCGATCGAGATGCTCGACTCGATGGCCTACGACGGCCTGACGGACGCCTACGAGAACATCCCGATGGGTGAGTCCACCGAGAAGCACAACACCCGCCTGGGCCTGGACCGCGCCGCGCAGGACGAGATCGGCGCGCTGTCCCACCAGCGCGCCGCCGCCGCCCGGAAGAACGGCGTCTTCGAGGCCGAGATCACCCCGGTCGAGATCCCGCAGCGCAAGGGGGAACCGGTCCTCTTCGCCGAGGACGAGGGCATCCGCCCCGAGACGACCGCCGAGTCGCTCGGGAAGCTGCGCCCCGCCTTCACCAAGGACGGCACGATCACGGCGGGCACCTCCTCGCAGATCTCCGACGGAGCCGCCGCCGTCGTCGTCATGAGCAAGGCCAAGGCCGAGGAGCTGGGCCTGGACTGGATCGCCGAGATCGGTGCCCACGGCAATGTGGCCGGCCCGGACAACTCGCTCCAGTCGCAGCCGTCCAACGCCATCCGCCACGCCCTGAAGAAGGAGGGCATCGGGGTCGAGGACCTCGATCTCATCGAGATCAACGAGGCCTTCGCGGCCGTCGCGGTCCAGTCGATGAAGGACCTCGGCGTCACCTCCGACAAGGTCAACGTCAACGGCGGCGCGATCGCGCTCGGCCACCCCATCGGCATGTCGGGCGCCCGTGTGGTGCTGCACCTGGCGCTGGAGCTGAAGCGGCGCGGCGGCGGCACCGGGGCGGCGGCGCTGTGCGGCGGCGGCGGTCAGGGCGACGCGTTGATCATCCGGGTACCGGGCAAGTAGCGGACAGCCGGGCACATGGCGGACCGTACGAGTGAGCGAGGAGGCCGAGCGTGAAGGTGGACGTCCCCACCCTGGTCGAGCAGGCACGTGAGGGCAGGCCGCGCGCGGTGGCCCGGCTCATCTCCCTGGTGGAGGGAGCGTCGCCGCAGCTGCGTGAGGTGATGGCGGCGCTGGCGCCGCTCGCGGGCCGTGCCTACGTCGTCGGCCTGACCGGATCGCCCGGTGTCGGCAAGTCCACCTCGACCTCGGCGCTGGTCTCCGCCTACCGCAAGGCGGGCAAGCGCGTCGCGGTCCTGGCCGTCGACCCGTCGTCGCCGTTCTCCGGGGGCGCGCTCCTCGGCGACCGGGTCCGGATGTCGGAGCACGCCTCCGACCCGGGCGTCTACATCCGCTCGATGGCCACCCGGGGGCACCTGGGCGGCCTCGCGTGGTCGGCACCCCAGGCGATCCGGGTGCTGGACGCGGCGGGCTGCGACGTGATCCTCGTGGAGACGGTGGGAGTCGGCCAGTCGGAGGTGGAGATCGCCTCCCAGGCCGACACCTCCGTCGTCCTCCTCGCCCCGGGCATGGGTGACGGCATCCAGGCGGCGAAGGCCGGAATCCTGGAGATCGGCGATGTCTACGTCGTCAACAAGGCGGACCGGGACGGGGCGGACGCCACCGCCCGCGAGCTCAACCACATGCTGGGCCTGGGGGAGTCCCGGGGGCCCGGCGACTGGCGGCCGCCCATCGTGAAGACGGTCGCCGCCCGGGGCCAGGGCCTCGACGAGGTGGTCGAGGCCCTGGAGAAGCACCGGGCGTGGATGGAGGAGCACGGCGTCCTGACCGAACGGCGCACCGCGCGTGCGGCCCGTGAGGTCGAGACGATCGCCGTCACCGCGCTCCGTGAGCGGATCGCCGATCTGCACGGCGACCGCAGGCTGGACGCCCTCGCGGAACGGATCGTGGCCGGGCGCCTCGACCCCTACGCGGCGGCGGACGAACTGGTCGCGGGACTCACCGGGCGCCCGGCACAGGACTGACGGTCCCCGGGCGGCGTGCGGGCCGCCCGGGAACCCCTCCCCACGTGCCGGAACACCATGCTCCCGTCCGGCGGGGGCGACGGCGGGAGCGAGAGCGACGGGGGCGGGAACGGCCGTGCGCAGGCCGGCCCTCCTGGCTGGAAACCCTGGCGCGCCACCTTCACCGGGACCCCGCCGGGCTGTGCGGCCGGCCAGGGCGCGGTGGTCTGCCGTGCGGCGGACGGAACGTACGAGGCGCTCTCGATGCGCGTCCGGGACGGCGTGCTCCACGCCGGCAACGAGGAAGGGCTGCACGCCTTCCGCACGAAGGACGGCGGGAAGGAACCCACCGGATGCCCCCGGGAGGCACCTGCCGACTTCGCGGCCCACTGCCCGGGGGCCCAGGACGGCACGGACGACGAGCCCCCGCCCCCCGGCGCGGGCAAGCTCTTCGACATGCCCATCGGCGGTACGCCGCCCTCCCTGATCGCCCACGGCGGCGCGCTGTTCCTCTCCTCACCCGACGACGGCAGGGTCCTGTCCGGCTTCGCGCCCTGAGGCGGGGCCGGACGGGACCGCCGGACGGGAGGATCAGTCGTCGTCGCTGTCGTCGTTGTCGTCGTCACCGTCGTTGTCGTCGTCCTGGTCCACGGTCACCTTGCCGCTCTTCGCGTCGACGTGCAGTTCGTGGTCCTTGCCGTCCTTGCCCGTGACGTCGACGTCCCAGCGCAGCGCGCCGCCCTTGTCACTGTCGTCGCCGCCGTCGTCGTCCAGGTCCACGGCCGTCACCGAGCCGGGCTGCGCGCCCAGCGCCGCCTTCACCGCCGCGTCCAGGGACACGGCCGCCGAACGGGGCGCGTGGCGGTCGCGGTCGTCGCCGTCGTCCTCGTGGTCGGACAGCACCTTGCCGCTGCGCGCGTCCACGTCCACGTCGTGCCAGACCTTGTCGGAGCCGCGGACGTCGAGCTCCCAGACGCCACGGGCGCTGTCGTCGTCATCGTCCAGCTCGGCCCCGGTGACCGTGCCGGGGACCGCCTTCAGCGCGGCGCCGACGGCTTCGCCGACGGTGATCCGCGCGGTCGTCCCCGCCGTTCCGGCGGTGCCCGCGCCCTCACCGCTCGCATCGGCCCCGTCGGCCCGCCCGGAGGCGGCCGTGCGGCCGTCCTTCCCGCTGCCGTCGGAGTCCGCGAAGGCGGCGGTCGTGGCGAGCCCGCCGCCGACGAGTACGGCTGCGGTGACGGCGGCGACGGCGATGTTGCGCTTCATGGTGTGTTTCCTTCCGGACGGGATGTGCTGTGCGACGGGAACCACACTGGCCCGGCGATGCTGAACGCAGCCTGAAGCCACCTGAAGGCGTCTTCAGGTTCGGTTTGGGAAGCTGTCCCCATGCGCCTGTTGATCGTGGAGGACGAGAAGCGTCTCGCGACGTCCCTCGCGAGGGGACTCACCGCCGAGGGCTTCGCCGTCGACGTCGTGCACGACGGCCCGGAGGGCCTGCACCTGGCCGGCCAGGGCGTGCACGACCTCGTGGTCCTCGACATCATGCTGCCCGGGATGAACGGCTACCGGATCTGTGCCGCCCTGCGCGCCGCGGGGCACGAGATGCCGATCCTGATGCTCACCGCCAAGGACGGGGAGTACGACGAGGCGGAGGGCCTCGACACGGGCGCCGACGACTATCTGACCAAGCCGTTCTCGTACGTCGTGCTCGTCGCCCGGGTCCGGGCGCTGCTGCGCCGCCGCGGCGGGTCCGCCTCGCCGGTCCTCACCGCCGGCACGCTGCGGATGGACACCGCCGCCCGCCGGGTCCACCGGGGTGAGGACGAAGTCACCCTCACCGCCAAGGAGTTCTCCGTCCTGGAACAGCTCGTGCGGCGGGCGGGCGAGGTGGTCAGCAAGGCGGACATCCTGGAACACGTCTGGGACTTCGCCTACGACGGCGACCCGAACATCGTCGAGGTCTACATCAGCACGCTGCGCCGCAAGCTCGGCGCCGCGTCGATCCGCACGGTGCGGGGCGCGGGCTACCGGCTGGAGACGCTGTGAGGTCCGTACGGGCCAGGGCCGCCCTGGGCGCCACCCTGGTCGTCGCCCTCGCCCTGACCGTCGCGGGGCTGGCCGTCCTGGCGGTGCTGCGCGGCAACCTGACGGACCGCGCGGGCCTGGAGGCCGAGGTGGCCGCACGGGAGGTGGCCGGGCAGCTGGCCCTGGGAGTGGCGTACGCGGAGCTGGAGCTGGGCGACGAGGACACCCGCCCCGTCCAGGTGACCGACGGGGCGGGGCGGGTGGTGGCCGTCTCCAAGGACCTCGACGCGATCTCGGGGACGGGCACGGCGGAGGTCACCCCGGTTCCCTCGGCGCCGGTCCCGGGCGATGACGGTGACGGGGACGACGGTGACGACGAGGGGGACGACCCCGCCCGCGGTGAGGTCTCCTCCGACGCGCCGGACTTCGCGAACGGCACCGCCACCGTCGACGGCGAGACGGCGGACTACCGCTTCGCCACCGTCGAGGCGACCACCAGGCAGGACGTCACCCTGACCGTCCACGCGGGCTCCCCGCTCGCGGCCGAGCAGGAGGCCGTGGACACCGTACGCACCTCCATGCTGACCGGGCTGCCCCTCGTGCTGCTCGTCGTCGCCGGGGTGACCTGGCTGGTCACGCGGCGCGCGCTGCGCCCGGTCGAGGGCATCGGACGGGAACTGGCCGCGATCACCGCGTCGGAGGACCTGGGCCGCCGTGTGCCCGAGCCGGACTCGCGGGACGAGATCGCGCGGCTGGCCCGCACCACCAACGAGACCCTGACCGTGCTGGAGGCCTCGGTCGACCGGCAGCGGCGCTTCGTCGCCGACGCCTCGCACGAACTGCGCAGCCCGATCGCCTCGCTCCGCACCCAGCTGGAGGTGGGGGAGGCCCATCCGGAACTGCTGGACGTCCCCGGTGCGGTCGCCGACACCGTACGGCTCCAGGTGCTGGCGGCCGACCTGCTGCTGCTGGCCCGGCTGGACGCGGGGGAGCGGCCCGGGCGCACACCCGTCGACCTGGGCGCGCTGGTCCGCGAGGAGGTCTCCCAGCGAGCGGCGGACCGGATTCCGCCGCAGGTGTGCGCGGCGGACACCGGGTCACTCGAAGTCAGCGGCTCACGCGGGCAGTTGGCCCGGGTGGTCGGCAACCTCCTGGACAACGCCGAGCGGCACGCGGAGCGTCTTGTCGCCGTCTCGGTGAGGGCGGACCGGGGCGACGTGCTCGTGGAGGTGACCGACGACGGAGCGGGTGTGCCCGAGGCCGAACGGGAGCGGATCTTCGAGCGCTTCGTGCGTCTCGACGACGCCCGCAGCCGTGACGACGGCGGGGCCGGGCTCGGTCTGGCCATCGCCCGTGATGTGGCCTCCAGGCACGGGGGCACCCTCACGGTGGGCGCGGCACCGG
>NZ_DATMVN010000308.1:0-4960 GCF_035563135.1 Streptomyces sp.
GCCTCGGCGGTCTCCTGCTCGACCTCGGCCAGACGCTGGCGCAGGTGGCCGGCCTCGCTGCGGGCGCGCTGGGCCTCGGTGGCGGCGGTGGTGGCGTCGCGGTGGGCCGTTTCCCCGGTGGCCTGAAGGGTCGCGGAGCGCTCCTCCTCCTCGTCGGCCACCCGCTCCCCCGCCTCGGCGGCGGTGTGCAGGGCGCGTACGAGGTCGGCGGCGGCCGTGGCGCGTGCGGCCAGGGCGGGGGCCGCGTCACGCTCTGCCTCCCGGATGGCGACGGCGACACGGGCCGAGCGGTCGGCGGCGGCACGGTGGCGCAGAACCGCTTCGGCGGCCTGCCAGGCGGCGTGCAGGGTGCGCGCCTCGCCCAGCTCCCGGCGCTGCGCCGCAGCGCTCTTCTCGGCGGCGGTCAGGGCGAGGGAGGCGTGCCGGTAGGCCAGTTCGGCGGTGATCAGGTTCCGGTGGCCGCAGGTGGCTTCGGCCTCGGTGACGGTGTGGGCGGCGGCCGTGACCTGCGTGGCGAGTTCGGCGGTGCGGCCGCGCTCCTCGGCGGCGCGGCCGGAGAGCCTGCGGGCGAGGGTACGGGTGCGCCGCTCGGCGCCGGCGTGCGCGTCACGGCTGCGGGCCCTGGTCCCGGTGGCTTCGACGATCCGGCCCAGCAGGTCGACGGAACCGGCGGTGAAGTCGCATTCCGCGGTGAGCTCCGCGCGCCGTCCGAGCTTGTTGCCGAAGCCGCTGACGAGGTCGGCGAGGCCGTCGGTGTCACGGGTGTCGGTGACGGCCCGCAGCAGCAGGTCGGTGAAGTCGGAGTCCTTCTTGACGGCGAAGAGGCCGGCGGCCTCGCCTTCGTCTGCGTTCATCTCGCGCTGGTAGCGGAAGAGTTCGGGGTCGAGCCCGAGGTCGCCGAGGTGTTCGTTCCAGCGGTCGTGGATCTCTTCCCAGTGCACGTCGAGGTGCGGGTAGAACTTGCCGGCGTCGGTGAGGGCGTCACGGAAACCCTTCATGGTGCGGCGCCTGCCCCGGGCGCCGGAGGCACCCTCGGCGGGGCGGCCCACCGAGGTGGCCTCGGCGACGGGGAGGCTGTCGAGGCTGAGGCCGGGGCCCGGGCGGAAGGAGTACCAGGCCTCGGCGAATTTGCGGGGGTCGTTGGAGACCTGACGGCCACGCCATTCGCTGGCCTTGCCGACGACGACGCATTCACCGGTGAGCGTGTGCTGCCACTCCAGGGCGACATGTCCGCAGTCGTCGGCGAGCAGGAACTTGCGCAGGACACCGGAGCTGGCACCGCCCAGGGTGTTGCGGTGCCCCGGCAGCATCACGGAGAAGATCAGTTTGAGCAGGACCGACTTGCCGCCGCCGTTCTCCAGGAACAGCACCCCGGCGGGCGCCGGGCGGCGCGGGGGGCCCACGGGCTCGTCCTCGAAGAACTCCGCCTGGGCCGGAGCGGGCCTGGGCACGGGCTCGCCGACTCCGCGCAGGTCGAGCACGGTGTCGGCATAGCGCGCACCGGCGGGCCCGATGGAGTAGAGGCGGACCCGGGACAACTCGTACATGGCGGCGGACTCTCGTCGTTCAGGCGGCGGGCGGACAGCTGGTGCGGCAGCGGGGCGGGGCGGGGGCCGGGGTTCAGGAGTGGAAGGGAAGCCCCGCGTCGGCGGCCAGTTCCAGGCCTTCGCCGTCGGGCGGGGGGAGCAGGGTGGCCGAACCGTCCGTGACCGGGACGACGCCGAGTTCGAGCAGCTCGGCCATGGCGGCGCTGCCGGCCATGTCGCGTACCTGGAGCTGGTAGCGGGCCGTGGTCCGGTAGGCACCGCCGGCGTCGTCCCCGGTGCGCTGGAGGAAACCCGAGTCGGTGAGGAAGGCGACGGCCTTGCCGATGATGCCGGTGGTCGAGCCGGCGAGCCTGCGGGCGTCCTTGGTGGCTCCGGTGGCGCTGCGGCGGGCGTAGATCCGCCACCCCGACTCCAGACCGGGGGCGTCGGTGGCCGGGTCGGTGTTGTCGCCCTGTTCCTCGGCGCGCTCCTCCAGGCGCCGACATGCCTGGCGGACGAAGGCGTCGACGCCGTTGACGGTGATGCGGCCGATGTAGGAGTCGTCGGCCAGGTCCTCGGGGCGGGGGAAGGCCATGGCGGCGACCGCGAGGTGGGCGAGGCCGTGCAGGAAGCGGTCGGCGGAGTCGGAGGAGGCGCGTCTGGCGTAGTCGCCCATGCGTACGGCGAAGACCGAGTCCTCGCCGGCGGTCACCGCCATTCCGGCGCGGGTGGAGACCTCCAGGACGACGAGTCCGAGGCCGGTGGCGACGGCGTCGGCCAGCCGGGCGAAGGCGGGCTCCTCCCGGTACCGGCGGAGCAGCTCGGTGTACTCGGCGTCGCGGGCGGGCATCAGCTTGGGCTGCAGCCCGAAGGAGACCAGGCGGGCCGCGTCGGCCGCGTCGGCGGGGGTGACAGCGGCGGCGGCCGGCCGTGCGGCTTCGGCCGCGTGCGTGAGGGGCCGGTCCTCCCACGCGCCGGTGTGCTCGGCGTGCTGCTCGCTCAACTCTGTGACTCCTCGGTACGGATGCCGCTCTCGGGCGGCAGGGGGCGGGTGGCCGGGCCGGGAACGCTCACGAGGCGTCCTTGCGGTCCGCGGCCATGCCCGCCGCGTCCAGCAGGGCCATGCCCACTATCAGGTCGGCTCCGCCGAACTCGTGGTCATCGAGCGGGGTGCCGTCGTCGACGGCGAACAGCAGCCGGCGCTCGCCCTGGCGGTAGGCCGTGCCGACCGGCGGGCTCGCCGCATGGACCGCGAGCAGGGCGACCAGGTAGGGCAGCTCGGGGTCGAGCAGCCGGGCCTCGGCGAGGAGTCCGGAGAGCCGGCGCGGGGCGTCGTGCTCCAGGTCGAGCAGCTCCATGGCCTGTCCGAGCTGCTCCTCGCTGAACCGGCTGTCGTCCGGGGTGGCGATGAGGTCGGGCTCGGGCATCTCCGCGCCGAGGTGCTCCCGCTCCACCGGAGGCATGAGGAGCAGGTCGACGAGGTCGCCGACCCGGACCGAGGTGGGGGTGCGCAGCCCGGTGCCGTGCGCGAAGAACGCGTCGGTGGCCCGGGTGGCCTGCTGGACGGGCAGCGGCAGCAACGGTGCGACGAGCTGCCCGTACAGGTCGAGGCCCGCTCGCGCGGTGGGGGCGGCGAACGCCTGCCGGTCCTGTTCGGCCCGGAAGAGGGGGCCCGCCTCCAGCAGCCTGGACTGGAGCTGGGTGTGGCGGCGGATGCAGTCCTTGACGATGTCGACGAGCTCGGCGGCACGGCGCTTGTGCTCGGGCTCCTCCGCCTCGTCCCTGGCCTTGCGGATGTTGGTGAGGATCGCGTTCTCGTGGCGGTAGCGGTCGGCCACATGGTCCAGCGCCTCGGTGATCATGTCGGGTACGGCGTGGAGCCAGTCGACGGCGCGGACGTTGCGCCGGGTCGCCTCCAGGGTCCTGCGGAGCGTCTCGGCGTACTGCACGGTGCGGTAGCGGGCCTGTTCGGCGGCGAGCTGCGCGTCGGCGAGGCGGCCTCTGCTGATGAGGACCTCCAGCTTCACCTCGGCGGCGATCTGGGCGCTGGTGACATCCGTGTCCAGGGCGCCGACCAGGACGTTGACCGCCTCGTCGGTGGTGCGGAGGTAGACGTTGCCGCCGTGGCCGGGGACTTCCTCGATGAGCTTGAAGTCGTAGTCCCTGCGGACGTACACGCCGTCCGGTCCGAAGGTGCCGTACACGGCGCGGAAGCCGCGGTCCACGCTCCCGACGTTGATCAGGTTCTCCAGGACCCAGCGCGCGACCCGCTCGTGCTCGGCGGCGGGCCGGCGCGGCGCCTGGGCCGCGACCCGCGGGAGGAGCCTGGCCACTATCTGGTCGTGGTCGGCGCCGGTGTCGAAGTCCATGGTGAGGGTGACGAGGTCGATCGCGGCGAGGGCCACTTCGGCCATCGCGTAGACCGTGTACTCGCCGGCCAGATTGGCCTTGCGCACGTCCAGGTCGTGCAGCGGAGCGGTGCAGGCGAGCGCGCGCAGCCGTCGCGAGAGCCCCTCATCGGCGGCGGGTCCCGGGGCGGGCCTCGGTCCCGCGCTGAGCTGGGGCGCAGCGGTCCGGGTGTCGGCAGGCGAAGTCACGCTGCACAGATTAGGTCCTCGCACCGACAACGGTCGAAACGGCGCAGAAGCGACCGGTCACGGGCGCCCGTACCCGCCCCCTCCGGGGGTGCGCAGCACCAGGTCGCCCCCGGCCGTCCGGCCCGGCGGTGTCACAGCCTTCGAGCGGGGTCACGGACGTCCCGCGCGCACGTTCGACGTACTTGTTCGCCGAGAGCTCCGGGGCCGCTTCCCGCCATGCCGTACGGCGGCACCCGGCGGTGTCCCGGCAGGAGGACCACCGTGACGGGTTCGAGGAAGCGGATCCGGCGTTCCACCCCGCGGCCGCCGTGCCACCGTCCCGGGCCTCCGCCGTCCTCACGTACGCCGAGCACCGGGCAGCGCCGTTCGAGGATCTCCGGACCGGTGAGCCGGGAGTTGGTCATGTGGGTCTGCCCGGTGTCGGCCCCGTCGAAGCCGTCACCGGCTCCGGAACGGCGCGAGGCGGCCGCCCGTGGGGGCCCATGGGGCGGCGCCACCCCGCTCATGGCTGCGTCCCCAGGGCGCCGCGCCGCTGCGGGATGTCGTGGGCGGCCAGGAACGACGCCACCGAACGGTCCCAGCCGAAGAGCCCGGCCCGCTCCCGGGCCGCGGCCCGGCGCTCCCGCTCCGGCCTGGCCAGCAGTTCCCGTAGTGCGGCGGCGAACGCCCGGCCCGTGTCGGCGGCGGCCAGTCCGGCCGGGCCGATCACTTCCGGGAGCGCGGAGCCGGCGCTCGCCACCACCGGGGTACCGCAGGCGAGTGCCTCCAGGGCCGACAGTCCGAAGGTCTCCGCCGGACCCGGGGCCAGGCACAGGTCGGCGCTCGCCTGGAGGCGGG
>NZ_DATMVN010000309.1:0-4421 GCF_035563135.1 Streptomyces sp.
CGGCTGGGTGCACCGGCCGGCGACCCGGTCCTGGTCCACGGCGACCTGCATGTGCGGCACCTGCTCCTCGACCAGGAGGGCGACGCCGTCGGCGTCATCGACTGGGGCGATGTCTGCCTGGCCGATCCGGCCGTGGACCTGACGCTGGCGTTCACCGCCTTCGCCGGGCCGGCGCGAGCAGCCTTCTTCCAGGCGTACGGGCAGGTCGACGCCGAGCGGGAGCTACGGGCCCGCGCGCTGGGCATTCGCCTGAGCGGCCTGCTGGCCGCCTACGCCGCCGCGATGGGTAGTTCAGTGCTGCTCGCCGAGGCTCTCGGCGGCCTCCGCAGAGCAGTGGATCGGCCGCTGCCCGCCGAGAGCCCCTGACGCCGTCCGGCCAGGAATACGGTGAACATCCTTCCAGCGGCACCTCTCGGCACCACAGATCAGATGTCACCTACTCGTGAGCAGTCCCCAGCGACCGCATCGGCGCACCGGCCCCACGATCCCTGACGCCTGCGGTCACTGCTCCTTAGAATTAAGTCATCCGAGGTATCTAAACGGAAGCTTTAGCCCTCTGATCCCTCAGTTGTGAGTAGGGGGAAGACGTGGCCGAGAGTGGGCAAGCGGGCGCTGCAGCGGGTAAAAGCACATCCACTCCGGACCTGCTGACCTCTCGCTCCGCCGAGGGGGGCGACTCTCCGGCCAGCTCTTCAGCACGGGCACGTCAATCCCATGTGACCGCTCCGACACCGCACCGTGCTTTTCGGTGGCTCGATCTATTAGTGGCGACCTCAGTGATCGCGCTGCTAATGCTTCCTCTTCTGGCAACGTTCCTCAGCGCCCGGCCGGGGCCTCGCCCCTCCGACGACGTGGTTCTCCCACCATTGCCTGTCGACGCCCGGGGCGGACGGATCATCGATCTTCCGGCGGGCTTGCCGGCGGGCTCGCGCATACGCACTCCGGAGGACCTCCGTCGCCTCGCTGTCCGAGCACTGGGTGCTGCGGGCAGTGACCGGCTGATCGAGCTTCTCGACCCAGCCGCCCCCTTCGTTCCGGACGCGACCTTCGAGGGTGTCGGCTTCCCCGTGCCATATCCGTACCGGTATCCGACCTTCGACGAAATGCTCGACCGCGCACCGATGGCAGCTCGGACAGCCGCTGCCGCGAAGCTGGGAGCCGCGCTCGTGGTCCTGGCCGCCCGGCCCACCAGCGACCAGGACGACTTCTACCGGACCGAGTACCGCAACGCCGCCGCGGCCGCGTTCGCGCTTCTCGATCGGGCCCGCATCGGCGGTGACTGCGAGGCACAGCTGAACCTGCTTCTGTTGGTCGCCGCTGACAGTTGGCCGCGCGATGACGTGGTCCAGGCGGAGGCCGACAGAACGGCGTCGGCCTGCCCGGACGACCTCACCGCCTACTGGTTGCTGGGGCAGTTCCAGTCCCAGCGCGCGGAGGTGGAGTCTCCGCACAACCTCGTGGTCTACCCCCTGCCCGAGGATGCGATGAACCGCGCCCCCGCGACGTTCACCGCACTGCTGGAGCGTTCTCCCGGCGCGCCGGCAGCCTGGACCGGTGCCGCCGACGCCAATGCTCGAGCGGGGCTCGTCCTCCGGGCAGACCAACCGTTCGCGGCCCGACAGAAGTTTCGGACGGCTGAGAGCCAGTACCGCCGCGCGAAAGAACTGGGCGCGGGCCGGGAGGCCGACATCGGTCGTGCCCGTGTGCTGATCGAGCTCGGAGACCCGAAGGGGGCGGTCCGGCTCCTGCAGCAGGTTCCGGCGGAGGGCGGGGGCGCCGGCCCGGTCCTGGAGCTCTTGACGACGGCCGCGGAGGCGGGGCACGACTTCGACGCGGCCCGCTCCCACGCGTCACGGCTCACGGAACTCGGCGCGTCGGCCTACCCGAGCGACGCGCCATTGTTCCCGGTGCCGGGCATCACCCCAGGCCCGTTGTTCCAGGCCGCGGCCACGGCGCCGTTGTCGACGGGAGCCGGCCGGCTCACGCCCTTCACGGTGGATCTGGCGCCCGAGCCTGGCGGCGCGGGCGGCTCCGTGGACGACGTCTCCTTCATCCCGGTGTTCCGCCAGGACAACTTCACCGGGACGGAACCGATGTGCCCCGGTTGGGTGTGGCGGCGCAGTGCGATGCTCGCAGGCGACGCGGCATCGGCGCTCGAGGACCTGCCCGAGGAGTTTCGGCCGGTGCGTCCTGACCTCGCCCATCTGCACTGCGGTCCGGGCGTCGGCTTCCGGGGGGTGGGCGGTGTGCTTGGCTTGGAAACCGGCCTCGCAAATCCGACTAATCCCATCGAGCTGGAGTCCCTCCAGGATGCGCGCCAGAACCTGTGGCGGTGGGCAGGCGACATGGCGCGTGCTGAAGAGGTCGTCCGTGAGTGGGCCGACGCAGCCGGTCCCGGCGCCTTCCTGCCGATGCTGCGCCTGGGAGAGGTGGAGTACCTCCGCGGTCAGTACGACGCCGCGGCGGCCGACTTCGACGTGGCGGCGCGGCGCTACAGAAGCGCAATCGACTGGGCCGAATCCCGGCTCGACCGCGGGGTGGCACTCCTGCGGGCGGGCAGGCAGGACGAGGCCATCGATCTGCTTCGCCTGGTGGACCGCGACGCAGCCGCTGATGTGGTCTGGAGCCAAACCAACGCCCCGAGTCAGACAGACAGGCTGGTCACCCTTTCCTTCCACGCACGCGCCCAGCTGGCCGACGCAACTCGCGAAACAGGTCAGCTGCACGCATCCGCCGAGTTCTACGCGGCCGCCCGGGAGCGGCTGCCGTGGATCGAGGAGCGGTTGCTGCCCAACATCCGGCCGGAACGGGTGTACGCCAATGAAGCCCTCACCCTGTTGGGGTTGGATCGCGTCAAGGCGGCGGAAAGGTCGATCGACCAGGCACTGGAAGTGGACCCCGCCAATCCGGTCTTCCTGATGACGGCCGGTTTCATCGCCCACCGGGCCGGTCGGACCCCGGAGGCGGCCGATCACAACGCCGCGGCTCTCCGCAGCGACGCCGGGGCCTACCCGGCCGCCAATGACCTGGGCGTCGAGCTGGCACGGCTGGGCGACGAGGACGGAGCGCTCCGTGCTTTTCGGCAAGCCGTCGCAGCCAGACCGGACTACGCGCTGGGCTGGTTCAACCTCGGCGTCCTTCACGGTCGCATGGGACCGCTACATCTACCTGCCTCTCAGGGAGCGTTGGCACGGGCCATCACGCTGGATCCGTCGCTGGCCGACCGGGAGCGTCAACTGACCATCGACGAAGGCATCTATCGCACCGGCCTGGACCTTTCGAAGCCCCTGCCATCTCGCTGGAGCTTGGCGGATGTGCAGCGCAGCGCACCCACCGCTGCGGCCGGTCTGCTCGCCGTCTGCCTGCTGGGTTTAGGGCTAGCGCGCACATCCGTCGGCGACGGCAACCGGGTTCTACTGGACAAGGTGGTGGAGCCTGCTACAGACCGACTCCAACGCCTGCCGGTGGTGGGACGACTCCGTCGCCCCGGGTGGGCTCTCGCCGCGACTCCCGTCGTCTTCCTGCTGGCGGCGCTGCATGACGTAAACGGAGGCGCAACTGAGCTGTTCGCCTATAGCCTCGGCGTCCTCGTTGTCGTGGGGCTGGCGATGCGGGCTCGCCTCGCCGTCGCTCGGCGCGCCGGTCTGTCCGCCATGCACGAGACGTGGGCACCTGGGGTCATGTTCGGTATGGCGACAGGCGCCGCCGGCCTGCCCTGGGCGCCGCTGCCCGTGGTGAGGACCTCGGATGCGGGGCAGCGCGTTCATTGGGCGGCCCCCGTCGTCCTAGCGCTGCTCGGGATCGTCTTGTTCGTCGAGGCGGCGTGGCTCCCACTGCCACTTACCCGGTCACTGGCCGTCGCTACGTTGGTCATGGTGGCGTCCGTACTCGTCCCGATTGCGCCGCTGGACGGGAAGGAGACGGGCAAGGGCGGCGCGTTGGTCGGCGTCGGCGTAATCGGCGCTGCTGCGCTCGTTTTCTTGGGCCTGGTTTGAAGACTGTGCGTCCGCAGGCCTCGTCCAAGCCTGAGTGCTGATGGCAGGCGTGGTCGACACCCTGGCACGCCCTCCAGCAGATGGTCCAAAGCGCCGAGGGCTACGTCCTGCCCAACGACAGCGACCGGATGCCTCTTACCTTCTCCCTCACGGCCACCATGCTCCGCGACTTCCACCCCGAGGCGGCCGTCCCACAGTGAGCCGCCAGGGGACAGGAGGCGGCCTCGAGAACTGTTCGCGAGGCGATGGGCACGGCGATGCCGAACCGTGCGTCCGTCAGGGCGGAGCCCCACGATCGCGAGCATCAGGCGCGTCGCTGCGCGCGGCATTGCTCGCGATGGCGTGGATGAGTTGTGGCCATGCGCCGCGGGGGAGGTCGTGGCCCATGCCGGGGATCAGGATCAGGCGTGCGCCGGGAACGGCCTC
>NZ_DATMVN010000310.1:0-3045 GCF_035563135.1 Streptomyces sp.
TGCTCTCCTCACCGGCCACCACGGTGCAGCACCTGCGCGCCGCACTCGACACGCCGGGGCTCGACGAGACACTCCGGATCGACGCCACCTTCCGGCTCGCCTCCGCCCTGTCCCACAACAACCAGCTCAAGGACGCGGCGCTCTCCCTCGCGGCCGAGGCGTCCCGCACCCCTCCCGGGCCCGGCCTGATGCGGCTCCAGGCCGCACACTTCCTGTGGGAGGGCATGCAGGCCACCGAGGACGACGGCCCCGGCCGGTCGGCCCGCCTCGCCCGCAACGCGGACCATCTCAAGGGCCGCGACAACGCCGAGCGCGCCCTGCTGACCCTGCGGGCCTTCGACGCCATGCTGCGTGGTGAGAACGCCCAACTCGTCGTGGACCTCTGCGAACGCGCGCTGGTGGACGGGCGGCCCGCACGCGGACTGGGCTGGACCGACTCGGAATGGGGATTCGAACTCCCCGCGATGGTCGGGATCACCTACGCGTTCACCGACCAGCTCGACCGGGCCGACGCGCTTTTCGGCGAGGCCGTACGGGCCTTCGAGATCTCCGGCTGGAGCGGTGCGCACCTCGCGTTCGCACACACCCTTCTGGGACTCGTGCACCGCAGGCGGGGCCGGCTCGCCGAGGCGGAGGGCTTCCTGCGCGAGGGGTTGCGCCTCGCCGACCGGGCGGGCAGCGGACTGCCCGTCCACTGGGACGCCACCTGCCTCCTCGTCGACACGCTGCTCGCCCGTGGGCGGACGGCGGAGGCCCGGCTGATCGCCGACCGGTACGGCTTCGGTCCGCCGTACCCCAGCGCGATGGTCCTGCCGGACGCCCCGTGCGTACGCGGACGACTGCTGCTGGCCGAGGGCCGCACGGAGGAGGCCGTGACCGAGCTGGAGGCGGCGGGCGCGGCCCTGGAGCCACGAGGCCGGTTCAACGGAGTCTGGGCGCCCTGGGCCGGGGATCTCGCCCGCGCTCTCGCCGACACCGACCCGGTACGGGCCGCCCAGCTGGCCACCCGGGCCCGCGTCCACGCGGAACGCTTCGGCACGGACACGGCGATCGGTGAGGCCCTGCGCTGTGTGGCCCTCTTCGTGCCCGCGCAGGAGGCCGCCCCTCTCCTGGCCGAGTCCGTGCGCCACCTCGCGGCGTCCTCGTCCGCCTACGAGCACGCCCTGGCGCGCTTCGAGTACGGGAAGGCGATCCGCTCCCGGCGGGAGGTCGCCCTGGCCCAGAAACTCGCCACCGACTGCGGAGCGGAAGGACTGGCGAGCCGCGCCCAGCAGGTACAGGCGTCGATCCGGCCCTCGGAGTGAGGTAATGTTTGTCCTGCGCGACCGCCCGGGAACACCGGGAGGAAACGCATCGGGACGTAGCGCAGCTTGGTAGCGCACTTGACTGGGGGTCAAGGGGTCGCAGGTTCAAATCCTGTCGTCCCGACTCGTGAGAGTCGCAGGTCAGGGCCGGTTTCGGAGCAATCCGAAACCGGCCCTTGATCATTATTGGGGACCAGTTGGGGACCAGCCGGGGTCCGGCGCCCTTGACCGGGTCAACGGGGCATGACGAGGGGGATCGGGAGCGAGCGTGGTGCGCGCAGCGCGGTGAAGTGGGCAGAGAGCGCTGCCCCGGCAGCCGCGTCGGGGCAGCGCTCTCCGTAACCGGCACGGCCGTCTTCTCGGCGTCGACACCACCGCCCGGACCAGCGAGAACCTCGACGACGACCTCCCGCGCAGTCACGAACCGTTCCCGGAACAGCTCCGCGTCGCGCAGCTCGGCAAGGACCCGGTCCGCTTCCTCACGCAACACCCCGACCCGCTGGCGGGCACCCCGTTCCCGCTCCTCCGGCAAACCGACCACCGACGGCATCCCCGAACCTCCACGACCAGACCGGCACGACGTGTCCTGTCTGCCACAGAACCCGCCACACCATGCCTGACCAGCAGAAAGCCAGCGATCAAGTACGGAAAGGCCACAGCCTCTCAGGGATGGGGCCAAGGTGCGGTGAAGAGCTTTGCGCAGGTCGTGCCGTTCATGGAGCGTAAGCGTGCGTGACTACAACAGCGTGCCACCGCCGTAGGCCGGGTCTCCCGAGTACCCCTCGGGGTCAACTGCCAGCCGTGGTCCGCGGTCGGCGCGCAGGGTGTTTCTGCCGTGCAGGTCACCGTGGATGAGGGTGTCCGGCTGAGTGCGACCCAGCTCGCGGATGATCGCCACGGCGGCGTCCACCACATAAAGAGACAGCGCGTGCGTCAACTCGGCCGCGCCCTTGCGCACCTGCTCCTCTCAGGCGCCGGCCTGCTCCCGCAGCCGGGGGAGGTAACGGTCCGGCGGGTAGAACTGCCGGGCCCAGTGGCGGAACGGGCCGATCGGGCCGTCGCCGCGGGCCAGCCGGGGCGGAGACACGTACCGCTTCGTCGCCCAGACCGGGAAGTCCTGGGACACGAAAGCACAGTTGCCCCGGAACATCACACCCGCCAGCAGCCGGTGTACCGAGCCGCTCACCCAGCGGGCCAGCGGGGCCGGGAGGGCGGCCGGCTCGGCCACCTCGAAGCGGCTCGTCTGGCGCAGCTGGAAAACCGCGGGCGCGATCATCGTGGTCGTGTATACGGCACAGGTGCGCACCCCGAACCGAGGGAGCGCCGTGCACACGTGCACCCGGCTGATCCCGTTGCCCTCCAGCGTCACCTCCAGCGGACTCGCGCCCAGCAGCGGCACCCGCTCCTCGGAGCGCACCGAGATCCGGAAGGACCGCCCCTCGAAGACCGCCGGCTCGGCTACCTCCGACGCGCCCCAGCCGTGCAGCGGCGTGAAGTGCCCGATGTCCACCGTGTTCTCGACCACGTCCTGGCTGTGCCCCGCCATCTCCCACGCGGCCAACCGCGGCGCCCGCGTCCCGAGCGTGTGCCAGGGCGTGAGCTCCCAGTCCGGTGCCCGCCCGTCGTGGTGCCGCCACACGAAGACGGCGCCGTCGACTTCGCGCACCGGCAGCAGGGTCAGATCCGAGGACGGCGGCGGGGGCGTGCCGTACCCCGTCCGCGTGCAGGCGCCGTCCGGGCC
>NZ_DATMVN010000311.1:0-8542 GCF_035563135.1 Streptomyces sp.
GTGCCGGAAGCAGTGGCGGTGGCTCCGGCGGCGCCCGCTCGCTTCGCGGTCCGTGTGCGGGCGTCCGCACCCTCGGGAGCGCCGCTCCCGGAGTCCCCGCTCTCCGCACGCTCGCTCGTCGGGCCCTGCGCGCCGGCGTCCGGGCCGGCCGGAGCGGACCGCGTGTCCTTGCCTCCGCTCAGGCCGCCGGGACTCGGGGCGTCGCCGGGATCCCCGGCCGCACCCTGCGTCGGCACCGCCCGGCGGGCCGGTGCCGACGAGTTCCCGGACGGACCGGAAGCGCCGGAGGACGTGTCCGAACTCGGCGGTATGTGTCTGGAAGGATCATGCTCACGTGCCATGCCATTTCCTTACTCATATTCGGGTTCGGCGTCGTGGCGCGCTCCGCACCCACGCACGACCGGACCTCACCCCCCGGCCGCCGGCTGGGCGAAGTACCGCGCGGCACAAGCATATTGGCGGGCGGTGAGGGGGACACGCCTGAACGGTCCGGGCCCGGGACGACGGTACAGGAACTCCGCCGGCCATGGCCGGCCGACGGAGCCCGCCCTCGTCCCCGGCGGGGGGACGGGCCCGGCCGCCTCCCCCTCAGTCGATGACCGCGATCACCTCGATCTCGACCAGGTGCTCTGGGACGTCCAGCGCGGCGATGCCCAGCATCGTGGCGGGCGGTGCCGGGGTGGTCCCCAGCCGGGCGGCCGCCCGGGAGATCCCCTCCAGGAGCAGGGGCATCTTGTCGGGGGTCCAGTCGACGACGTGGACGTTCAGCTTCGCCACGTCGTCGAAGGAGGCGCCGACGCTCGCCAGCGCGGTGGCGGCATTGACGTAGCACTGCTCGATCTGGGCCGCCAGGTCGCCTTCGCCGACCGGGGCGCCGTCCGCGTCCCAGGAGACCTGCCCGGCGACGAAGACCAGCTTCGAACCGGTCGCGACCGACACCTGCCGGTAGACGTCGATCTCCGGAAGTCCTGCGGGGTTGCTCAGGGTGATGGCCATGCTGTCCGCCTCCTCGCCGCGTGGCCCGACAGGCCGACGCGTGCTCTCTTGTGGTTACTCACGAACCGTAGGAGAGTGAGCCCTGACGTGGAAGAACGCACTTTTCAGTGACAGGGGAACCTGATGGTGACCAAGCAGTTCAGCGGCTCGCCGGAGGAACAGGCGGATCTGCGGCGCGCGGATTCGCTGGCGCGGGAGATCTTCTCGGACGTCGCCAACAAGTGGGCGCTCCTGATCATCGAGGCCCTGGGTGACCGCACCCTGCGCTTCAGTGAGCTGCGGGGCGAGGTCGAGGGGATCAGCCACAAGATGCTCACCCAGAACCTGCGCATGCTGGAGCGCAACGGCCTCGTCGAGCGGACGGTGTATCCGACGGTTCCGCCGAAGGTCGAGTACACCCTGACGGAGCCGGGTCAGGGGCTGCGGAAGACGGTGGACGTGATGTGCGACTGGACCCACCGGAACTTCGGCCACATCGAGGCGGCCCGCCGCGGGTTCGACGGCTGAAGGGCTCCGAGGGCGGCCGGCGGCCCGGAAAGCGGAATGGGGCCCGGCCCACAGGCCGGACCCCCCTCGCTTTCCCCCTCCGTCGGGCTTCCCGAATCCCCCCGGACCCCTCCCCGGAAGTCCCGACGCTGAGTACGACCGGGGAGGGCACGCAAAGGTTGCACGCCTTTACGATCTCTTTACCTTCGGTCGTTCCGGCCGCTCTCAGCAGGCATGTTCCAGATACCGCGCGGCCACTTCGGCGATCACCTCGGCGCCGTCCCGGGCCCAGAGCTCCTCGTTGAAGATCTCGACCTCGACCGGCCCGTCGAAGCCGGCCGCCTCGACCTGACGGCGCATCGACCGGAAGTCCACGCAGCCGTCGCCCAGCTGGCCGCGCCCCACCAGAACGCCCGCCGGAAGCGGAGTGATCCAGTCGGCGAGCTGGAAGGAGTGGATCCGGCCGCCGGCGCCCGCCCTCGCGATCTGTGCGGGCACCTGGTCGTCCCACCAGATGTGGTACGCGTCGACGACCACCCCGACCTGCTCGGCCGGGAAGCGCTCGGCGAGGTCCAGGGCCTGGGAGAGGGTGGAGACGACGCAGCGGTCCGACGCGAACATCGGGTGCAGCGGCTCGATCGCGAGACGGATGCCCCGCTCGGCGGCGTACGGGGCCAGCTCCGCCAGCGCGTCGGCGATGCGCTCCCGGGCGCCGTACAGGTCCTTCTCCCCTTCGGGGAGGCCGCCGGAGACCAGGACCAGCGTGTCGGTGTGCACGCCCGCGGCCTCGTCGAGGGCCGCGCGGTTGTCGTCCAGCGCGCGGGCCCGCTCGGCGGGGTCGGTCGCGGTGAGGAAGCCGCCGCGGCAGAGGCTGGTGACGGTGAGGCCCGCGTCCTTCATCAGCCGCCCGGCGCGCTCGACGCCGTACGCCTGCACCGGGGCGCGCCACAGGCCGACCTGGCCGATGCCCGCCTTGGCACAGCCCTCGACGAGCTCCGGGAGGGACAGCTGCCGGACCGTCTCCTGGTTGATGGACAGGCGGGACAGTGCGGCGCTCATCGGCTTCCTCCGTGGACACTCAGCAGGGCGCGCATACGCGCTTCGGCCAGCTCGGGGTCCGGGAACAGGCCGAGCCGGTCCGCGAGTTCGTACGCCTTCGCCAGGTGCGGCAGCGAACGGGCGGAGTGCAGGCCGCCGACCATCGTGAAGTGGTCCTGGTGGCCCGCCAGCCAGGCGAGGAACACGACACCGGTCTTGTAGAAGCGGGTCGGGGCCCTGAACAGGTGGCGCGACAGTTCGACCGTGGGGTCCAGCAGGGCGCGGAAGCCCTCGGTGTCCCCGGTGTCCAGGACCCGCACCGCGTGGGCGGCCAGCGGGCCCAGCGGGTCGAAGATGCCGAGCAGGGCGTGGCTGAAGCCCCGGTCGTCACCCGCGATGAGCTCGGGGTAGTTGAAGTCGTCACCGGTGTAGCAGCGCACCCCGCCGGGAAGACGGCGCCGTACGTCGATCTCGCGTTCGGCGTCCAGGAGCGAGATCTTGATGCCGTCGACCTTGTCCGGGTGTTCGGCGATGACCTTCAGGAAGGTGTCCGTGGCGGCGTCGAGGTCCGCACTGCCCCAGTAGCCCTCCAGCGCGGGGTCGAACATGGGGCCGAGCCAGTGCAGGACGACCGGTTCCGTGGCCTGGCGCAGGAGATGGGCGTACGTCTCCAGGTAGTCCTCGGGGTCCTTCGCCGCGGCGGCCAGGGCGCGGGAGGCCATCAGGATGGCCTGGGCGCCGGACGCCTCGACCAGGGCGAGCTGCTCCTCGTACGCGGCGCGCACCTCGGGCAGGGTGGCGGGGCCGGTGAGCTGGTCGGTGCCCACTCCGCAGGCGATCCGGCCGCCCACGGACCTCGCCTCGGCGGCCGAGCGGCGGATCAGCTCCGCCGCGCCGGCCCAGTCCAGGCCCATGCCGCGCTGTGCGGTGTCCATGGCCTCGGCGACGCCCAGGCCGTGCGACCAGAGGTGGCGGCGGAAGGCGAGGGTGGCGTCCCAGTCGACGGCGGCGGGGTCGTCGGGGCTGATGTCGGCGTACGGGTCGGCGACGACGTGGGCGGCGGAGAAGACCGTACGGGAGGCCAGGGGCGCCCCGGACGGTGCGAGGTCGAGCGGGGTGGCGCGGGGCTCGTACGGCCCCTGCGGGAGGTGGATGGTCACAGGGTCAGCTCCGGTACGTCGAAGCGGCGGCCCTCGGCCGAGGACTTGAGGCCGAGCTCGGCGAGCTGGACGCCCCGGGCGCCGGCCATCAGGTCCCAGGTGTAGGGCTCGTCGAGGACGATGTGGCGCAGGAAGAGCTCCCACTGGGCCTTGAAGCCGTTGTCGAAGACGGCGTTGTCGGGGACTTCCTGCCACTGCTCGCGGAACGCCTCGGTGGCCGGGAGGTCGGGGTTCCAGACCGGCTTGGGGGTGGCCGAGCGGTGCTGGACACGGCAGTTGCGCAGGCCCGCGACGGCGGAGCCGTGGGTGCCGTCGACCTGGAACTCGACGAGTTCGTCGCGGTTGACGCGGACGGCCCAGGAGGAGTTGATCTGGGCGACGGCGCCGCCCGCCAGCTGGAAGATGCCGTACGCCGCGTCGTCGGCGGTGGCGGCGTAGGGCTTGCCCTGCTCGTCCCAGCGCTGCGGGATGTGGGTCTGCACGTGTGCGGAGACGCTCGTGACCTGGCCGAACAGCTCGTGCAGGACGTACTCCCAGTGCGGGAACATGTCGACGACGATGCCGCCGCCGTCCTCCGCGCGGTAGTTCCAGGAGGGGCGCTGGGCTTCCTGCCAGTCGCCTTCGAAGACCCAGTAGCCGAACTCGCCGCGCACGGAGAGGATCTCGCCGAAGAAGCCGCCGTCGATGAGGCGCTTCAGCTTGAGCAGGCCGGGGAGGAAGATCTTGTCCTGGACGACACCGTGCTTGATGCCCGCGTCGCGGGCGAGGCGGGCCAGTTCGAGCGCGCCCTCGACGTCGGTGGCGGTGGGCTTCTCGGTGTAGACGTGCTTGCCCGCGGCGATCGCCTTCTTGATCGCCTCGACGCGGGCCGAGGTGACCTGGGCGTCGAAGTAGATGTCGGTCGACTCGTCGGCGAGCACCGCGTCCAGGTCGGTCGACCACTCGGTCAGACCGTGCTGCTCGGCGAGCGCCTCCAGCGCGTGGGCCCTGCGGCCGACGAGCACGGGCTCCGGCCACAGCATCTCGCCGTTGCCGAGGTCGAGGCCGCCCTGCTCGCGGATCGCGAGGATCGAGCGCACCAGGTGCTGCCGGTACCCCATGCGTCCCGTGACGCCGTTCATGGCGATGCGCACTGTCCTGCGTGTCACGAAGTTCCTCCATACAGCCGTAGCAAGCGCTTTCTATCCGGTATGACGCTAGCCTGCCGACAGCGGCCCGGACAAGGGGTGCCGCTCCACAACTCCTCGGAGGAGAGCGATGACAGTCACCCTGGCGGACGTCGCGGCCCGCGCCCGGGTGTCCCCGGCCACCGTGTCCCGTGTCCTGAACGGCAACTATCCGGTGGCCTCGTCCACCCGGGAGCGGGTCCTGCGCGCGGTGGACGACCTGGACTACGTGCTGAACGGCCCGGCCAGCTCGCTCGCCGCCGCCACGTCCGACCTGGTGGGCATCCTGGTCAACGACATCGCCGACCCGTTCTTCGGCATCATGGCCGGAGCGGCGCAGAGCGAGATCGGCGGCCCGGGTGACGGAACCGGACGCGCGGGCGGCGAGAAGCTCGCCGTCGTCTGCAACACCGGCGGCTCCCCCGAGCGCGAACTCACCTATCTCACCCTGCTCCAGCGTCAGCGCGCCGCGGCCGTCGTCCTCACCGGCGGCGCGCTGGAGGATCCGGCCCATCAGGCCGCGATGGCCGTGAAGCTGGCGAGGCTCGCCGACGCCGGCACCCGGATCGTCTTCTGCGGGCGGCCCCCGCTGCCCGGCACCGACGCGGTGACCGCCGCGCTGGCCTTCGACAACCGGGGCGGCGCCCGGCGTCTCACCGAGCATCTGATCGCCCTGGGCCACCGCCGGGTCGGCTATGTCGCCGGGCCCCTGGAGCGCACCACGACCCGGCACCGCCTGGAGGGCCACCGCGAGGCCATGAAGGCGGCCGGGCTGTACGGGGACGAGGAGAACGTCACCGTGCACGGGCCCTACGACCGGAGCTCCGGTTACGACGCCACCCTGGAACTCCTGCGCCGCGAACCGGAGGTGACGGCCGTCGTCGCCGCCAACGACACGGTGGCCCTGGGCGCCTGCGCGGCCGTCCGCGACCTCGGGCTCCGCATCCCCGAGGACGTCTCGGTGGCCGGCTTCGACGACCTGCCGTTCTCGGTGGACGCCGTGCCGGCCCTGACGACCGTACGGCTGCCGCTGTACGAGGCGGGGGCGCGGGCCGGCCGGCTGGCGATGGGCAAGGAGGAGCCCCCGCCGGGAGGCATGGCGACCATCGGCGCGGAGCTGATGGAGCGGGGATCGACGGCGCGGCCGGCCCGCTGACCCCCGGTCAGGGAGCCGCCCCGTGACGGCCGCTGCGCCCGCACCGGAGAAGTGAACCCGGTGGCCGGGCGGGAAGCGGGCCCGTCATCCCTGGCGGCCGTCGCCGGTGGCGCCCGCGCCCAGGAATGCCAGCAGGTCGACGGGGCGGGCGGGGGCCCCGGTCAGGGAACGGTGCAGGTCGCGCACCATGCGTACGGCAGCCTGGGTGACCGCATCGGAGCCGGCGCGGCGTTCGTACCAGAGCCAGTCGCCGTGCGCGTTCATCTCCAGGAACACCGCCTCCCCGCCGGCGAGGAGGAAGTCGAAGGCGCCGTAGCGCAGGTGCCACCCGCGGGCGAGGGTGCGCACGGCGGCCGTCACGGAGGGCGGCGGGGCCACCCGGCGCACCCGGACCCGGTCGGGGCGGTCCCAGATGTCGCGGGGGTCCGCCTTGGCCACGTCGAAGGCGACGATCTCGTCGCCGGCGAGGTAGACGCGCAGCTCCGCCTCGTGCTCGACGTACTCCTGCACCAGGACGGGCGTGCCCCGGGGGACCCCGGGGGCACCGGGCGGGTCATGGTCCTCGACGACGCGCGGCAGGTACCAGGTCAGCCGGCCGGGTACGGGCTCCACGTAGTGCCGGTCGGCCACCTTGACGACATGGCGCCCGGGCGGAAGGTGCGCGGCGGCCTCGGAGGGGTCCGTGGTGAGCAGGGTCCGCGGCACCCGTACACCGGCGGCCGCCGCCTGGGCCAGTTGCCGGGGCTGGCCCGGGTCGGTGCCGCCGACGGCCTCGCCGGCACCGGCGAGGAGGCCGTCGGCGAGAGCGTCCCACGAATCCCGGTAGAGCATGCCGTCGGCGACGGCGGGCGGGGCCGGGGCCGCACGGGTCGAGAAGTGGCGCCGCCACACGACGGTGGGTGTGAACGGGCGTCCGCCGGCCGGCGTCAGGCCCTCGCTCCCCCAGCTGACGCCGATGCCCTCCAGACGGTCCGCGTCGAGACGGTGGACGGGGACACCGATCCGCCGCAGCAGGCCGGCCACCCGGGTGAACTCGCCGTCGCCACTGCGGGTCAGCAGCAGCACGCGGCGCTCAGCCACGGGCGTTCTCCACGAGCAGTGCCTCGGCCATCTCCAGCAGTCGAAGGGCGCGGTCCGAACGCTGGTCGGGTGTCGCGGCCCGCAGCCGGGTCAGGAGTTCCAGGCCGATGGCCGCCTGGCCCGCCAGGAGGTCGAGCAGCCCGACGTCGGCCGTCTCCCGTACGTGGTGGGTGGAGCGGTCGAGCACCTCCAGCACCCCGACGCAGTCCTCCTCCCCGAACAGGGGCGCGGCCATGATGCTGTTGGGCACGTACCCGGTCGACTGGGCGGCCTGGCCGGAGAAGTGCCGGGACTCCCGCAGGTCGTCGACGAGCATCGACTGTCCCGACGCGGCCACCCAGCCCGCGATGCCGGTGCCGGCCGGGAAGCGGGTGCCGACGAGTTGTCCGTCCCCCTCACCGGCGACCGCCTCGAAGACCAGGTCGCCGTTGACGGGGTCCACGAGGAAGATCGAGGAGGCCGCCGCCCCGAAGGCGTGCCGGGCGACCTCGACGACGGACTGGAGCAGCCGACGCTCGGCGGACGCCGCACCGTCATCGGATAATGTCATGTTCACCTCCACCTTGGCCGACCACGTTGCCGGCGCACAGGAACAGAACCGTCTTGAGCTGGAACGGCGTGAGCCACGGGTGTTTGCCGAGCACCAGCGCGCACAGGCCCGAGATGTGCGGCGCGGCGAAGCTGTTGCCGGTCGAGCGGATGGTGCCGCCGCCGGGCCAGGCGACGGGGACCCGCACCCCGCGGGCGTGGAACTCCACCGGCGGGGCCGGGTTGTAGTAGTAGGTCATGGGGTGCTCCTCGTCGTGACTCGCCACCGAGATCACGGAGGAGAACGACCAGGGGAAGCTCGGGACGGGGCGGTTGTGCGCGGAGACCACCAGGGCGCACCGCCGGAAGTAGGCGCGGTCCACCAGCTCGTGGAGCTGCGCCGACAGGGCGGGCCGGGTCGTCGCCAGGCTGAGGTTGATGACGTCGAACCCCTGCTCGACGGCCCAGGCCAGGCCGGCGATCAGAGCGGGGCCGCTGCCGTTCCTGCCGTCCGTCAGCACCCGGACGGAGGACAGGGACACCTCCGGGGCGAGGGAGCGGATGACCCCGGCGCAGGCCGTGCCGTGGCCGGCGAGGTCGGTGGGAGCGCACTCCTCGATCCCCACCGTGCCGTCGTCGTTCTCCACCGCGGTCACCGCCTGGTCGACGCCGCCGACGAGCGGATGGTCGCCCTGCACCCCGCTGTCCACGACGCAGACCCGGACCCCGGCGCCGGTCGATCCCGACCAGGCCCAGTCGGGGGTGACACCCTGCATCAGGACCGAGGTGAACGCCTCCTGCTCCTGCTCGCTGGTGAGCGCGCCCCAGGCGGGCACACCCGGTGTGTAGGACTTCGTGGCGCGCCGCCACGGCGGGTCGGTCATCCCTCCTCCTCCCGGTCGGCCAGCCATGTCCGCACCGCGGCGGCGGGC
>NZ_DATMVN010000312.1:0-29778 GCF_035563135.1 Streptomyces sp.
TGGCCCAGCCGGCGCCGGCGATCCCCAGCGGGCCGAGCAGCACGGCGGCGCCGGCCAGGACGAGGACGCACATCGCTCCCTGCAGGACGGCCAGGGCCCCCGTGCGGCCCTGCACCCGCAGCACGCCGATGTACAGCTCGACCACGACCCTGGGCAGGGCGGCCGCGGCCAGCAGCCGCAGGACCAGGGTGCCGTGGGCGGCGTAGCCGGAGCCGAAGGGGCTGAGGATCTGCGGGGCGAGGAGGACCAGCACGGCCACGACGGGAACCAGCAGGACCGCCATGCGGCGCAGTGCCCCGCGTACGCCTTCGGCGAGGCGGCCGGGGCTGTGCGAGGCGTGCGCGGTGAGCGAGGCGGCCATGTTGACGGCCATGAACTCCATGGTGCCGCCGACGGTGTAGGCGATGTAGAAGAAGCCGTTGTGCGCGGCGTCGAAGCGCACGGCCACCATCACCGGCAGCAGGTTGATCATGGCCAGGCTGAAGAGCGCGCCGACGGAGTCCCCGGCCAGGAATCTGCCGATCTCACGCAGCCGGGGCGGCTCGCGGTCGCGGTCGGCTTCCGCCTGGCGGGGGATCAGCCGCCGGAAGACCAGCAGGCCGAGCGGCAGTACGGACAGGGCGATCGCCGCGGCCCAGGACACGAAGACGCCGAGGACCGGCAGGGCGGTCGCGAACGCGGCGAGGAGCAGCAGCTTGCCGAGGGAGAACACCGCGTTGCCGACCGGTACCCAGAAGGCCTGGCGCAGCCCGGTCAGCACCCCGTCCTGGAGCGTGAGGACCGCCCAGGCGACGCAGGAGCCGGTGAAGACGAGCCCGGCGGACAGGGTGCCGAGCGGGGCGTACGAATCACCCCACAGGTCCAGGGTGAGCAGGAAGACCCCGCAGGCCAGGGTGACGACGACGGAACTGACCAGGTAGGCGCGGGCGACCAGGGAGGCGGTGGCGCGTCCGGCTCGGGGCACGTAGCGCACGACGGCGCCGATCATCGTGGTCGCGGTGACGGAGGCGAGGAGCCGCATCGCCGCGATGGCGGCGGAGCCCTGGCCGACGGCCTCCTCCGTGTAGTAGCGGGCGGCGACCAGCCAGAAACCCAGGCCGAGGGCGGCGGAGACACCGGTGGAGAGCATCAGGGCGTAGGCGTTGCGGAACAGCGAGTCGCCGCCCGCACCGTCCTTCGGGAGGGGCGAGGACGTCGCACCGGCCTTCGCCGGGCCGGTGTCCGTCGTGTCAGCCACCGGGAAGCGCTCCCGCGGGCCCGGCGCCCGCCTTCGCGCGACGACCGGTGGCGGGGCCGTTCCTCACGGATCCGGGTACGGCGTCCACGCCGGACGGATGCGCTGCGGCGCGGTCCGCCGGACCGCTCTCCCCATGAACCATGTGTTCCCCCCAGAACCCCGCCCAATGTGGCCCGGTCCGCGGCCCTTCGTCAACCATGCGGAAGGACCCGCCCCTCGGCCGGGGCGGGTCCTTCCACAACGACGTACCGGGGGTGCCGGTGACGCCGGCTCACTCGTCCACGGTCAGGCCCTTCCTGAGCTTGACGAGGGTCCGGGAGAGCAGCCGGGACACGTGCATCTGCGAGATGCCGAGCTCCTCACCGATCTCCGACTGCGTCATGTTGGAGACGAAGCGCATGGAGAGGATCGTGCGGTCGCGCAGGGGGAGCGAGGCGATGAGCGGCTTGAGGGACTCGACGTACTCGATGCCCTCGATGCCGTGGTCCTCGTAGCCGAGGCGGTCCGCGAGGGCGCCCTCGCTGCCGTCGCCGTTGTCCTCGGCCTTGGCGTCCAGCGAGCTCGCGGTGTACGCGTTGCTCGCGGCCATGCCCTCGACGACCTCGTCCTTGGTGAGGCCGAGGCGGTCGGCGAGTTCGGCGACCGTGGGGGCGCGGTCCAGCTTCTGGGCCAGCTCGTCACCCGCCTTGGCCAGGTCGAGCCGCAGCTCCTGCAACCGGCGCGGGACGCGCACGGACCAGCTGGTGTCGCGGAAGAAGCGCTTGATCTCGCCGATGATGGTGGGCATCGCGAACGTCGGGAACTCGACGCCCCGGCTGAGCTCGAAGCGGTCGATCGCCTTGATCAGGCCGATGGTGCCGACCTGGACGATGTCCTCCATGGGTTCGCTGCGGGTGCGGAACCGGGAGGCGGCGAACTTCACCAGGGCGAGGTTGAGTTCGACCAGGGTGTTACGGACGTACGCGTGCTCGTGGGTGCCCTCGTCGAGGGTTTCGAGCCGTGCGAAGAGCGTCTTCGACAGGGCCCTGGCGTCCAGCGCGCCGATCTCGGCGTAGGGCGGGATCGCGGGGAGTCCCTCGAAACCCTCGAATTCTTCGCCCTGAAGAAGGCCGTCGCCGGTCAGGTCTGTGGTGGTGCCTGTGGTGCTCCGCGGGCCGGGCACGGCGCTCGCGGCAGCGGAGTCGGAATCGGTCGGTCCCTGAGGACATGCCGACGTCGCGATGCGGGTACGCGATACGTCGAGCCGGGGTGACATGGTTCTCCTCCATCGTTCTCGGCATATGGCTGCCGATGCCCATACGTCTTCCTGCGGTGAAGCGGCGCCTCCGAAGCCGATCGGAATTCCTGGTGCAGATGTCTTCTCTACCCTTACCCGGTTCCAGCCGTGACTTACAAGCACCAATTCCGCCTGTATGTCCGGTTTGTTGAGTTCTCCGACTACCGTGTGGCGAGGGAAACGCGTAATGTGCCACGCACGTCGGGGGCAGCCACGATGAAGTCGCGTACACAGGGGCGCGGGTAGTGACGGACGGCGAAGAGGGACAGGGAATGGACCGCGGGACGGTCGGCAGTGCGAACCAGGGTCGGCTGAGTGTCGAGGTCCGGACCGAAGGGCGCAGCGAAGTCGTGACGCCGGTGGGTGAGCTCGATCACCACACGGCCGATCTGCTTCGGGAGCCTTTGGAGAGCGCGGTCGAACAAGGACGTTTGCGTCTGGTTGTCGACTGTGCGCGGCTCGACTTCTGCGACTCCACCGGGCTCAACGTGCTGCTCGGCGCCAGGCTGAAGGCCGAGGCGGCCGGGGGAGCGGTTCACCTGGCCGGAATGCAGCCCGTGGTGGCTCGCGTCTTCGAGATCACGGGAGCGGAAGCGGTCTTCACCGTCCACGCCTCGCTCGAAGCCGCTCTGAGCGACTGACCGCGGCTTCTTCCATGCGCATCCCCGGTCGCGGGAGCCCCCGCTGTCGCGAGAGTCTCGCTCATGGCGTACTTGTAGGGGGTGTCGTCACCTTTCAGCCGGGCAGGAGACACCCCGTCGGGGTGAGGAACCCCGCACACGCTGTATCTGATCAGTATCTGTTCGATGGCAACACACGGTGAATCGGTGAGGTGAAGCGCTGATGAGCACCACCCGGCAGCATCCGCCGGGCGGCCTCGGCCGCGAGCCGGACGGCACGGGGACCGCCTCTGCCGTGCCCGCTGACCGGCAGTGGCGCACGCTCTCGCTGAGGGAGGCCACGGGCATCGTTCCCATGGCCCGCGACTTCGCCAGGCAGGCGCTCCACGACTGGGGCTGGCTGCCCGCGTCGGGCGCCGACCGGAAGGCCGCCGCCGAGGACGTCCTGCTGGTCGTCTCCGAGCTGGTCACGAATGCCTGTCTGCACGCGGACGGCCCCGATGAGCTGCGTATCGCCTGGTCGTCGAAGGTCCTCCGGGTGGAGGTCGCCGACGGCGGAGCGGGACAGCCCGCACCCCGCACCCCGCACCGCGCGGGGCGGCCGGGCGGGCACGGCATGTTTATCGTGCAGCGGCTCTGCCTGGACTGGGGCGTGACACGCACCCCTGAACAGCCCGGTAAGACCGTCTGGGCGGAGCTCGCCGCACCGCCCGCGTGACCCGACCCCGCCCCGGCCCTTCCTTCTCCGCGTACGCCCGCACGTACGGCTCAGGCCCCCGCACCGGACCGGTGCGGGGGCCTGAGCCGTACGTGCGGGGTCCGTGTCAGCGGACGTCGCCCATGAGGGCCTTGACCTTGCCGCGGTACATGAAGACCGCGACACCTGCGACGACCGCGAGCGCGGCCTGGAGGGCCACCACCCCGGTGCCGTTGAGCTCGACGCCCGCGATGGACAGCAGGCCCGTGGTGCAGTCACCGGCGGTCACGGCCAGGAACCAGACACCCATCATCTGGCTGGCGTACTTGGCGGGCGCCATCTTCGTGGTGACCGAGAGGCCCACCGGGGAGAGCGTCAGCTCACCCACGGTCTGCACGAAGTAGATCGCGACCAGCCACATCGCGGCGGCCTTGTGGCCGTCACCCGCGATGGTCAGCGGCGCCAGGAAGAGGAAGAACGACGCGCCGACCAGCACCAGACCGGAGCTGAACTTCACGACCGTGCTCGGCTCCTTGCCCCGCCGGTTCAGCGCCAGCCAGAAGGCGGCGAAGACCGGGGCCAGCGCCATGATCAGGATCGGGTTGACCGACTGGTACCAGGAGACCGGGAAGGCCCAGCCGAGGACCGAGTTCTCCGCGGAGGACTCGGCGAAGATCGCCAGGGTGGAACCGCCCTGGTCGTAGATCATCCAGAAGATGGCGGCGGCCACGAAGAACCAGATGTAGCCGGACATCTTCTTCTGCTCGGTCTGGCTGAGCTCCTTGTCGCGCTTGATGCGCGCCAGGACCATCACCGGGATGACCAGGCCTGCGATCGTGATCGGGACCAGCAGCCAGTTCAGCGTGTAGACGCCGGTGACGACCGTGCCGATGTAGAAGACGGCCGCGATGCCCAGCCAGATCATCGACTTGCGCAGGGTGGAGGCGCGCTCGTCGGCGGAGAGCGGCTTCGGCACGACGAGGCTGCGCTCGTTCAGGTGGCGCGTGCCGAGCAGGAACTGGGCGATGCCGAGTCCCATGCCGAGGGCGGCCAGGGCGAAGCCCAGGTGCCAGTTGACGTTCTCACCGACGGTGCCGATCACCAGCGGGGCGGCGAAGGCGCCCACGTTGATGCCCATGTAGAAGATCGTGAAGCCACCGTCACGACGCGGGTCGTCCGGGCCGTCGTAGAGGTGGCCGACCATCGTGGAGATGTTGGACTTCAGCAGACCGGAGCCGATGGCGACCAGGCCGAGCCCGGCGAAGAAGGTGCCCTCGGAGGGCAGCGCCAGCGTCAGGTGGCCGAGCATGATGACGCCGCCGGCGATGGCGACGGTCTTGCGGGGGCCCCAGACGCGGTCGCCGAACCAGCCGCCGGGCATGGCGAGCAGGTACACCAGCGACAGGTAGACCGAGTAGATCGCCGTGGCCGTGGCGGGGTTCATGTGAAGCCCGTTGGGAGCGATCAGGTAGAGCGGGAGAAGGGCGCGCATGCCGTAGTAGCTGAAACGCTCCCACATCTCCGTCATGAAGAGAGTGGCCAGGCCGCGGGGGTGGCCGAAGAAGGTCTTCTCGGAGCCGGAAGTGCCGGCCGAGTCCTTCGTCAGGCTGGACGCCATGGTCGATCCTTGCTGGTCGGGACGCGCCGCCTCGTGAGGGGTACGCGCCCGGTGGGGGGTGGCCGGCACCGGGGCGGAAGCGCCCCACCCCTGACGCCTCAAGGGATTCGACCCGGCCACCCGATCCGTAGGGAGTGCGGGGGGCGGAGCCGTGGGACCGACCGCTCAGGGATCCACGCCCGGTGCGCGTCCTCGCGCTCCGGGCCCGGCCCACAGGTCATTCACTGGTCGGGGCCGGGGAGAACCGGCCCGTACACAAAAGTGACCCCCTGGCGCAGAAAGCAGCCAAAAGGTCCTTCAGCGGTGCAACAGGCGTCGAGCAACCATACGACATGACACACGGGGATATGGAAGGACTTGAGAGATGGATCACAGGTTTACGTGGAACCACATTCCCATATTCAAAGGAGGATGTCCGATTCGTGGCCCTGACCCGCAGGGCTTGCCCAGTGCCTCACCCCAGCAGGCCTGTGCGGACTACCATCACTGCATGACCCGTGTACTGCTCGCCGAGGACGACGCATCCATCTCGGAGCCGCTGGCTCGCGCCCTGCGTCGTGAGGGTTACGAGGTCGAGGTCCGCGAGGACGGACCGACCGCACTCGACGCCGGGCTCCAGGGCGCCGTCGACCTGGTCGTCCTCGACCTGGGGCTGCCCGGGATGGACGGCCTGGAGGTCGCCAGGCGGCTGCGGGCCGACGGCCACGCGGTACCCATCCTGGTGCTCACGGCCCGGGCCGACGAGGTCGACACGGTCGTCGGCCTCGACGCCGGGGCCGACGACTACGTCACCAAGCCCTTCCGCCTGGCCGAGCTCCTCGCCCGGGTCCGCGCCCTGCTGCGCCGCGGCGCCACCGAGCACGCCCCGCAGCCCGCCACGCACGGCGTCAGGATCGATGTCGAGTCGCACCGGGCCTGGATGGGAGAGGAGGAACTCCAGCTCACCGCCAAGGAGTTCGACCTGCTGCGGGTCCTCGTGCGGGACGCCGGGCGGGTCGTCACCCGCGACCAGCTGATGCGTGAGGTCTGGGACACCACCTGGTGGTCCTCCACCAAGACCCTCGACATGCACATCTCCTGGCTCCGCAAGAAGCTCGGCGACGACGCGGCCAATCCGCGCTACATCGCCACCGTCCGGGGCGTCGGCTTCCGGTTCGAGAAGAGCTGACGTACAGAACAGACATGCGCCGCCGACTGATCAACTCCACGCTCGCAGTGGTGCTCGTCGTGATCGCCGTCTTCGGCGTGTCCCTCGTCATCGTCGAGACCCGCACCATCAGCAACAGTGCCCAGGAAAGCGTCGACTCCGAGGCCTTCCGGCTGATCAGCGTCGTCGAGAGCCGGCTGCTCGGTGCCGAGCGGATCACCCCCCAGGTCCTGGCCGAGCAGGTGGACCCCAGCCGCTACGCCCGTGTCGAGATCCCCGGCCGGGCCCCCATCGAGGTGGGCGAGCGCCCCACGGACAGCGACGTCACCCGCAGCACCGAGACGGGGGAGCGGGGCGAGAAGGTCACCGTCGAGGAGTCCCGCTCCGCCGTGACCCGTGAGGTCGGCCGGACCCTGCTGATCATCGGAGCGGTGGCGCTGCTCGCCATCATCTCCGCCGTACTCCTCGCCGTACGCCAGGCCGACCGGCTGACCTCCCCGCTCACCGACCTCGCCGAGACCGCCGAACGCCTCGGATCGGGCGATCCCCGCCCCCGGCACAAGCGCTACGGGGTGACGGAGCTGGACCGGGTCGCCGACGTCCTGGACTCCTCCGCCGAGCGGATCGCCCGGATGCTGACCGCGGAGCGGCGTCTCGCCGCGGACGCCTCCCACCAGCTCCGTACGCCGCTGACCGCCCTCTCCATGCGGATCGAGGAGATCTCCGTCACCGACGACCCGGAGACGGTGAAGGAGGAGGCGAACATCGCGCTCACCCAGGTCGAGCGGCTCACGGACGTGGTGCAGCGGCTGCTGACGAATTCCCGTGACCCGCGCACCGGCTCCGCCGTCGTCTTCGACCTCGACGAGGTCGTCAAACAGCAGATCGAGGAATGGCGGCCCGCGTACCGCAGCGCCGGCCGCGCCGTCGTCTGCTCGGGCAAGCACGGCCTGGAGGCCGTCGGCACCCCCGGAGCCGTCGCCCAGGTGCTCGCCGCGCTGATCGAGAACTCACTGATGCACGGTGGCGGCACGGTCGCGCTGCGTACCCGCATCACCGGCAACCAGGTCGTCGTCGAGGTCACGGACGAGGGCCCCGGAGTCCCCGCCGACCTCGGGGCGCGGATCTTCGAGCGCACCATCAGCGGCCGCAACTCCACCGGAATCGGCCTCGCCGTGGCCCGGGACCTCGCCGAGGCCGACGGCGGCAGGCTCGAACTGCTCCAGCAGCAGCCACCGGTCTTCGCCCTCTTCCTCAGCCGGGTCGCGCCGGGCCGCAAGGACTCCGTACGCCCGGTGCGCTGAGCCCCAGCGGGGTACGGGGCCGGGAGCTAGCGGGGCACCACGGGGCCGGGAGCTACTTCGTCGGAGGGCCGCCGCTGCTCCAGAAACCGTTCCGCGTCGAGCACGGCCTCCTTGGCGGGCAGCGCCCTGAACACCCAGGTGCGGTAGGACCAGAAGCGGAACAGGGTGGCGATCCCGATGCCCAGGATCTTGAAGACGTTGCTCTGGACCGGGCTGTTCCACCCGAAGCCGTACGTCGCCACGTAGAGCACGCCCGTCTCGATCACCGCACCGACGGCGCTGAACAGCAGGAACAGCGTCAGCTCACGGGTCCGGCCGGTCTTGTCCCGGTCCCGGTAGGTCCAGTAGCGGAAGCCGACGTAGTTGAAGAGGATGGCGACGACCGTCCCCATGAGCCCGGCGCGCACCACCGGGATGTCCGTGGTGCGCCAGATCAGGTTGGAGACGGCGATGTTGACGACCAGCCCGAGTGCGCCGACCGCGCCGAACTTGGCGACCTCCCGGGCCAGCAGATCAAGCCGGGTCCGCAGTGCGCCCCGTTCGCTCATGGTGATCGCTCAGCCCCGTCCGGTCGGTTTCGTCAACCCGGCCATGCTATCCAGCCCTCCCGTGTGATGCCTGTGAAGCGGACGGCCCGTCCGGCGAGGCGTCCCGCCCGGGAGCCGCGGGGGCCTGCCGGGAGAGGGTGAGGGGCGCTCCCGCACGCCCGATACCCTGGACATGTGACGTTCCCTGTAGTCGGCATGGTCGGCGGCGGTCAGCTCGCCCGTATGACCCACGAGGCGGGCATCCCCCTCGGCCTGAAATTCAAGCTCCTCAGTGACACTCCCCAGGACTCGGCCGCCCAGGTGGCCGGCGAAGTCGTCATCGGCGACTACCGCGACCTGGAGACGCTGCGCGCCTTCGCACGCGGCTGTGACGTGATCACCTTCGACCACGAACACGTGCCGACCGAGCACCTGCGGGCCCTGGAGGCGGACGGCATCCCCGTGCGCCCCGGCCCCGACGCTCTGGTGCACGCCCAGGACAAGGGGGTGATGCGCGCGAAGCTCATGGAGATCGGCGCGCCCTGCCCCCGTCACCGCCTCGTCGCGGACCCGGCGGACGCCGCCGCCTTCGCCGAGGAGGTGGGCGGCTTCCCCGTCGTCCTCAAGACGGTCCGGGGCGGTTACGACGGCAAGGGCGTCTGGGTGGTCCGCTCCGAGGCGGACGCCGCCGAGCCCTTCCGGGCCGGTGTTCCCGTCCTCGCCGAGGAGAAGGTCGACTTCACCAGGGAGCTGGCGGCCAACATCGTCCGCTCGCCGCACGGCCAGGCCGTCGCCTACCCCGTCGTCGAGTCCCTCCAGGTCGACGGGGTCTGCGACACCGTCATCGCCCCGGCGCCCGGCCTGGACGAACGCCTCGCCGGCGAGGCCCAGCAGCTCGCGCTGCGGATCGCGGCCGAGCTCGGCGTGGTGGGCCACCTCGCGGTGGAACTCTTCGAGACGCGCGACGGACACATCCTCGTGAACGAGCTGGCGATGCGCCCGCACAACTCCGGGCACTGGACCCAGGACGGTGCGGTCACCTCGCAGTTCGCCAACCACGTGCGGGCCGTCCTGGACCTCCCGCTCGGCGACCCCCGCCCGCGCGCCGCCTGGACGGTCATGTGCAACGTCCTCGGCGGCGACTACCCGGACATGTACCAGGGGTACCTGCACTGCATGGCCCGCGACCCGCAGCTCAAGATCCACATGTACGGCAAGGACGTGAAGCCGGGCCGCAAGGTGGGCCACGTCAACACCTACGGCGACGATCTGGCGGACGTGCGCGAGCGCGCCCGGCACGCGGCCGACTACCTGCGAGGAACGATCACCGAATGACCGCACCAGGCTCCGCCCCCGTCGTCGGCATCGTCATGGGCTCGGACTCCGACTGGCCCGTGATGGAAGCGGCCGCCAAGGCCCTCGACGAGTTCGAGATCCCCTACGAGGTCGACGTCGTCTCCGCCCACCGCATGCCGCACGAGATGATCGCGTACGGCGAGAAGGCCGCGGACCGCGGTCTCAGGGCGATCGTCGCGGGAGCGGGCGGTGCGGCCCACCTGCCCGGCATGCTGGCCTCCGTCACGCCGCTGCCCGTGATCGGCGTCCCGGTCCCGCTGAAGTACCTCGACGGCATGGACAGCCTGCTGTCCATCGTCCAGATGCCGGCCGGGGTCCCCGTCGCCACGGTCTCCGTCGGCGGTGCCCGTAACGCGGGCCTGCTCGCCGCCCGCATCCTCGCCGCCCACGACAGCGCGCTGCTGGAGCGGATGAAGGAATTCCAGCAGGAGCTCAAGGAGCAGGCGACGGAGAAGGGCAAGCGGCTGCGCGCCAAGACCCAGGGTGCGGATTCCTTCGGCTTCGGGAAGTAGGCGGTCGTGGATGGACCACCTGGACCGCGCCCGGCTGCTCCTCGCCGACCATCCCGTCGTCGACGGCCACAACGACCTTCCCTGGGCCCTGCGCGAGCAGGTCGGTTACGACCTCGACGCCCGTGACATCTCCCGGGACCAGACCGGCACCCTGCACACCGACATCCCGCGGCTGCGGGCCGGCGGTGTCGGCGCGCAGTTCTGGTCGGTCTACGTCACGCCCCGCCTGGCGGGCGACGCCGCGGTCAGCGCCACGCTGGAGCAGATCGACGTGGTCGGCGAGATGCTGGCCCGCTACCCGGCCGACCTGCGGCGCGCCCTGACCGCCGACGACATGGAGGAGGCCCGCGCCGAGGGCCGTACAGCCTCCCTGATGGGTGCCGAGGGCGGCCACTCCATCAACAACTCCCTGGGCACGCTGCGCGCCCTGCACTCCCTGGGCGTCCGCTACATGACGCTCACGCACAACGACAACACCGACTGGGCGGACTCGGCGACCGACTCCCCGCGCGTCGGCGGCCTGTCGGAGTTCGGCCGTGAGGTCGTACGCGAGATGAACCGCATCGGCATGCTGGTCGACCTCTCCCACGTGGCGGACACCACGATGCGTGACGCGCTGGCCACCTCCGTCGCGCCGGTGATCTTCTCGCACTCCTCCGCGCGGGCGGTCTGCGACCACCCGCGCAACATCCCCGACGACGTGCTGCGGATGCTCGCGGCCAACGGCGGCGTGGCCATGGCGACCTTCGTACCGAAGTTCGTCCTGCCGGCGGCCGTCGAATGGACGCTCGCCGCGGACCGCAACATGCGGGAGCACGGCCTGCACCACCTGGACACCACACCGGCCGCCATGCGCATCCACGCGGACTTCGAAGCGCTCCACCCGCGCCCGATGGCCACCGTGGCCACGATCGCCGACCACCTCGACCACATGCGCGAGGTCGCCGGGATCGACCACATCGGCATCGGCGGCGACTACGACGGCACGGCGTTCCTCCCGCTGGGGCTGGAGGACGTCTCGGGCTATCCGCACCTGATCGCGGAGCTGCTCACACGTGGCTGGTCGGAGTCCGACGTCGCCAAGCTGACGTGGAAGAACGCGGTACGGGTCCTGCGCGACGCCGAGGCGGTGTCCCGCGACCTGAGCAGCCGGACCGGCCCGTCCCACGCGACGATCGACGAGCTGGACGGCCCGGCCCGCTGACCCCGGCGCCCGGCGGGAAGGCGGCGGCCCCGGGGCCGCCGCCTTCCCGCGTCGGTCTCTTCTTGTGCCGGGGCGGGGGCAGCTCCTCGCGTCAGGCCTTCGGGCGGCCCATCGCCCGGTACGTCCAGCCGGCCTCGCGCCACACCACGGGGTCCAGTGCGTTGCGGCCGTCCAGCATGATCCGCCGTCCCACGGCCTCGCCCAGCGCAGCCGGGTCCAGCTCCCGGAATTCGCTCCACTCCGTCAGGTGCAGCACCACGTCCGCACCGCGCACGGCGTCCAGCGCCGTGTCCGCGTAGCCGAGCGTCGGGAACAGCTGCCGGGCGTTGTCCATGCCCTTGGGGTCGAACACCGTCACCTGGCCGCCCTGCAGATGGATCTGCCCGGCGACGTTCAGGGCCGGCGAGTCGCGTACGTCGTCGGAGTCCGGCTTGAAGGTGGCGCCCAGCACCGCGACCCGCGTGCCGAGGAACGACCCTCCGCCCACGGCCTCGCGGGCCAGCTCCACCATGTGCCCGCGCCTGCGCATGTTGATGGAGTCGACCTCCCGCAGGAAGGTCAGCGCCTGGTCGGCGCCCAGCTCGCCGGCGCGCGCCATGAAGGCGCGGATGTCCTTGGGCAGGCAGCCCCCGCCGAAACCGATCCCGGCCCGCAGGAACTTCTTCCCGATGCGCTCGTCGTGGCCGATGGCCTCGGCGAGCTTCACCACGTCACCGTCGGCGGCCTCGCAGACCTCGGCCATGGCGTTGATGAACGAGATCTTGGTCGCGAGGAAGGAGTTGGCGGAGGTCTTCACCAGCTCGGCGGTCGGGAAGTCCGTCACCACGAAGGGCGAGCCCTCGGCGATCGGTCCCGCGTAGACCTCGCGCAGCAGCTTCTCGGCCCGCTCGCTCCCGACACCGACGACGATCCGGTCCGGGTGCAGCGTGTCCTTCACCGCGAAGCCCTCACGCAGGAACTCCGGGTTCCAGGCCAGCTCCGCGTCCGTACCCGCCGGCGCCAGCTCGGCCAGCCGTGCCGACAGCCGGGCGGCGGAGCCCACCGGGACGGTGGACTTGCCCACGACCAGCGCGGGCCGGGTGAGCTGCGGGGCCAGTGACTCGAAGGCGCTGTCCACATAGCTCATGTCGCAGGCGTACTCGCCGTGCTTCTGGGGAGTGTTCACGCAGACGAAGTGCACATCGCCGAACGCGCCGATCTCCTCCCAGGAGGTGGTGAACCGCAGCCGTCCCGTGGACCCTTCGAGGCCGGCGACATGCTTCCGCAGGATCTCCTCGAGCCCCGGCTCGTACATCGGCACCCTGCCGGCCGAGAGCATCTCGATCTTCTCGGGCACGACATCGAGCCCGAGGACCTCGAAGCCCAGCTCCGCCATGGCCGCGGCATGGGTGGCGCCGAGGTAGCCGGTGCCGATCACGGTGATCCTGAGGGCCATGGGTGCTCCTGAACGATGCGGACAGACGTGCGGAGCCGAGCATAACCGGGCGTGCGGAACGCCGTTCCCGGCCGCCTCGGGGGCGGCCCGCACGGCTGTCGGCAAGCTCACGTGCCCCGCCCGTATGCCTTCGCTCGGCAGGGCCACTAAAATTGGGTTACTTAACGGTAGTTAGCATCCTTGGGGAGTGAACGTCTTGGCGGGTTCGACCGATTTCGACCTGTACCGTCCGGCCGAGGAGCACGACATGCTCCGCGAGACGATCCGTTCGCTCGCCGAGGCGAAGATCGCCCCGCACGCCGCCGCGGTCGACGAGGAGGCACGCTTCCCGCAGGAGGCACTGGACGCATTGGTCGCCTCGGACCTGCACGCGGTCCACGTCCCGGAGGAGTACGGCGGCGCGGGCGCCGACGCGCTCGCCACGGTCATCGTGATCGAGGAGGTGGCCCGCGTCTGCGCGTCCTCCTCCCTGATCCCGGCCGTGAACAAGCTGGGCTCGCTCCCGGTGATCCTCTCCGGCTCCGAGGCCCTCAAGAAGAGGTACCTGGGCCCGCTCGCCAAGGGCGACGCGATGTTCTCGTACGCCCTCTCCGAGCCGGACGCCGGCTCGGACGCGGCGGGCATGAAGACCAAGGCCGTCCGCGACGGCGACTTCTGGGTCCTCAACGGCGTGAAGCGCTGGATCACCAACGCGGGCGTCTCCGAGTACTACACGGTCATGGCGGTCACGGACCCGACGAAGCGCTCCAAGGGCATCTCGGCGTTCGTCGTCGAGAAGTCGGACCCGGGCGTCTCCTTCGGGGCCCCGGAGAAGAAGCTCGGCATCAAGGGCTCCCCGACGCGCGAGATCTACCTCGACAACGTCCGCATCCCCGCCGACCGCATGATCGGCGAGGAGGGCACCGGCTTCGCCACGGCGATGAAGACCCTGGACCACACCCGCATCACGATCGCGGCCCAGGCGCTCGGCATCGCCCAGGGCGCCCTCGACTACGCCAAGGGCTACGTCCAGGAGCGCAAGCAGTTCGGCAAGCCGATCGGCGACTTCCAGGGCGTTCAGTTCATGCTCGCCGACATGGCGATGAAGCTGGAGGCGGCCCGCCAGCTCACCTACTCCGCCGCCGCCAAGTCCGAGCGCCTCGACGGTGACCTGACCTTCTTCGGCGCCGCGGCCAAGTGCTTCGCCTCCGACGTCGCGATGGAGGTCACCACGGACGCGGTCCAGCTGCTCGGCGGCTACGGCTACACGCGGGACTACCCGGTGGAGCGGATGATGCGCGACGCCAAGATCACCCAGATTTATGAAGGCACGAACCAGGTCCAGCGCATCGTCATGGCAAGGAACCTGCCGTAGCAGGGTTTTCGCAGGTCAGCCGCCTTTTCCGGTGATCTCGGAGAGGTGATCGGCTTCCGATCCGTTCGGGCCCGTTCCGGCCCCTTCCTGGGCGTCATGCTGGGGGAATCCTGGGCGGACACTGGCCCCGGAACGGGTGCTGACCTGCATAAACGACAAGGCCCCCGGCGTGATGCCGGGGGCTTTTCGTATGGGCTGGGTCAGGCGACTTCGTCTCGCTCGGTGGGGTCGTCCGCGTCGGGGGTCAGCATGGTGGCGATGGCTGCGCGCCCTCGCTGCTCGGCACCCTCGAAGATGTAGTGATAGCGCTCGCGGAGCACGTCCGTGCTGCTGTGCCCCATCCAGTCGGCAACGTCGTTCTCAGGGACGCCCGCATAGAGCAGCCGGGACCCGTAGTAGTGCCGCATGGAGTGCGGCTTGCAGTAGGTCACCTCACCCTTCGTCAGGGCGACCAGCCAGATTTGCCGGTAGAAGTACGAGGCGTACAGGTACCCGGTGCGAGTGATGTTGGGGAACAGCAGGCGCTCCGATCCCCATACGCCGTGGTTCTTGATGTGCCTGCGCAGCTCGAAGGCCACGTTCGGCGGAAGGGGCACCACTCGCCCCGGCTCCTCTTCGTCACGGGCCTTGATGTGCCGCCGCTGTAGTGCGCTGTTCTTCCCCGACTCAGATTCGCCGTCCTCCGCTATCTGGAAATCGACGCGTAGGACCTCGGCCTGGAAGTCGATCTGATCGCGTGAGACCGCCATGGCCTCGCCGATCCGGAGACCGCATCCCGCCATGAGCCAGAGCATCGCCCGATATCGGGGCGGAACCCCGTTCAGCATGGCCAGCACTTCCCGAGTCGTCAGCCGCCGGGCGTTGCTCTTGTGCTCGCGTATTTCCTTGGCACGGCTGCCTGCGTGCCTGATCTTCTTGCACGGATTGCGCCCGATGATCTCGTTGACAACGGCCCAATCCATCATCCCGGAGAAGAACGAAAACCGCTGACGCCGAGTCCGGGCAGAGAGGTTTCTGTCCTGCTCCATCCACAGCAGCCATTGTTCGATGTCCGCGACCTTCAAGGACACGATGGAGCGGGCCTTGAAGAACGGTTCCAGGGTCGTGTTCTGGATCGATCGGTACTGCTTCTTGGTGCTGTTCTCCAGCTTCCTTTGCTGGGTCCACTGCTCCCAGACACTTGTCACCGGCTGCTTGCCCAACCTGTCATCCAGGTAGGTACCAGCGTCGAGTTCCTGTTCCTTGCGCTTGCGCTGGTCGTCGGCGCGCTTCTTAGTCTCAAAGGATTTTTGCCGCTGCTTCCCATCCGGGTCGTACCAAAAGGTCGTCCACTTCTTCGGGTCGTCTGTCGACCTTGCTACCCAAGCCCTTGCCACTGGCGAGCCCACCCCTTCAGCCATCGAGCCCGCTGACCGGGCCCTCACTAAGTCTGCGCCATGACCACCCAGGGTTGTCAACACAGGGTGGACCACCCTGTGTGGTGCTACAGTGGGAGGTGTGGAAGCAGATGAGAGCGGGTTCGAGATCAGTCAGCAGCAGGGAAGTTGGGTAGTACGGATGTGGTGGCCGACCGGCCCTGTGACAGGTGGCCCGCAGCGGATGACCGTGGAGCCTGCTGCGGACGCGCCCACTCGTGACGTTGCCCGGGGCATTTCTACGACCGTGCTGCGCAGGCTGGACATCGCGGCAGCGATGAACGTAGCCAAAGTGGCTCCAGAGGCTCAGCGCACGCTGGAGGACGTGGCTCGGAAGCTCGAAGAGGGCGGACGGGTCGCCGGTGAGATCCTGGCTAGTGAGGGAGTTTCTGAGCGGTACTTGGCGATGTTGGCCGCCACCTATACCGGCATGGCGGACAGTGGGGCCCCCGCTCCCGTCCCGTGGCTGGCCCGAGTGATCGGGCGCCGCCCTGAGACCGTCAAAGATCACTTGAAGAAGGCTCGCCGAGAGGGCTTCCTGAGCACGCTTGCTGGCAAGGCGGGAGGCGAGCTGACTGAGAAGACCAAGGACGTATTGGGCGCTGTGCTCAAGTCTGGGAGTTAATGACTCCATTCCATATTCAAGATTCACATGCCCCCGAGGCCACTCGGGGGTTTTTTTATTTTCGGAGGACAGATTGACCAAGCTCATGACTTTGAATGATGTGGCTGAGTTCCTGGCCAAACCCCGTAGTTGGGTGTACGAGAATTGGAAGCGGGAGGAGATCCCATTTCGGAGGGTCGGGCAGTCGCTCCGGTGCCGTCCTGTGGATCTGGACCGCTGGCTGGACAGGCAGGGGACGCGGTGAGCTACCGATTTGCCAAGGTCTACCGACCCGAGCGCTCGAACCCTGCCATTGGGAGCGCCGTTCTCCATCTTGAAACCCGCATGTGGCTGCTTGCTCTGGACCGGATGCAAAGGGGCGGACATGCACCCTTGGGGTCCGGTGAACTGGAACTCATCCTGACCAATGAGAAGGGGCAGACGTACAGCGCGGGTCGGTACCGCCAGACGCGCTGCAACCTGATCAGGGCCGGGTTGCTGGCTCCGTCCGCTTCGGCTCGGTGCCTGCTGATTCCGGGCACGGTGGCGTCTATGGATGCACCCTCGAAGAAGAAGCGGGAGGAGTGCGCCACACACGGGCACAACATCCCATGGGATGCCCGCCAGGGAGATTGGATGTTCAGTACGCCGGGTGATGCTCAGCACTGGGAAGCGGAATGCGACAACATCGCCAGGGGCGGGAGTCCATTCCCCTCCAGCGCGTGGGCACATGGCGTACGGGTGGGCGGAGGAGGAGGCGTTAACGAAACGGTGGCCTCGGCCCCTTGATACCAAGGGCGAGTCCTACGCCCCTTCTTAAATAGCAGGTTGAAGCCGGGGTGAGCTGAAGCGAGCACCGGGACACAGTTCCATAGATTTGATCAGTTCAGGCCACCCCCTTGGGAGGGGTGGCCTGTTCTGTTATGAGTCCAGTGACAGGCCACATTCCGCCATGTTCGGCGGTATTCGAATCTCCGGCCGGGGGCCCTCGATGCGTTTAAGTCTGTCTCAGCCTTCCTCTGCCGCTGCGTATTTCCCTCCCAGCCGTGGGTGAGGGAGGGAAATTCCTCACGTCAGAGCGCGGCTGCGACCGGCGCGCGATCACCCCGAGATTCGCAATTCTGCAACGAGTTACTTGGAGTTCTCCATGTTTGATCGGCACGCTTTTGCTGCCCGTCGTGTCACTCTCGGCCTGTCCGTGGAGGAACTAGCCGACGCGCTGTTTATCGCTCCCTCCACTGTGTACCGGTGGGAGTCAGGCGAGACGACGCCAAGCTTCCGCACTCTGGTGCAGGCATCCCGGCATCTGTGTACGCCGCTGCTCTCTCTACTTCTTGATCACCACTCAGCTCAGACTGCATGAACTGAACGATTAGTTAGGAGGTGTCGCCCATGAGCGACTCCCAGACCGATTCCCATTCTCCAGCCCAGCGGCCGGCCGACGGTTCTGACGCCGTACTAGCCGAGTTGCACCGCGAGTACTCGACCAAGCTCGCAACGGCCGAACTCAAGGCTCACGCCGCCCAGGCCGGTATCAATCTTCCCAATGGCTTCACCGACTACCTGGATGCTTCGAAGCTTCTTGGTGAGGACGGCAACCCTTCGAACGAGGCGATCACCAAGGCCCTCACCCCGCTCATGCCCAAAACGGAGTTTCCGCAGATCGCCGGAACCGGCTACTACCGACACAATCCCGTTCCTGTGCGTCGCGTTTCCCTCGACGTTCGTAACCGCTAATCAGGAGTACCTATATGACCTTTGCTTACCAGTCTGTCTCTAGCCACACGTTCGTCCCGGAAATCTGGGATGCCGACCTACTCACCCAGTTTGACCCGCTGCTGGTCTGGGCTTCCCCCATCGTTTCTAACAACAAGTACGAGGGCGAGATCCGGAAGAAGGGCGATGTTGTCCACATCAACTCGCTTCTGCGGCCCTCGGTTGGTGACTACAAGCTCCCGGACGGCATGACCGCCCAGCGACCTGAAACCGTTGATCAGAAGCTCCCCATCACTGAGGCCAAGTACCTCCAGGTCCTCATTGAGGACGCGGAGCGCATCCAGGTTGCAGGCGGGCTCAGTTCCCCGATCAACCAGCAGATGATCCGGGCCCTTGCCCGGGAGGCCGACACCTTCATGGGAAACACCATTGTCAGCGGCGCTACGGCCTTCCCGAATGTCACCACCGATGCCGCCACAGCCCCACAGGCGTTCTACAGCGCCATCCTGGACATGATGCTGGCCCTGGATGATAACGACATCCCCGCAGGCCGTTACGTGGTCGTCTCGCCTCGCGTGAAGCGGTATCTGATTGAGCATCCGTCCGTTGCCAATGCTGCGGCCTACGGCGAGGGCGGCGTGACCGCTAACGGGGTGGTGGCCCGTCTGGCAGGCTTCACGATCCTGTCCACGACTGCCATGCCTGCTGGGGCGGATATCGTCGCCGGACACTCTGAGTTCGCTACCTACGCTTCCCAGTTCTCCGGGTTCCGCGAGGGCCAGTCGGAGAAGTACCGGGCAGATTACATCGACACCCTGCACCTGTACGGCGGCAAGATCGTCCGATACCCCGAGCTGGACACCAAGAAGGTTGACAACACCTTTGATGAGTCCAAGCCGACCAAGGGAATCGTCAAGGCTGCCGTTGAATGGGCCACCGCGGCCTGATCCGAGATTAGTTAGGGGCCTTGCCAACATGGCGGGGCCCCATCCCGTTCACGCTCCGTCGATGAGAGCCCGAGGCCGGCCATCGACGCCACGTAACCGAAACTGGAGGAATCCATGCCCAAGATGCGAAACCCAAATTCACCACACTCCCGGTTTAAGGGCCTGATAGAGCTCCCATGGGATCACGGGCTTCCCGTTCCTGAGCTGCCCGCTTTCCGGGAATGGACCGAGGCGGATCGTAACCAGTGGCGGCAGTGGTGGGAATCGCCGCAGGCCTCCATGTGGGATGATTCGTTCATTCCTACCGTGGCTGTAATGCTCACCTACTTCGGAAATATCCTTGTTGGCACGGCCACAAGCACACACCAGATGGAATACCGACACCTTGCGGGCACCTTGGGCTTGACCGCAGAAAGCATGAAGCGGCTCGGCTGGACCTTCCAAGGTGATACGCGGTGAGCGCCCGCCGAGCAGCCAAGGCCAGAGCCACAGATGCTCATGACGGCCAGCACAGGCCCGGCATCGAATGTTCCTGGCCAGAGGAGTGCTCAAGTTGTCTCCGAGAGTTCTCCATTCACATCGGGTGGCTTTTGACCGGCAACGGCCATCCATGGGATGACCGACTTGAGCATGTTCCAACATGTTGCTTCCCGTGCCGATCCTGAGTGAGCTCGTTGTCAGAGGCGCTCGCTACTGTTGCGCCACAGCCGGTGGGAGGGGTGGAGTGGCAAGAAGGCGGTTCTACGGGTGGGTACACATGATGGTGTTGTTCGCCCACAACGGTCGGTGCCTCTACTGCGGAGCGGAGTCTCGGGTCATGGATCACGTGATCCCGCTTGCTGCTGGAGGAGAGGACAGCTCCAAGAACCTGGTGCCAGCCTGTGACGACTGCAACTTGAGCAAGGGGGATAGCCCACTTCCTCAATGGATCATGCGGCGAGAGTTCCAACTCCCCCGACAGAGGGGCGGCACACCCCTGGGTGACATCTCTCTTATGGACTCATACCAGGACGCTCACCAGGAATGCGTTAGGACTATCCGCAGAGTTGAGTCTGCGTGCCTCGAAATAGAGGATCCCGAGCGGCGAAAGTGGTTCCGAAAATGCTTTCCCGAAGCACGCTATCCACGAAATAGAGAAGCGATAGATGACCTCCGGCGCAGAGCTGGCAAACAGATCCAGGAGGCCCATTTGTCCGGGTTCTCCGTGACTCCCCGACCTGTTTTCATTAATGATTCCGAGTTCGGCGACTTCGGTGACATCATGGACGCCTTTTTCGGTGCCCGATAAGACTTTCTCCGACTGAAGCGGATCGACAAATGTCGATCCGCTTCCTTATTTCATATTTTGATTGGCGAACACGACGGAAGGAAGGCACCCCCGGTGGTACCTATTCCTTTTGAATTAAGCATTACCCCCACTATTGTATTCACTTGAGTAATGCGTCAGTTATCTGTTAGTTATCGTTCTGTGATAAGGGTGGTGGAGAATGGGGGTTAAGCGGGTGAGTCATTGAGCAGCGCTCCGGCCTTCCGCTGACACTTTCTCCCTACCAAAGGAATGCAGAGCTATGCGCAAGACCGTGCTTGTCCCAGTTCAGAAGACACTCTGCGACGCTCACATTGCCCGCGACGGGAGCGAGGAAGAGGCTACGCAGACGCTGACTCTTGGCGTTCGCACTTGGGACTTGTGCGTGGAGCACAACGCCACCTTCGGCCGCTACCTGGTGGATGCTCTCGGGACTGGGGTGCACGACACTGTCGAGCCTGAGTCTGTGCCGGTTGCTGAGCCTGCCCCTGTTGCTGAGCCGGAGCCGGAAGCGGAGTCCGAAGTGGTGACCGACCCCTTGCCTGTCCGATCCGTGATGATCGCGGGAGAGGTACCGGGATACGACTGGGAGACAGTGCGGGAGGCTGTTCGGAACCTTGGCTATCAGGTGGTGGGGCGTGCCGATGAGTCCACTGTGCTGCTGATCCTGGGTGATGGTGGGGAGCGCAACGGTTCGAAGCTTCGGGACGCTTCGGATCGTGGCATCCCGTGCATGGACGTGCGGGAGCCTGGCCGCTTCAAGTCTGTTGTTTGTGCTGGTGAGTTGGTAGGCAGCGACCCGCTTCCTGAGCCTGCCAAGGTCGGCCCCCAGGCCATGAGCGAGCGTGAGCGCAACCGTGCTGTCAGAGCTTGGGCCCGGACCAACGGATACGAGATACCCACCAAGGGCCGCATCCCCATGCATGTGCGGCACGCTTTCGAGCTGACACACAGGGACGCTTCGGAGGGAAAAGCGGCAGCGGCCTGAGTGCCGCGCCTACGGTGACGGCTGCTGAGTGCGGCCGTCACCCCGGGCCCCGTGACCTGAGTGTGTGGAAGAGCGCCAAGGGATACGGGGCAGGCTCCAAACCGTCCAAGGGCAAGTGCACGCCAGGATCGTGGGTCACCTGGATGACCCCCCGGGGCCAGGACCGCACGGGCATCGTGAGTGACGACCTGTTGACGGTTGCCTCAGTCGCACGGCGCATCCCCATGGACAAGGCAGTGCGATGTACCGCCGTGATCATTCCGGCGGACGGGGGCGACATGCTCCCCCTGCTGCGCAAGACAGCCAAGGCACCCCACGAACAGACCAAGGACGGCGGCCGGTGGCGTCCTGTCGTCCCTCTCAACCGAACCAACTCTCAGGAAGTGACAGCAGCATGAACACCCCCGTTCTCTACGGCCCGATAGGCCGTTCCGTCCGCAAGATCTCCCCGTACCTGGAAACGGATGAACTGGGTGTGTACGTGTCCGCCCTGTCGATGTGGTCGGCAGCCATCGGCGGAACCGTCAAGGTCTCCTCCCGTGGCAACGGCCGTCCGGTGCTGCTGTGGAGTGCGTTGGTCGCCGGTACAGGACGTGGAAAGGGGTCGGCACTGAGGGCAGCGCACCATGTTCTGGAGAAGTCCGTGGGCCGCTTCCTGGCGACCCACACCACATCCGGGATCACATCCGGGGCGAGTCTGGTCAACCATCTGTGGGGCCAGCAGGAAGCCACAGCCGAGACGGAACAGGGCCGCGACGTGCGCACCCTGGTAGTGGAAGAGGAATGGTCGGAAGTGCTCCGCAGGGTCAAGCGTGACCCCTCGTTCACGACCAAACTTCGCGCGGCCTGGGATGGTGCCACGCTCCGCAACACCACCAAGGAAGAGGCTCAGGAAGTCCGCGACCCCGCCATGGTCCTGCACTGCCATGTCACCCCGTCCGACTGGACCAAGTACGTAGGGGAGTCGGAAGCGGCCGGAGGCTCGTACAACCGCATCCTCCCCTTCCTGCTGGGATCAGTTCCCATGCTCGACGACGACCGTGTGAGCCTGCCCGACATCGACAGCCGAGAACTGGCCGAAGCCTACGGATGGGCAACCGCACGCTCCCGCGTCATCACACTCTCCGAAGACGCCCGCCCCCTGTGGAAGGTCGTACGCCGATACGCCCGCATCCTGGGTGAGACCCTGCCCGACGAACAGGCAGTATTCATCGAACGGACCGCAGAACAGACACTCAGGGTCGCGGCCTGCCTGGCCGCTTCCGAGTGCTCCGAGACCATCACGGAAGAGATCCTTTCGGCCGCTTTCACACTCGTACGCCGTTCAGTCCAGGACACCGTACGGATCACCAAGGGGGCTGACGCTCCGAAGGTGAAGCGGCAGCCGCTCAGCCTGGCGGACAAGGTCCGGGCCCGGATCGAGATGCATGGCGGTCGGGCCACGTCGTCTCAGGTGCTCCCGTACGTGGGAGCAAGTGCTACTGAGGTCAAGGCACTTCCCGGGATCGTCGTAACCGTTGAACGGTCGGGGAAGACCGGACGCCCGTCCACCGTTCTCACACTTCGCGGTGACAGTTCCCGTGACTCTGTGCCGCAGCCGGCCAGCGCGGACAGTAGGCAGAACAGGAGCGACGTTTCCCGTAGTGCTCTGTCGAGGCCAGCTGACCCGGAGCGTGATGTGAAGCGCGCCAAGGTCGTACAGATCGACACCTACAGAACAACACCGAAGCAGACATCGGAGCCCGTGCCAGTGAAGCAGCCGGAACCGACCATAGGTTCCAACCCCTTCCACGCGCTCCTCTGATCTCCCCAACAAACCAAATGAACGCCCCCGCCGCGATTGGCAGGGGCGTTCCCTATTGGTTAGCGTGCCAACGCGTGTACGAGCATCGTGCCCACGGTCCTGCCCTGCGGCGGATCGATAATTGATGCTGACACCACCGCGAATCCGTGGCATGTGAGCAGGTGCTTCCATGCGTCGAGGCTGTGGTTGTACCGCAATCCTGCCCCACCTGGTTTCACATCTTGGCTTCCGGTGGGGAGGTGGGAGAACGCGAGAGTGCCACCGGAAGTCATACGGGATCGAATCAGCGGCAGCAGTGTGTGCGGATCGACGAACCACACGGCACCAAAGATGGAGAGCACGACGTCGAACGTCTCGTCCGTCTCGCTCAGGAATGCCGTCACCTCTGCCGTTCGGAACTCAAGACCCGCCAGACCAGCCCAGCGTTCCTTCGCGACCGATTCGCGGGCTGGTGCAACGTCCACTCCCAGACCCGTCGCACCGCGCGTGACCAGGTGTGCCAGGTTGCTCCCGCTGCCTGAGCCGAGTTCCAGCACCCGACGTCCGGCGACGGTTCCTAGAACGCTCTCGGTCGGCCCGTGATCGGCGTACTGAGTCCAGTTCAGCCACGTTGTCTCGCCCGTGGCGTTCACTGCCCTGCGCGGCTTGCTCCCGACCGCGTACTTGTCCCAGGACTCAGCCAATGACATGCGGTGATCCTTTCCAGCAGAAGGGGCCTACTCCCAACGTACGGGGTAGGCCCCAACTCAACGGCTAGGCGGCTCTACTTGGGTGAGTCGTGGCACCCGGAGTGGCACTGGTTGCAGTCGGCTGCACTCTCCATGCCCCACAGGTCGGCGTCGATCTTGAACCCGGCTGCCTTGATGGCCGTGATCGTCCGCTCCAGGACGAGCGGTCGGCCATCTTTGGAGCCGTGCCCGTCCCGCGCCGCCTCGTCGTCGCTGAGGCACTGGACCTGGGCCGTCGTCCCCGGAAGCTCCGGAACGTGGTGGATGTACCGGCCGAAGTGCCGGTCGGTGAAGTGGTGGTAGGGGATCGAGTCGAGCATGAACGAGTGCCATGCCTCGTCCACCTGTTCGGACGGACCCATGAGAAGGTCAGGGTTCTCGCCGCACGTGACCAGGTAGGCGATGGCCTGCCCGAACTTGGCTTCCGCCAGTTCACGTGTGTTAGCGGGGTTGCGGAGAAGGAGGGCTACCTCCCGCTCCCATACGTCCGGCGCGATGTACGTCCTCGGGTCGCGGATCACTACTGCCGTACTCATGCTGGCTTTCCTCCACGTAGTTGGATGTCCGACGTGCTCCGTTCATGCCGTCCGCCTCTGCACCTGGGGCACAGGCACGGGGGCATCAGGCCAGTCGCGAGGGGCTCCCCGCCCTCACCCTCGTACAGGGTTCGCGGCTCCGTCTGCGTACCGTCAACTCTCACCTTGTAGGCGCTGATGCGGATGGACATGTTGACCATGTTCCGGATTAATCTCGACCATCGCGGCGACGTTCGAGGCGACCCTCGGGCGTCATGTCGACGTCACTCCGAGGGCGTCAAACCGGTGTCATTCGAGGTGCTGCGTGGCTAGCCTCGGACCATGACGACTACGGCCGAGCATGGACGAGTTCCCAACGACGTACTGACCTCCGTACGCAAGTCGATGAACCTCAGCCAAGACGAGTTCGCCCAGGGGTTACGTGGCGCGGGGGAAGCACTGGGCGAACCGAACGACGCTTCCAAGCGACTCGTGCAACGTTGGGAGTCCGGGAAGACCAGGACGTGCCGGCCGCTGTATGCGCGAGCGCTGAAAAAGTTCACTGGCCGCGCCCCGCAGTCACTAGGGTTTGCGATCCCTATGACACGCGTCCACTCAGACGGCGCAGGAGGTCACGATATGGAAGCAGGGGAAGTCGGCACGACCAATGCCGTCACAAGCCCGGAGCCGGAGACCCACGGCGAGTACGCAGGTATCTGGCTGTCTCGGTACGAGTTCTACTCGTCCAGCCGTGACGAGACTTTCGACTGCAAACACCATGTCGTAATCGTCCAGCACGGCAACAGGCTGACAGCCCAGAGCCTGCCCGGAGCGTCGACCAACCCGGACAGCCCCTTGTCTCTGGACCTGACCGTGGACCGGAACATCATCACAGGAACGTGGACGGAACAGACGGCGGTGGACGGCTACTACCACGGTGCCCGGTACCACGGTGCCGTCCAGCTACTGATCGAGCCGACGGGCCGCCGCATGGCAGGCAAGTGGGTCGGTTTCGGGAAGGACTTCGACGTGAACAGTGGACCCTGGGAGCTCCGCCTACTCGACCGCTCCACGGGACGGGCCAGTGTCGAAAGGTACTCGCCTTCCCCAGAGTGAGTGGCAGGCTGGTCACGTAACCAACGCGTGAGAGCACCGCTTCTGGACCGACCCTGGGGGAATCCTGGGCGACTCCCTCACTCGTGGGGTGTTTTGGCAGGTCAGGCGAATGCGCGCCGTAGAGCACGCAGATCTACGAAGGCACGAACCAGGTCCAGCGCATCGTGATGGCCCGCAACCTGCCGTAGCACTGTTCTCGCGGGAAACACGGGACGGGAGACCGGACTGGAACCGGATGCCGACCTGTATGAACGACAAGACCCCCGGCGTGATGCCGGGGGTCTTGCGCGCGAGCTACGCCCGGTGGAGCGAAGGGCGCTCGGCCACCTGGTCAGGGCTGAGGCCGTCCACGGTCAGGTTGCCGGTCCACAGGTGATCCCGGTTGGCGTAGGTGGTTTCGAAGCCGGCGCGCTTCCCACCGGGCTCCAGCTTCCAGTCCTGGTCGTGGAACTGGGCGATGCGGCCGCTGCCGCAGACGAACGCCCGGGTCGCCTGGATCAGAATCCACTGTGCGAGTTCGGTGTCCTTGGCTGCGGGCCTCCCACAGGCACGGGCCATCTGCCACAGCCGTGGCCACTCGACACCAGGGGTCAGGGGGCCGATCACGGCCACGTCCCCGATCCGTCGTTCGTCAAGATGGTGGGTGGCGTAGCCGAAGACCGTGCCGAACATCGCGAACACCGTGACCCGGCCTCGTCCGGTCAGGCCCTCGTCATCGCTGCTCATCTCTGGAACCCTTGGCTGTGGCGGTCCGGGCGCCTTAGCCACGCCCGGACCGCTTCCGTTCGGTGAGAGTGGATCAGCAGCCGTCGCCGTCACCGCAGCACGCGGGCGGGTTGCAGTTCTTCGCAGCGCCCCACAGCCGGTCGTCCACGTGGAATCCGGCGGCCCTGACGCGGTCCACCACGGAACCGATCAGCGGGCGGGTGCGGACGGTGGCCTTGGGCTCGTGTCCGAGGAAGAACCCGAACTGTTCCTCGCACCACGCGGCGTAGGCCTGGGTATGGAGTACGAACGAGTGCCAGCCGGGGTCCACGGCGTCGGACGGGGTCATGTCGAAAGCACGGGTGTCGCCCATGACCTTGAGGAAGGCAAGGGCCTGGTCCACGATCCGGTGGGCGGTGGACAGCTCGTGCCCGTACTCCTGCGCGCAGAACTCCGACACCTTCTCGAACAGCTCGGGACTGACGAGGTCCCGCCCGCGCCGTAAGGCGGCGGGGGGTTCCAGCAAGGTCGTCATTGACAGTGCTCCTCTCGAATCAGACAGTCAACGGAGGAGGGAACTGCCCCCGCCGGTGCCTCCGGACTTGTCGCCGGGGTCGGTCATCGCTTCGCCTCCTTCGGGTGATCAGGGGCCTCCTGCTTTCCCTGGTGCCGGAGCGTTGCCCTCACCGCCAGGGCGGCACCCCAGCCAAGGGGCGGACCGGGGGAGGAACCCGGGCTCGCCAGCCCGGACCGGGAAGCGTCTTCCCGTGCTCATGCCTTGTCCGGTCGGGGGCGGTCCTGCCAGCCGCAAGGGGGGAGCGGTGGCAGGAGTCAGAGGCTGGCTCAATGGGCCGAGGGACCTTGGAGGGCCTCCGCGATCTGCTTCACGGCATATGCGGGCAGGAGGCCGAGGTGCACGTACGCGTTCCCGTTGTACGTGACGGTGGGGCGTACGCCACTCCAAGCCGATTCGGGTATTCCGAGGGCGGCCAGCGCGGCCCGTATGGACTCGGCGGCATCAGTGGCTCGTGCTCGGCCGTCTCTCCAGGTCTGCATGTCCATCAGTGGCCGGTCCCGTGCATCCGCAAAAGGATGTTGCAGTCAGCGATCGTGCTGCTGTCCCGCTCCATCGCAGCGGCCTTCTGGAGCTGGCCCAGTCGCGCACACTCGGGGCAACCAGCCACCGGCCGGGGCGCGGGGCGTTCCTTCCGCGTAGGCAGCGTCACCATTGGTTCGTGCCACCGATTCGGTTCCGTCGTCATTACGCCGCGTCCTCCCGCTCGCTTCCGAGGTCGATGGAATGACCCTGGAAAGCGGGGGACGGGGCGAGCCACGGTCTTGCACAGGAACTAATCGAGGGATGTGATCGCGTCCGAGATCAGAGCCCGGGCGGGGGCGCCGTAGACGGCGAGCTTGGACAGCCCGGAGAACGCCTTGGCGTACGTGGCAACCTCGCTGGGAGCCGTGACGTTCACTGCGGCCGTGAGCAGCTCCACGCTCGCTTGGCGGTTGTCGAAGAGATAGAAGGCTTCCAAGGGCCAGACAAGCCGCTGGGCCGTGAAAGGGATTACCCCGAGGCTCACGTTCGGAAGCGCCATGACGGCCAGCAGGTAACCGAGCTGTCCAGCCATGGCGGGAGCATCGCCGACGCGATAACGGAGCACCGTTTCTTCCAACAGGAGAGCGAAGCGATGGTTACCGTCATGGAGCACGCGTGAGCGCTCGATTCGGGATGCCGCCGCCCTCTGCGAGTCGTCAGGGGTCCCTTGAAAGGCGGCAATGGTCGACAGCAGAGCTGCCGCGTACGCCTCGGTCTGGAGCATGCCCGGCACCACGTTCGAGCAGTACACGCGGAAGTGGCGAGTCTGCTTGTAGAGAGGGACAACCTCCTCCTGCGCCCGGCGCATGCCGTGCCGATGCAGCTTTTGCCAGTGGACGTACATCTGGTCGGCTTGGCGGTTCGCCGCGATCAGGTCGTCTGTCTGATCCTCTGCTCCGCACGCTGTGCACCAGGCGCGGATGTCGGCGGCCGATGCAGGGGTCTTGGCCCGCTCGATGCGGGACGACTTCGCGGGGCTCCAGCCGCACCGAAGGGCCAGCTGATGCCCGGTCAGCTCCGCGTCTTTGCGCAGACCCCCGAGGCGAGCGGCTATGGCTTCACGGGCTGCCTGGGCGCTGGAGGAGGGGGACGTAGACATGAATGGGCTCTTCGATTTCCGTCAGGTCAGACCGTGTACTTCTCGTGCGGGATACCGCGCTCCCAGACTGCCTCGAACGCAGTGGAGGCCAGTCGCGCCACGGCGGGCTCGGAACGAACCTCCCAGCCGGGCTCGGACCAGTTCCCTTCACCGGAGAAATGGTTGAAGAGTACGACCTCTCCGTCGAACACCCAGCAGTCGTTTCCGGGAAGCGCGATGTCCGAAGCCTGTCGCCTGGGCAGCCAGCGGACCTGCTCTCCGGCGTGAAGGTTGACCACGGTGCCGGCATGCTCGTACCTGATGTAATCCGTTACCGGTTCCGATACGACGCGGGCACGGCGGACCGTTACGCCTCGGGCCACAGTGCTGCGAATCAAATCAACCCATGGCGCCCAGTAGGCGGACGCCGGGTCGGTGTCGCGCCGGCCCGTGCGCTTCCAGCTCTCGAAGTCCTCCGCCTCGTCCCCGACGCCGTACGAGTCGCGCAGCTCCAGGTGCACAGCCGAATGCTTGGCTGCGGCCAGCAGCTCGTTAAAACCCGGCTCGTTCTGCGACATCGCACGCCTTCCTGAGCATCGGCGCCATGCGGGCCGGAATCCGAATCACGGCTTCGTGCGGAGGGATGCCCGAAGCGTGCCCGGGAATCTCCAGCGCAGCGCATTCCGCCTCCAGCTTCTCGTCTGGCTTCCAGCCCTGAAGCACCAGCTCTCCCTTTTCCTCGTCCACCCATACGGTGGGGGAGCCCTGCTGCCCGGTGTCTGGATCAATCCCGATGAACCGTAGTGCCATGACTGCCTCCGGTGTCGAGTGGCTTACGCCAACTTGCATGAGCATCGTCCCTGCATCGCAGGAGCGTCAAGAGGCTCGCTGGATACCGGTAGGACGGAGGGCGCCCGGGCGCAGTCAAGTTGATCTCCCCTCCCAGTGTCTCGACGGCTACCTGTTGGTCACCAAAGGCGTAGAAGGTTTCGAGAGGCCAGACGGTCCGGCGGCCGTGGGCAGGTACTCAAGCTGTCCGCACATCGCGGCGTCGTCTGCGACGCGGTAGTGGAGAACCGTCTCTTCGAGGAGGATCGCGAAGCGGTGGTCACTCTCCCGTGCGAGCCGCACAGGACGGCCAGGTCATGCCCTGAGAGCCCAGCGTCTTTCATGAGCCCTTGGAGACGGGTGGCCACGGCGGCCCGTGCTGCTTGGGCTGTGGAGAGCGGGGAGGAAGGCATGAGCTGACCGGCCAGTGATTCAGACGGTGTACTTCTCGTGCGGGATGCCGCGTTCCCACACTGCTTCGAAGGCCGCCGTGCAGTGGGCGGTTACGGCGGGGTCGTCCGTCTGGTCGGTGTGGACCCATCGGCCGACCCCGTCGAAAATGTTGAACTGGGCCAGCTTCCCGTCGAACAGCCAGAAGTCGTTTCCCGGGAGGGCAAGGTCAGATGCTTGCCTGCGGGGGAG
>NZ_DATMVN010000313.1:0-2798 GCF_035563135.1 Streptomyces sp.
GAGGACCCCGCGCCATACAACTCAACGGGCTCGCCCGCACCAATGTGATCCGACGTCGCCGGACGACCGGAGCATTCTCATCCCCAGGACCAGCGATTCAAGATTGCGAGCCTTCACACCTCTTGCACCGTCGGCTGCGGATTCCGTCGTGATGAATACGCTGGCTGCTATGGCGAGGAAGCGGAGGGGACAGCGGGAGGCTCGTCAGCAGCCACGAACGGCGGCGTCCCCGGAGCGCGGAACTGGAGCCAGCGCCGGCAGGGCCAGCGCCGGCGCCGGCGCCAGAAGCGTTGAGGCGACTTCCGCAGCGGTGGATCCGACCGATCGTCGCCGAGCAGCGACGACCTGCGGGTGGTGCGGCGGACCGATCCAGCCGAAGGCCCGTGGGCGTATCCCCACCTGCTGCTCGCCGGCGTGCCGGCAACGCGCCTGGGAGCAGTCGCGGGCTGCGGCCTCCGGCCGTGCGGCAGTCCAGGTCGTCGAGCGGCGCGTGGAAGTCCCGACGCGGCTGCCGCTCACCCGCCGGGACTGGCCCCAGGCGCTGCAAGAGCTGGCTCAGCAACTCGATGACGGGCGGATCTACGACCGCGACCTCTCCGGGCTGTCCGTCGCACTCGACGCCGTCCTCGAGGCCTACAACCGCCGGCCCTACGTCCGCCTCCGAGCCGCTGACGAGCGCCGCGCGATCTGGGGTCGCCGACACCCATCTCGCTGACGAGTGCTCCCGCGGCAACGGGCGTACTGGAGACCCACAGGAGGCGCCGGTACGCCAGGCCGCCCCTGGCCCCGCCCTGAGCGACGTTCCCCAGCTTTTCTGCAGTAGGAGGCTCCGGGCACTGGAGGAGCTTCGAAGCCCGGGGATTCCTGCCGCGTCAACAGGACCGCGCCGGTCGTAGAAGAACTGGAGAAGCACCGGAGGCCGTTCCCCCATCGTCGACGGACGCTCCGCATGAGCCGCCGTCCGAGCGTGGCCGCTGTCGGACGTCGGCGGGCGGAATGCAGAACTGGGGAGGACACGACATGGGCGACCCAGAGCCCGTTCAGGATGTGCTGGCCAGCAGTCCCCTGCTGCTGACCCCCGAGGAAGCAGCGACGGTCCTCCGCATCGGTCGGACGACCATTTACGCGCTCATGCAGGCCGGCGACCTACGCCCTGTACACATCGGCCGCAGCTGCCGACTCCCCCGCGCCGAGCTCGAGCGCTACGTCCGCTCCCTGGAGACATCCTCGAACGCCGCACCGACGTCCAAGTCCGAGTTCGACGCCGCACGGTCGTCGCGACGTCGGATCGACGCCACCCCACACCGCAGGCACGCCCGATAGCCGTCCCGCATCGCGGCTGGGGACAACGCCGAGGTCATCCACCGGTTTGTCCCGCCGGCGTCCGCACCGGGCGCACCCGTGGTGGGGTCGCCTGGCTGGTGCCGGGACCCGCAGGTCGCCGGCAGGGAGCGGAGCTCGGGTAGGCCTGACATTGCCGGAGGGATCTACATGGCCAGACGCGCGAACGGTGAGGGGTCGATCTTTCGGCGCAAGGACGGCACGTGGTCGGCCGAACTCAGCTACCGGGACGACTACGGCACCTTGAAGCGGCGGACCGTCTACGGGAAGACGCAGGCCGAGGTCCGAGCCAAGTTCCGGGATGCCCGTGAGCGGATCGAGGCCGGAGCACCGGTCAGAGACACCTCCATGACAGTCGCCGCATGGCTCGAGGACTGGATCACCAAATCGCTGGCCGCCAGCGACCGCAAGCAGGCCACCAAGGACCTCTACGCCACCCTCGCCCGCACCCATCTCGTGCCCACGATCGGGACGATCCCCCTCGGCCGCTTACGTCCATCTGATGTCGAAGCGCTCGTTGTCACCAAGCGGGACGCCGGCCTGTCGGGGTCGACGATCCGGACGATCTACACCGTCCTCCGGTCAGCACTCGACATCGCCGCACGCGACGGACTGATCCGGAGCAACCCCGCAGCGGCCGTGAGACGGCCGGGCGTCGAGCGCAAGGACGCGCCGCACTTGACCGCGGAGCGGGCACAGGCCCTCCTCGAAGCGATCAGGGGCGACCGATTGGAGAGCCTGTTCCGGGTGATGCTGGCCACCGGGCTGCGACGCGGGGAGGCGCTGGCCCTGCACTGGTCCGACGTCGACCTCGACGCCGGCCTCCTGAGGGTCCGCTGGACCCTCTCCCGGACATCCCAGGGGCTGCAGCTCGACGAGCCCAAGACCGACAAGTCCCGCAGGACCGTGCCACTCCCCCGCTCGGCCGTCGAGACGCTCCAGGCCCACCGGACCCGGCGGCTGGAGGAGCAGCAAGCGGCCGCCGGAGCCTGGCAGGAGCACGGGCTGGTCTTCACCACCGAGATCGGCACACCGCTCGAGCCCCGCAACGTGCTGCGGCGCTTCGAGGTCCTCGCGGAGCGAGTCGGCCTCCGCGGCGTCACGCTGCACACCCTTCGGCACTCCGCGGCCAGCTTTCTGCTGGCGGCCGGAACGCACACCAAGGTCGTCCAGGAGCACCTGGGCCACTCGTCGTACGCCATCACGGCGGACATCTACAGCCACGTCGGTCCCGCTCAGCAGCGCGAGGCGGCCGACCGGCTCGACCACGCGCTGCGCTGGTGACCGTTGCTGTCCCTCGGGCCGCGTTGCTGTAGGCGTTGCTGTAGCCAGGCAAGAGGCGGGCCGGCCCTTACGGCCAACCCGCCTCTGACCTGCCGCTTCACTGTCGGGCTGACAGGATTTGAACCTGCGACCCCTTGACCCCCAGTCAAGTGCGCTACCAAGCTGCGCTACAG
>NZ_DATMVN010000314.1:0-3630 GCF_035563135.1 Streptomyces sp.
AGCGGCACAACGTCACGCTGAACTACTCCAACGACCCCGACGCCGGTGAGATGGCCACGCTGGTGCAGAACGCCGTGGACAGCAACGTCGACGGCATGGCGCTCACGCTGGCCTACCCCGACCAGGTCGGGCCGGCCGCCCAGCAGGTCGCCGAGAGCGGCGTCCCGATCGTGGCGTTCAACTCGGGGATCAACGACTACCAGAACTTCGGCGTGCCGATGTACTTCGGCTCCAACGAGCAGTTGGCCGGTCAGACCGTCGGTGAGCGGATCGGTCAGGAGGGCGGCGGCAAGGCCCTCTGCGTCATCCAGGAGCAGGGGCAGGTCGCCCTCGAGACCCGGTGCGCCGGTGTGACCCAGGGCTTCCCCAACACCGAGATCCTGTACGTGACGGGGACCGACCTCCCGTCGGTGCAGCAGACGATCGGTTCGAAGCTGCAGCAGGACCCCTCGGTCACCCACATCGTCACGTTGGGCGCGCCGGTCGCCCAGGCCGCCCAGCAGGCCAGGACCGACACCAGCAGCCAGGCGGAGATCATCACCTTCGACCTCAACGCCGACGTCGCCGCGGCGATCGAGAGCGGGGACATCGCCTTCTCGATCGACCAGCAGCCCTACGTGCAGGGCTATCTCGCCGTCACCTCGCTGTGGCTCAACCTCACCAACGGCAACGACATCGGTGGTGGCCAGCCGGTGCTGACCGGTCCCTCCATCGTCGACGAGACCAACATCGGCCCGATCGTCGAGTACGCCGACAACAACACCCGGTAATGGCCCCCGGGGGGAGCCGGGCAGCCCGGCTCCCCCCAACCACCTGCCCCTTGGAGCACTCGATGAGCTCATCCGTGGCGACGAAGCCCTCCGCCGCCCCACCGCCGGCCGCACCGGCGCGTACCCAACGGTCGCTCGTGTCCCGCGTCCTGGCCCGGCCCGAGATCGGTGCGCTCGCGGCGGCGATCGCCATCTTCGCCTTCTTCTACGCGGTGGCGGCGCCGTTCCGCACGCTGCCGGCCTTCGCGACGGTGCTCTACGCCAGTTCCACCATCGGCATCGTGGCGGTCGGCGTGGCGCTGCTGATGATCGGTGGCGAGTTCGACCTGTCCTCCGGTGTGTCGGTGGCGACGTCGGCGCTGGCCGCGGCGATGATCACCTACCAGTTCAGCCTGAACATGTGGGTGGGCGTCGTCTTCAGCCTGGTCGTGGCGCTGGCCATCGGCTTCGTCAACGGCTACCTGGTGATGAGAACGGGCATCCCGAGCTTCCTCATCACACTGAGCACCTTCTTCATCCTGCAGGGGCTCAACCTGGGCATCACCAAGCTGGTCACCGGGACGGTCGCGACTCCCAACGCCAGCCGGCTCGACGGGTTCGACGCGGCCAAGGCCGTCTTCGCCTCCGACATCCCCCTGGGGTTCATCACTCTCAAGATCACCGTCCTGTGGTGGTTCCTCTTCGTCGCCGTCGCCAGCTGGTTGCTGCTGCGCACCCGGACCGGCAACTGGATCACCGCGGCCGGCGGCAACCAGGCCAGTGCCCGGGCGGTCGGTGTGCCGGTGCCCAAGGTCAAGATCGGCCTGTTCATGGGAGTGGCCTTCCTGGCCTGGTTCCTCGGCATGCACCTGCTGTTCAACTTCAGCTCGGTGCAGTCCGGCCTCGGGGTCGGCAACGAGTTCATCTACATCATCGCCGCGGTCGTGGGCGGGGCCCTGCTGACCGGCGGCTACGGCTCTGCCGTCGGCTCGGCGCTGGGCGCCTTCATCTTCGGCATGACCACCCAGGGCATCGTGTTCGCCGGCTGGGACCCGAACTGGTTCCGGACCTTCCTCGGCGTGATGCTCCTGCTCGCCGTCCTGGTCAACCTGTACGTCAAGAACTACGCGGCCCAGAGGAGATGACGTGACCGACACCATCGCAGAGCGCGCAGCCGGTGACCTGGAGGTCGGCACCCCCCTGGTGGAGATGGAGGGCGTGGGCAAGAGCTACGGCGCCATCCGCGCGCTGGAGGGCGTCAACCTGACGGTCAACGCCGGTGAGGTGGCGTGCGTGCTGGGGGACAACGGCGCCGGCAAGTCCACCCTCATCAAGATCATCTCAGGGTTGCACCCGCACACCGAGGGGACCCTGAAGGTCGACGGGCAGGAGCGGCACTTCTCCTCCCCGCGGGAGTCCCTCGACACCGGCATCGCGACCGTCTACCAGGACCTCGCGGTCGTCGGCCTCATGGAGGTCTGGCGCAACTTCTTCCTCGGCTCGGAGATCCGCAAGGGGAAGTTCCCGCTCGCGCCGCTGGACATCAAGGCCATGCGCGAGATCGCGGACGCCGAGCTGCAGAAGATGGGCATCGTCGTCAAGGACATCAACCAGCCGATCGGCACGCTCTCCGGTGGTCAGCGGCAGTGCGTCGCGATCGCCCGGGCGGTCTACTTCGGCGCGCGGGTGCTGATCCTCGACGAGCCGACGGCGGCGCTGGGTGTGAAGCAGTCCGGCGTGGTGCTGAAGTACACCGCCGCGGCCCGCGACGCGGGCCTCGGGGTCGTCTTCATCACCCACAACCCGCACCACGCCTACCTGGTGGGCGACCACTTCATCATCCTCAAGCTCGGCCGCCGGGTGCTGGACAAGAAGCGCTCGGAGGTCTCGCTGGAGGAGCTCACCACCGAGATGGCCGGCGGCCAGGAGCTCGCCGAGCTCTCCCACGAGCTGAAGCGCTGACCACCGCTCCGCCGGGCCGGGCCCCTGGGGACCCGGCCCGGCGGAGCCGTGTCCCGGTGTCCCGCTGCGCCCGGCCGTGACGATCACGAGGCCGGCGTGGCGACACGCCGGCGTCGGCCGCGTGTCGCCACCGCCGCTCCATGATCGCCGTGCCGGGGGAGCCGCCCGCAGCACCCGGGGCGGTGCCGGCTGCTCCAGGTCGCATCAGTGGCCGCTGGTGTGCCGCTCGGCCTGGGCGGTCAGCTCCGTGTCCAGCGCCTCGGGCGACCAGTCCTGCTGCAGCGCCCGCCAGACCAGCTCGGCCTGGGTCTCGGGGGCCAGGCCGCCGATCGGCTGGTCGCGGTCGAGGTTGGTCGGGAAGGCGTAGCCCTCGGCCGAGGCGGCGACGACGTTGCGCAGCGTGCGCTCGTCCGCGCCGGCGGCCTTGTGCGCGAGCAGGACCGGGTGGAGCGCCCGGCACATCGCCGTCCGGTCGACCGTCTCCATCGCCCGGCCGAACGCCGAGGAGACCTGCAGCAAGTTGGCCATGCGGCGCACGTCGGCCGACCGGTTGGTGCCCGCGCCGTGGAACAGCGCCGGGTTGAAGAAGGCGGCGTCGCCCTTCTGCAACGGCAGCTGGACGAAGTGCTCGTCGAAGTAGGCGGTGAACTCCGGCTGGTGGAAGGCGACGTACCCGGGGGCGTACTTCTGCGAGTGCGGCAGGTACATGGTCGGACCGGTCTGCACCGGCATGTCGCAGTGCGCGACCGCCCCCTGCAGGGTCATGACGGGGGAGAGCCGGTGCACGTGGGCCGGGTAGGCCAGGGCCTGCTCCTCGGACATGAAGCCCAGGTGGTAGTCGCGGTGGGCCACCTGCGCCTGCCCGCCGGGGTTGACCACGTTCACCTGGCTGGTGACCTGGTAGCCGCGGCCCAGCCAC
>NZ_DATMVN010000315.1:0-3641 GCF_035563135.1 Streptomyces sp.
TCCGGTGGGTCCCGAGGACCTGCGTGCCGCCGTGCGGGCGCAGAACGGGGCGGGGCTGGCCCGGCTGGCCCGGCGGGTGCAGCCCGCGGTGGGCTGGGACGACCTCGTGCTGCCGCCTCAGACGCACCGCGGGCTGCGTGAACTCGCCGTGCGCGCCCGTCATCGCGACCAGGTCCTCGGCGGGTGGGGGATGCGGCCGGGCGGTGGCCGGGGCCGTGGCGTGATCGCCCTGCTGGCAGGCGAGTCGGGCACCGGCAAGACGATGTCGGCCGAAGTCGTGGCCGCCGATCTCGGCATGGACCTGTACGTGGTGGACCTGTCCACGGTCGTCGACAAGTACATCGGGGAGACCGAGAAGAATCTGGAGCGGATCTTCACCGAGGCGTCGGCCGTCAACGGCGTACTGCTGTTCGACGAGGCCGACGCGATCTTCGGCAAGCGCTCGGACGTGAAGGACGCGCGTGACCGGCACGCCAACATCGAGTCGGCGTACCTGTTGCAGCGTATGGAGTCGTTCGACGGGATCGCCGTCCTGACCACCAATCTGCGGGCCAACCTGGATGAGGCGTTCACCCGGCGTCTGGACGTCGTGGCGGACTTCCCGATGCCCGACGCGGCCCAACGGCTGGCCCTGTGGGAACGGTGCCTGGGCGAGCGCCTGCCGCGCGCCGGTGATCTCGATCTCGGCTTCTGCGCGGACCGTTTCGAACTGGCCGGCGGTTCGATCCGGGCGTGCGCGGTGACGGCCGCCTACCTGTCGGCCGAGTCCGGCGCCCCCCTGACGATGCGCCAGGTGATGTCGGCGGTCGCCCAGGAGTACCGCAAGCTGGGCCGGCTGGTGCTCGATGCCGAGTTCGGCCCCTACCTGACGCAGGTCACCGGCGTCTGAGCTGCACGCAGGGCCCCGGAGCCGCGTCCGGACGGGCAGGGCGATTGCCCTCGGCAGGGCCCGAAGTCCTCTGCCGTCGCGGCGGGCCGGCGGAAAGGCTGAGCGGGACCCCGACCGCAGGAAAGCGAAGGAGCGAGCATGCCGACGTACCTCACCCCAGGCGTGTACATGGAGGAGGTGCAGTCCGGTGCTCGCCCCATCGAGGGGGTCGGCACCGCCGTCGCCGCGTTCGTCGGCTTCGCCGAGAGCGGTCCCTTCCACGCACCGACGCTGGTCACCAGCTGGGACCAGTACACCCTGCAGTTCGGCGGCTTCAGCGAGGGCACCTATCTGCCGCACGCCGTCTACGGGTACTTCGCCAACGGCGGCGGCTCCGCGTACATCGTCCGGGTCGGCGGGTCCTCCGACGACACGTCCGCCCCCGCCGTGAACGGTTCCGCCGCGCGGAGCGATGCGCCGCCGCCGGTGGAACTGGGCGGTTTCCTCATCGCCGCCCGGCCCGGTGTGAGCGGCGTGTCCGTGGAGATCGCCGCGCCCGAGGGGGAGAACCCGCCCGAGGACCGCTTCAGGGTCCTGGTCCGTCAGGGCGACCAGGTGGCCGAGACGTACGACGCCTCCACCCGCAAGAACATCAAGGGCTACCTCCCCCAGCAGGCCCGCGCCTCGAAGCTGATCGAGGTCACGGAGCAGCGCGGCGTGACCCAGAGCAGGCCCGCGGCGCAGACGGTGGCGGTTCCCGACGCGCCGGCCTCGCCCGTCCCCGCCCCGTCCGGCGCACCGGCCCGGCTCGACCCGTCGGAGTACGTCGGTGACGCGGGCGCCCGCACCGGGTTCGGCGGCCTGGAGACCATCGACGAGATCACGATGGTCGCCGTACCGGACCTGATGAGCTCCTACGAGCGCGGTGACATCGACGACGAGGGGCTGCGCACGGTGCAGCTCGCCGTCATCTCGCACTGCGAGCAGATGGGCGACCGGGTGGCGGTCCTGGACACCCCGCCCGGCCTGTCCGCGCAGCAGGTCCGCAACTGGCGCAACGAAGAAGCCGGTTACGACTCCCGCTACGCGACCCTCTACTACCCGTGGGTGCGCGTCTTCGACCCGGCCACCGGGCGCAACTCCACCGTCCCGCCCAGTGGCCACATCGCCGGTGTGTGGGCCCGGAGCGACGCCGAACGCGGCGTGCACAAGGCTCCCGCCAACGAGGTCATCCGCGGCGCCGTCGATCTGGCCCTGCGGCTGAGCAAGGGCGAGCAGGACCTGCTGAACCCGATCGGCGTGAACTGCGTACGGGCCTTCCCCGGCCGGGGCATCCGGATCTGGGGCGCCCGCACCCTCTCCTCCGACCCGGCGTGGCGCTATCTGAATGTGCGCCGCCTCTTCAACTACCTGGAGGAATCCATCCTCCTGGGCACGCAGTGGGTGGTGTTCGAGCCGAACGACGACCGCCTGTGGTCGAGCATCCGCCGCAACGTCAGCGCGTTCCTCACCGAGGAGTGGCGACGCGGCGCGCTGTTCGGGCGGACGGCCGCGGAAGCCTTCTACGTGAAGTGCGACCGCGACAACAACCCGCAGGAGTCCATCGACCAGGGCCGTGTGGTCTGCGAGATCGGTGTGTCGCCCGTCAAGCCGGCGGAGTTCGTGGTGTTCCGGCTGGCCCAGTTCTCCGACAGCACCAGCCTCGTCGACGAGTGAGCCACGGCTCCGCCACCCGGCCCGGACACCTCCGGGCCACGCGAATACAGGAAAGGTGACTGACAGTCATGGCAGAGGGCGATGCTCTTTCCACCCACATCTTCGGTGTGCAGCTCGGCGGCTACCTGGTCGAATCGATCCAGGAGATCAGCGGGCTGACCGTCGAGGAGGAGGTCGTCGAGGTCCGGCAGGTCAGCGCGGAGGGCAAGCAGATCATCCGCAAGCAGCCGGGCGCCCGTCAGGCCGGTGAGATCACGATCACCCGGGGACTCGACCAGAGCAGCGAGTTCACCACGTGGATCAAGGAAACCCTCAACAACGGGGCCGTGGACACCGCGCGGCAGAACCTCACCATCGAGATCAAGGACTCCACCGGGGCGACGGTCCGCCGCATCCAGCTGATGCAGGGCTGGGCCTCGAAGTGGGAGGGCCCCTCGCTCAAGGCGGGCGAATCCGCCGCGGCCACCGAGTCCGTGACCATCGTGTTCGAGGAGATCATCGTCGAATGAGGCGCCGTACGGTCACAGCCGGCAACCTGGAGGAGATCCTCCAGGCCACCGCACCCGCGGCGGACACGGGGGAGGCGGGCCGCACTCCCCCCGCCGCCCCGCCCGCAGCCCGCCAGGACCACGGCCTGCGCACGGAGTTCGAGTTCGAGCTGCCGCGCGGCTACGTCGACGAGGCCGGCACCGTGCACCGCCACGGCGCCATGCGCCTGGCGACGGCCCGCGACGAGCTGCGGCCGCAGATCGACCTGCGGGTCAAGGAGAACCCGGCCTATCTGAGCGTGGTGCTGCTCAGCCAGGTGATCACCCGGATCGGGACGGTCACCGATGTGCACGTCGGTGTCGTGGAGCGGATGTACGCGACCGATGTCGCCTTCCTGCAGGACTTCTACCGGCGTGTCAACAGCGAGGGACACACACGGGCGGCCGTCACCTGCCCGCACTGCGAGGGCGGCTTCGAGGTCGACCTCTCGGGTGGGCGCCTGGGGGAATCGTGACGTACGCCCTCCCCCGGCTGTGGGAGGAGATCGCGTACGTCGCCTACCACTTCC
>NZ_DATMVN010000316.1:0-8154 GCF_035563135.1 Streptomyces sp.
GCGGCGGTCCGCTTCGACGGGCCGGACGCCCCGGAGGGCGCCGCGCCGGGTGGCCCGGGCGACACCTCCGGCGACTTCGAGCTGGCCGCGCCCGATCCCCGTACGGCGGAGCACTCCACCGCCGGGGCCCCGGCGGCCGGCGCGAAGGTCTGTGTGGCCTGCCGCTCGGGCCATGTGGACACCGACGGTTACTGCGAGAACTGCGGCCATGCCCAGCCCCGTGAGCGGGACCACATGGAGCAGGAGCTCGGCGCGGTGGCGGCGGTCAGCGACCGGGGCCTGCGCCACCACCGCAACGAGGACTCGTTCGCGGTGTCCTGCACCGCCCTGCCGGACGGTTCACCGGCCGTCGTCGCGATCGTGTGCGACGGCGTCTCGTCGGCGAGCCGCCCCGACGAGGCGTCGGCCGCGGCGGCGAGCGCCGCCAACGAGTCGCTTCTGGAGTCGCTGCCCCGAGGCACACATCCGCAGCAGGCCATGCACGAGGCGATCCTGGCCGCGTCCGAGGCCGTCGACGCGCTGGCCCAGGACCCCGGGCAGGCGTTGGAGCACGATCAGCACCGCCACCGGAACGCACCGGCCTGCACCCTGGTCGGCGCGATCACGGCGGGCGGTCTGCTGGTCGTCGGCTGGGTCGGCGACAGCCGTGTCTACTGGGTCCCCGAGGACCGCGCCGCCCCGCCGGTCCGGCTCACGGAGGACGACTCCTGGGCCGCGCAGATGGTGGCGGCCGGCCTGATGAACGAGGCGGAGGCGTACGCCGACGAGCGCGCCCACGCCATCACGGGCTGGCTCGGCGCCGACGCCTACGAACTGGAGCCGCACACCGCGGTCTTCAAGCCGGACAGGTCCGGCCTGGTGGTGGTGTGCACCGACGGCCTGTGGAACTACGCGGAGGCCGCGGAGGAGATGGCTGCGGCCGTGCCTGCCGAGGCCTGCGAACGTCCGTTGCACGGAGCCCGGGTGCTGGTCGGTCACGCGCTCGACGGCGGGGGCCACGACAACGTAACAGTGGCGCTGCTGCCGTTCACCGTGACGGCACGAGGGGCAGGATCGGCCTGAGCCACGGCCGGTCCGCCCGGCGGTCCGGCCGGCGTTCCGCCCTGTCCCCCGCGCCCCTCCCGCACCGCGCGTCCGCGTCCCGCGGCCCGCGCCCTGGACCCCGTCCGCGGACCTGCCTTCGTCACCTCCGTCTTCGTCTGACATACGTGGAGCTTCAAGGAGCCGATCAGATGGCCAACTTCTCCAAGTCGAACGTGCCGCAGTTCTCCGTCGAGGTGTACCAGAACGAATTCCTGCCCGCGGGCGGCCGCGACGTCAACGCGATCGTCACCGTCACGTCCACGGGCGGGGGGACGACCGGCGGCGCCCCGGTGTCCGGGCGCACGGCGGGGCAGGGTCCGGATGCCGCCGTGGTCCTCATGGTCGACTGCTCCGGCTCGATGGACCACCCCCCGACGAAGATGCGCAACGCCCGCGACGCCACGGCGGCGGCCATCGACGCCCTGCGCGAGGGCACGCGGTTCGCGGTGGTGGCGGGGACGCACGTGGCCGGCGACGTCTATCCGGGCGACGGGCAGCTGGCGACGGCCGGCCCACGGACCAAGGCCCAGGCGAAGGAGGCCCTGCGCCGGCTGAGCGCGGGCGGGGGTACGGCTGTCGGGACCTGGCTGCGGCTGGCCGGCCGGCTGCTCGGAGCCGCCGAGGTGGACATCCGGCACGGCATCCTCCTCACCGACGGGCGCAACGAGCACGAGTCCCCTGAGGATCTCCGGGCGGCCCTGGACTCCTGTGCGGGCCGGTTCACCTGTGACGCGCGGGGTGTCGGCACCGACTGGGAGGTGAAAGAGGTCACAGGGATCGCCTCCGCCCTGCTCGGCACGGCCGACATCGTCGCCGATCCGGCAGGTCTCGCCGCGGACTTCACACAGATGATGGAGAACGCGATGGGCAAGGAGGTCGCGGACGTGGCGCTGCGGCTCTGGACGCCCGTCGGTGCCGAGGTCGTGTTCGTCAAGCAGGTGGCGCCCACGATGGCCGACCTGACCGGCCGCCGCACCGGGGCCGGGCCGCGGGCCGGCGACTACCCGACCGGCTCCTGGGGCGACGAGTCCCGGGACTACCACGTGTGCGTCAGGGTCCCGGAGGCCGGGATCGGCCAGGAGATGCTGGCGGCCAGGGTCTCGCTGATCCTGCCGGGCCCCTCCGGCGGCGCCCCGCAGACCCTCTCCCAGGGCCTCGTACGCGCCGTGTGGACGGACGACACGGCCGCGTCCACCTCGATCAACCCCCAGGTGGCGCACTACACAGGGCAGGCGGAACTGGCACACGTCATCCAGCAGGGACTGGATGCGCGTAAATCGGGAGACTTCGACGGCGCGACGGCGAAACTGGGCCGTGCGGTGCAGCTCGCGTCGGCGTCCGGGAACGCGGATACTGCGAAACTGCTTTCGAAGGTGGTCGACGTCGTCGACGCGGCGACCGGTACTGTGCGACTGAAAGCGAGGGTCGCGGAAGCGGACGAGATGACACTCGAAACGCGCTCGACCAAGACGGTTCGCGTCAAGAAACAGTGACACGCGCGACAGCCGTACGAACAGCAACGACAGAGCCGTACGGAGAGCCGGCCCGGCCGACCGGACGGTGCACCGACAAGCATGGCGGCCTTTGGGCCGGACGAGGAGAGGGGGAAGCGCCGACATGCCGACCTGCCCGAACGGACACCAGTCGGGTTCCGAGGACTGGTGCGAGGTCTGTGGACACCGCATGGCCGGGACGGACGCGCCTACGGGCGCGGTCCCGCCGCCTCCCGCACCCGGTTACGGCTACCCGCAGGTGCCCGGCGCCGGACAGCCGGCCGCCCAGGCCGAGCTCTGCCCGCAGTGCCGCACCCCGCGTGAGGCGATGACGCCGTACTGCGAGGAGTGCCGCTGGAACTTCCTCACGAACACGGCGACCTCGTACACCCCGCTGGCCCCGCGGGGCGGCGTCGGCGGCCCGGGGCCCGGACTGAATCTGCCGCCCGGATTCCAGGCACAGCAGGGCCCGCCGCCGCAGCAGCAGCGGGACCCGTTCGAATACCAGGGCTCCCGGCCTTCGCAGATGAACCGGCCGGCCGAGCCGCTCTCGCCGGAGGAAGGCAGCCGTCCGGGTCCGCCGCCGCCTTCCTTCCAGCAGGGGCCGCCGCCTCCGCCTTCCTTCCAGCAGTCGCCGTCCCCGTTCGAGGCCCAGGGGCAGCAGGGGCAGCCTCCTGGCCGGCCGGACCGGCAGGGCCCCCCGCCGCCGTTCGATCCACCGGGCCGGCCGGGCCCCGGCCCGCAGGGACAAGGTCCGCAGGGGCAAGGTCCGCAGGGGCAAGGTCCGCAGGGGCAGGGACCGGAGGGTCCCGGCCCGCAGGGCCCCGGATCCCAGGGACAGGGACCGCAGGGTCCCGGGCCGCAGGGTCCCGGGCCGCAGGGCGCCCCGCCGTCGCCGTTCGAGCCGCAGCGGCAGGGACCGCCTCCCCCGCCGTCGTTCCAGCAGCAGTCCGCGCCTCCCGCGCCTCAGCGGCCGCAGGCGCCGCAGACCGGTGGGGGTGACGACTGGATGCTGCCGCCGCCCTCGCAGCAGCAGCCTCCGCAGGTCTTCCAGCAGGGCCCGCAGGCACCTCAGACACCTCAGGCGTCTCTGCCCCCGCAGCAGCAGTTCCCCGGCCAGGGCCCTGCCCAGGGCGGACGGGACCAGGGGCCGGGCAGCTGGACGGCCGTCATCGCCCCGGACCGCGACTACTTCCTGGCGATGATGCAACGCAGCGGTCCTGAGGCGACCGGGCTCAACCTGCCCGCGTACTCCCCGGAACAGCGTCTTCCGCTCACCGGCGGGCAGATCACCGTCGGCCGCCGCCGGCACAGCACCGGCGAGTCCCCCGACATCGATCTCTCCGTGCCGCCGGAGGACCCGGGCGTCTCGCACCAGCACGCCGTGCTGGTGCAGCAGCCGGACGGCGGCTGGGCCGTCGTCGACCAGAACTCCACCAACGGCACCACGCTCAACGGTGCCGAGGACCCGATCCAGCCCTACGTCCCCGTCCCGCTCCAGGACGGCGACCGGGTGCACGTCGGGGCCTGGACGACGATCACGGTCCGCCGCGACTGATCCGGCGGGTCACGGCGCCCGCCGGTCCGGACCGGGGTCCTAGGACCCCGGTCCTCGGCCGGTGCGTCTGCGACGATGGACGGGTGACAGAGATTCCGCGCGACACGCTTCAGGAGCAGTCCTTCTACGAGCAGGTCGGCGGCGAGGAGACGTTCCGGCGCCTGGTCCACCGCTTCTACCAGGGCGTCGCGGACGACCCGCTGCTGCGGCCGATGTACCCGGAGGCGGATCTGGGCCCGGCCGAGGAACGGTTCGCGCTGTTCCTGATGCAGTACTGGGGCGGCCCGCGCACCTACAGCGACCAGCGGGGGCACCCCCGGCTGCGGATGCGGCACGGACCGTTCCAGGTGGACCGGGCGGCGCACGACGCCTGGCTCCGCCACATGCGGGTGGCCCTCGACGAGCTCGGACTCCCTCCCGAGCACGAGCGGCAGTTGTGGGACTACCTCACCTACGCCGCCGCCTCGATGATCAACACCGCGGGCTGATCCCCCGCGCGGAATCCGGTGCCGCGCAGCCGCATAACGGTCACGATCCCATCAAGGTGGGCCCACGGGCGGTTACCAGGAGCCCGTGCACTCTGAAAGCATCCGGTACACGCCGGGGGGCGTACGGCTGCTGAGGGTTCGGGGGATCGGGTGACGGGGTTCGTCCTTCTGCGGGTGCGCGCGCACCGGCTCCTGCTCTTCGCCGCCGTCCTGACCGTGCTGCTCACGACCTGTGTGCTGGCCGCGCTCACCGCGTTCTCCGGTTCCATGGGCGACGCCGCCCTGCGGCACACGCTCACCCACCGCTCCGCCGGGCAGGCCTCCCTCTTCGTCTCCGCCGACGTGGACCGCGAGCAGCGCGAGGAGGCCGACGCCACGGTGCGCCGGGCGGCCCGCGCCACCTTCGACGGGCTGCCCGTGACCGTGGGGAAGCTGGAGAGCTCCGGTTCCTATGCCCTGCCGCGCACCGTCCGGGCCCCCGCCGCGCAGCGCGGTGAGCCCGATCTGACGCATCTCGCCTCGCTGGACCGCAGCCGGGTGCGCCTGGTCGCCGGACGCATGCCGGACGCCGGGGCGGGGGGCGCGAAGGAGCCCGTGCAGGTCGCGCTGCCGCGCGCCGCCGCCGAGGCGCTGAAGCTGGGGCCGGGTTCCCGGATCACCCTCACCGACCGTATGACCGAGGCGCCGCTGCCGGTCCGGATCACCGGCCTCTACGAGGCGTCCGACCTGGACGATCCGTACTGGCGGCTGGACCCGCTCGGCGGGCGGGGCGCCCGCAAGGTCGTCTTCACCACCTACGGCCCGCTGCTGGCCGACCCCGCCGTGCTGGGGTCGGGCCGGATCAGTGCCGGCCCGGTGTCCTGGCTGGCGTCCGCCGACTTCCGTACGGTGACGACCGGCCGGACCGGGGCGCTGCACCGCGCGTCGACGGCCGGACCGAAGGCGCTGTCCGGCTCCGCGGTGTTCGGGGACGGGGCCACGGTGCGGACGTCGCTGCCGGCCGTCGTCGGCCGGATCGAGCGGGCACTGCTCGTGTCCCGCTCCACGATCATGATCGTCGCCGTGCAGCTGGTCCTGCTCGCCGGATACGCTCTGCTGCTCGTGGCCAGGCTGCTGAGCAGCGAGCGGGGCGGCGAGGACGAACTGCTGCGCGCCCGGGGCGGGTCCGCAGGACGGATCGCTTCGCTGGCCGCGATCGAGGCGCTGCTGCTCGCGGTGCCCGCCGCCGTCGTCGCACCGCTGCTGGCCGGGCCGCTGACCAGGCTGCTCGCGGACCGCAGCGAACTCGGCCGGATCGGGCTGCGGTTCGACGGTGCGGTGGACGGCACGGTCTGGCTGGTGGCGGGCGCCGTCGCACTGGCGTGCGCGCTCGCGGTGGTCGCGCCCGCCCTGGCAGCGGGTGCGGGACGCCGGGGCGCACGGACCGCCGCGCTGCCCGCTCCGGTGCGGGCGGGCGCCGACATCGGGCTGCTGCTGATCGCCGGGGTGGCGTACTGGCAGCTGGACCGGCAGACCGGGACATCCGGCAGCGGTGCGCTCAGCGGCGACCGGGAGGGTGAGCTGGGCATCGATCCGCTGCTCGTCGCCGCCCCCGCGCTGGCCCTGCTCGCGGGCACCGTCCTGATCCTGCGCCTGCTCCCCCCGGCCGCCCGGCTCGCCGAGCGACGGGCGGCAGCCGGCCGCGGTCTGTCCGCCGCCCTGGCGGGCTGGCAGTTCAGCCGGCGGCCGCTGCGGGGGGCGGGCCCGGTGCTGCTGCTGGTCCTGTCGGTCGCGATGGGCATGCTCGCCATCGGCCAGAGTGCGTCATGGGACCGTTCGCAGCGCGACCAGGCCGACTTCAGGTCGGGCGCGTCGGTGCGCGTGGTCGGGACGCTGTCCGGCGACCCGGCGAAGGCCACCGCCTACACGGACCTGCCGGGTGTGCGGGGGGCGGCTCCGGCGTTCCGCACGACAGCCGGTCTCTCCGGCGGGCGGACGGCCGAGGTGCTCGCCCTGGACACCGCGCACGCGGACGAAGGGATGCTGATGCGCGAGGACCTGTCCGGTACACCGCCGCAGGAGCTGTTCGACGCGATCGCACCGCCGAGGACCGCGCGGACCGGGGTGCTGCTGCCCGAGGGCAGTGAGCGGGTGCTGTTCGATCTGCGGGTCCGTGACACCTCGGCGCCCGGCGGGAAGTCCCCGTCCGGTGCGACCGCACTGGTCAGTGTGCTGCTGGAGGACCGTTACGGCATCGGGTACCGGGTCGGGGCGGGCACCGTCCCCGTCGACGGCCGCGCGCACGCCGTGTCCGTCCCCGTGTCGGCGTCGGGCGGGCCGGCGGTGACGGGCTTCGAGCTCGACAGCGACGTGCCCGAGGGCCGCGCCGAGACACGTCTGGTGGCCGTGACCGGGCTCAGGGCACTCACCGCAGGCGGCGGTGAGCAGCCTGCCGACGCCTCGAAGGGGGTGCGCTGGCAGGCGGGGGTGACCATGGCGGGGGCCGGGGAGGAACAGGCCGGCCGCACACCGGAGGCGGTGACGGGGGCGGGTGCCTCTCCGGCCTTCCGGTACGGGACCGGACACATCCGCGCCGGCGGCGTCTTCCTCGGCGACCCTGTCAGCACGCTCCGCGTGACCGCGGCCCGCCCGGCGGCCCCGGCGCTGAAGGCCGTGGCCACCGACACGTATCTGAGGTATGCGGGGGCGGAGCCGGGCCAGGAGATCGATCTCACGCTGGCGGGCAGCACGGTCCGGGTGACTCTGGTGAAGTCGGTGCGGCAGCTCCCGACCACCGGTCCCGGGGCGGCCTCCGGTACGCCCGAGGGCACCCCGGAGGAGTCGTCCACGCTGCCGGGCGGCAGCCTGCTGCTGGATCTCAGGGCGGTGTCGCAGGTGCTCGCCCACCGGCCGGGGGCCACCCTCGCACCCACCGAGTGGTGGCTGAGCGCCGCGCCCGGTGACGGCCCGGAGGTGGCGGCCGGGCTGCGCGCCCTGCCCGGGACCGATCCGGCGCAGGTGCGGGTGCGTGACGAGGTGGCCCGGGAGCTGGCGGACGACCCGCTGGGGGCGGGGCCGCAGTCCGCGCTGTCGGCTGCCGCCGTGGTGGCAGCCGCCCTGGCAGCGGTCGGATTCGCCGTCGGGCTCGTCGGCTCGCAGCGCGAACGGGCCGCCGGGTTCGCCGTACTGCGGGCCCTGGGCGCTCCCCGTCGCCGGCTGGCCCGGATGATGGCCGCGGAACAGGGCGTACTGATCACCCTGGCCCTGCTGATCGGGCTCGCCCTCGGGGTGGTGCTCACCCGGGCCGTCGTGCCGCTCGTCGTGCTGACCGGGCAGGCCGCCAGGCCCGTGCCGGACGTGCTGGTGCTGCTTCCGGCCGGGCAGGTCGCGGTCCTGCTCGCCTCGGTCGCCGCACTGCCGCTGCTGATCGTCGCCGTGATCGCGCTGCGCCGCACCGATCCTGCGGTGTCGCTGCGCCACCAGGGGGACAACTGACATGCGTGCCGCCGAGCTCCCCGCCTGCGCCCCCTGGGTGCGTACGAGGCTGCGCACC
>NZ_DATMVN010000317.1:0-11659 GCF_035563135.1 Streptomyces sp.
TCAGTCTCTGGAAGGGCGGTAGCTACGTCCGGATGGTGCGGGGGTGGAAGTACACCTCCTCCAAGGAGGCGCGCGGCTACCGGCACGAGTACGCGGCATGGAAGATCAACCAGAACTTCCCGCACCGTTCCCAGCTCTGCGTGGAGTTCAAGGGCCACGACCGGAGGCCCTGCGTCACCATCAAGCGCTGAGCGCTCCACCTGCAACGGCGTTGCCCGCCCCGGGGCCCTCCGGGGCGGGCAACGCCGTTAAGGAGCACGCCGAGACCTCTATGCTCGCCCTGCACCTCCTCCAGTCCGCGCTCGTCCAGGTCAACACCCTGCTGGTGCAGCAGATCCTGACCGAACCGGCCTGGGCCAAGAAGCTCTCGGACGAGGACCGGCGCGGCCTGACCGCGCTGTTCTGGTCCAACGTCAACCCGTACGGCACCTTCCGCTGGATATGAACAAGCGCCTCGACCTGGGCCGTCCGCGATCGTGCCCCGCCCCCGCACTGGGGCGGACGCCGCCATGGGAACGGAGACGTGATGACGACCGACACCGACCTTCAGCGTGCCTGTGACGCCGCCGTACGAGCTGCTCGTACGGATGGAGAGCGGGCCGCCGTGCACTCCCTTAACCCGCCCGGCTGGCCGAACGTCGCACCCGGATCGGTGCTGGGCTGGTACGCCGATGCCCTGTGGGAGCTTGCCCGGCGCGCGGGCCGGGCAGCGGGTCCGCCCGAGACGGGCGCGGTCGCGCTGTCCGAGTGGGTGACCGCGCACAGCGCGGGCCTGTGCACACCGGCCACCCTGCGGACCCTGATGCCGTGGCTTGCCGACGAGCCGACCGAGTTCCTGGAGCGCGCCACCGTCGGCACCCAGGACTTCTGCGCGAAGGTGATGCGGCAGGCCGCCGCCAGCACCCGGGAGGCAGCGGAGAAGGGCGCGTTCGGCGTCGTGGTCTCCGACATGACGGCCACCACCACCATGTTGGCGATGCTGTCCTGCCTGGCCGCGCTGGAGGGCATCGTGGTTTCGTAAGCGAGAGCGAGCAACGTTTATCGATGGTTTCGGGCAGCACTTAGCGATCAGACAGCCCGAAGATGTCGATGAAAAGTGACAACACTGGGTACTTGTTCGCTTTGCCACCCCCTCGAGAGTGCGATGCGCTGTGCCCCCTCACTCGACTCCCGGCGGGGGGCCGACGTTGGGGTGCACTGTCGGTGATCGAAAGGGGACTGGTGCAGCCACCGCAGTGTGCGAGAGGCTGATCCATCCAAGAGGATCTTCAGCACGCGGAGAGGCTACGCACTCATGGCGATACCAGGCACGGCAGAGCAGTCCTTACCAGCAGCAGGCACCTATGAGATCGATCCAGTGGCATCGACGGTCCGTTTCGACACGCGGGCCGTGTTCGGGCTGCTCCCGGTCCGTGGGACGTTCACTATCAGTCATGGCCGGATTACCGTTGCTGAGTCGCCGGGAGAGTCGTCGGTGGAAGTCGCGATGAACGCGGCCAGCTTCGAGTCGGGCAATCAGCAGCGCGACGATCACGTCAGGTCCTCCGACTACCTGGACGTGGCACGACATCCCGAGATCGCCTTCCGGAGCCAGAGCCTGGGAAGATCCGCCGAGGATGCCTCACTGCAAGGAGAGATGACTGCCTGCGGAGTATCGCAGCCGGTTCTCGTCACGATCAATTCCGTTGCCTGCGAAGACAGGCGGATCACAGCCGACGCCACCGCCACGATAGACAGATACGCCTTCGGCATCACAAAAGCCAAGGGCATGACGGGTCGCCGTCTAAAGATCACCTTGGAAGTGGTCGCAAACCGCTGAGGGAAACCTGGCCTCTCCGTGGTCGCGATCGCGACATCCATCGGGGAGGGGCCGGTGCTGGTCAGCCTGCGGCAGTGTTCTGAGCTTGGGCGGCCCTGGTGCTGGCGAGGCGGTAGGAGTCACTGCCGGTCTCGATGATGTTCCCTCCGAAGGTCAGGCGGTCGACGATGGCCGCGCAGAGTCGCGGGTCGGTGAAAGTCTTCGTCCACCCGCCGAACGACTCGTTCGAGGCGATGGCGACGCTGCTCTTCTCCTCCCGCTCGGTCAGAACCTGGAACAGCAACTCCGCGCCGCGGCGGTCCAGTTCCATGTAGCCAAGCTCGTCGATCGCGAGGAGGTCGACGCGTCCGTAGCGGGCGATGGTCTTGGTCAGCACCTTCTCGTCCGCGGCCTCGACCAGTTCGTTGACCAGTTTGGTGGCGAGCGTGTAGCGGACCCGGTAGCCGGCCATGGCGGCTTCGGTACCCAGGGCGATCAGCAGGTGGGACTTGCCGGTGCCGGAGTCGCCGATCAGGCAGAGCGGCAGGCCCTTCTTGACCCAGTCGCAGGTGGCCAGCGTGTGGATGACGGCCGGATCGACGAGGGGGTTGGCCTCGAAATCGAAGCCCCGCAGGGACTTCTCCCTCGGGAAAGCGGCGGCCTTGATCCGCCGCTCCGAGCGCCGGCGGGCCCGGTCGTCGCACTCGGCCATCAGCAGCTCTGCGAGGAACCCGCGATACGACATCTGGTCGCGGGCAGCGGCTTCGGCCAGGTCGGGGAACTGGGCGCGGATGGTGGGCAGCCGCAGCATGCGGCATGCCTGGTCGACGGCGGCGTCGGCGGCTTGTTCGGTCAGCCCGCGGTGGCGTTGGAACGTCACGGCGTCACTCTCCCTGGATCGCGGGGCGGTCGGCCGGCTGCCGGGCTTTCAGCAGCTGGTCGTAGGCCGCAACCGAGGGCGGCGGCCGGGTGTCGGGCGGCAGGTGGGCAAGCCGCCGCTGGGTCAAAAACGTCACCGTCGCCCGGTCCGGCCGGGCGGAGACGGGTGGCTCGTCCACGTCGTCGGCCTCGGCTGCCTTCCGCGCCTCCAGCGCGACCGCATCCGCAGTCAAAGCGCCTGCCCGCAGGGCGGCGGCGAGTCCGGCGACCAGGTACTCATGGGTGAGGTGGCGGCCCAGCAGCAGGACCTCGATCAAAGCCCGGGTGCCGTCCCGGACCCCGTGGGCCTTGCAGGCCGCGGCCCACCAGGCGTCATGGACCGGGGTGAACTTGCCCGCGGACTTCGCCTGTTCCAGGGCGGTCGCGCCGGGAAAGGCGCCGGGCTTCTTGACCAGGGCCTCCAGGTAGTGGTCCAACACGAGTCGGGCCTGGCCTTTGGCGATGAGGCGCTCATGCCGGGCGACTTCCTTCTGCCCGTCGTAGACCACCAGTTCGGACGCGTGCCGCATGACCCGCACCGTCCGGCCGATCAGCCGCACCGGCACCGAGTAGCGGTTGGTGCGGACACTGACCTGGCTGAAGCGGTCCACCCGCAGACTGAACAGCCGCCCGGTCTCGAACGGTTCGCCCGGCAACGGGTGCAGCAACGACCGTTCGACAGCAAAGTACTCACTTACCGCCCGTGGCCGGGAGCCAATCCGGCGCCGTTCGTCGGCCGCGTCCCACTGCTCGATCATCACGTTCAGCTCGGCCAGGGAGGCGACCTCCGGGACCGGGACCAGGTGATTACGGCGGAACCAGCCGATCTGCCCCTCAACCCCGCCTTTCTCGTGGGCGCCCTCGATGCCGGGCAGGCAGTACGCGGCCTTGATGGCGTAATGCGAGCGGAACGCGGTCCATCGCTCGTTCTCCGCCCTCGCCCGCGAGCCCAGCACCCGGGCGACCGCGGCCTTGAGGTTGTCGTAGCGGACCTTGCCCGTCGGAACGCCGCCCAGCACGCTGAGAGCGTGGACGTGGCCCTCCAGGAACGCCTCCTGGCCGCAAGAGGCGAAGACGCGGTGCACCGCCTTGCCCGAGTAGCACAGTCGCATCGCGAACAGGTAGCAGGTGACCAGCTCGCCGGCCAGGCGCACCTTCACGTCCCCGAAGTCGACCTCCGCCTCCGCTCCGGGCCGGTGGGTCTGCGGAATGAACGCGTTCACCGGTCCGCGGCCCGCCTCGACCTTGATCTGCTGGCGCCGCTCGGCGACATAGGCCCGGACCATCGGATAGGTCACCCCCTGCGCCGCGTGCTCGTCGACCAGCCGGTCGAAGATCCGCTTGACGGTGTGCCGCTGCTTGCGCGGGGCGTCCAGGTCAACCCGCAGCATCTGGTCGATCAACGGCTTGTACGCATCCAGCCGTGTTCCCCGGGGCCGCGGTCTCTTCCGGGGCTCCGGCCACACCGACTCCAACGCCGCCTTGACCGTGCGGAATCCGACACCGTGCTCGCACATCAAAGCCCGGTGGGACATCCCCGCCCGGGCATCACGGCGGATCGCCGCGTACAGATCGACCTTGGACTTCGGTGGCGCCATCGCACCCTCATCCCGCAGAGCACCCCCAGGCTCCCACCGCAAGGCCCCGGGTGTTGCCAGAACTCAGCAACACTACCCTCCGGGAAATCCGGGCGTTCCCCGCTCTGAGCGACAAGTGGTGTCAGCTTCCACGTACAAAACCAGCATCGAGGCCCGCTGAGCGCCGCCAGGCGGTGTTTCATAGGTAGTGGTCACCTGTGAAACACCCCAGCTCCCGCACCGCGACCTCGATCATTCTTGTTTCATTGGTTGTTGCATGACCCTAGTGGGTTGAAACGCACCTATGAAGCACTCGGTGCGTCGAAGTCGCCCATGAGGGAGTTTCAATGAACGCACGTGGTTCCGTGCACTTGCGCATCCGCGGAACGGACGGAGAAACCTGGAAGGTCTTGGTCCTGGACGATCCGCAGGCAGAGCTGGCCAAGATCCAGGCCCGCATCGACGCTGGCGAGGTCTTCACCACGGTCACGGTGACCACGAGCCACACCGGCCTGGATCGCACCCCGAACGTAGCCCTCGACTCCCCGGTGGCCTCCTGCGAGCTCCTGACACCGCAACCCACCACGATCACCGGGACCCTCGCCCCGCAGCCGGGCGGCCGACTCACCATCACTCCCGAAAGCGACGCCCGGTGAGCAGCGTGCCCCGGGAAGAAAGCCACCCGTACTTCGCCTGCCCGTCGTGCGGGATCGTCGGTGAGCCGGACTCCGTCGACTACGCGCTCAGCGCGGACCGCGAGCATGTCGACTGGACCGTGCCCCTGAAGGTCAGCTGCGGCTCCTGCCGCAGCTACTCCCAGATCACCCGCACCGAAGTGCTGGACCGCGATGCCGAACACACCTGCTCCCGCTGCGGACATCGGGCCGTCTGTCCGGCCCGCGCGGACCGGGTCTGTTGCCGGAGCTGCGGCCTCAACGAGCCCGGCCCCGCAGCAACCGGCGCCCGAGCTGAGCATCTGGGCGATGTCGAGCGGGCCGCCGACCAGTGGGCCGCGGCCCGGGTCCGCGTCGCCAAGGACGACGCCCGTGAGCGCGGCACCCTGCCCTGGTGGACCTCGTGAGCGCACCCACGGCGACGGCGGAGGCACATCTGCTCGTCGAAGCGCACGCGTGCCCGATGTCCACCTGCGCCGCCCCGGCCGGACCGCCCTGCCGGACCAGCAAGGGCAAGGTCGCCATCCAGTACCACACCGCCCGCTTCCGGCTCGTGCCCCAGCTCGCGAAGACGCTCAACGTCCCCACCCCACCCGTACGCAAACCCGGCTCGGCCTTCGTGGGACTGCCGCGGCCGCGGAACGACGGAGCCGAACCGGCCGGTCACGTCCGCCTCGGCTACGCCCGCGCCTCCACTGCCCGACAGTCCCTCGACACCCAGCTCGACTCGCTCACCGAGGCCGGGGTGACCCGCATCTTCTCCGACAAAGATCTCCACCCGCGCCACCCGGCGCCCCGAGCTGGACAAGGCCGTCACGCTCGCCCGCGAGATCCGCGCCTCCGGGGCGGCTGTCACCCTCGTCGTCCACGAGCACAAGCGCCTCGGCCGCGGCATCGACCTCGCCACGCTCACCGAGGACCTCAAGGCGTCCGACGTCGGACTGGAGTTCCTCACCGGCGAACTCAAGGGCCCCCACGACCCCTCCGGCGTCGTCTTCACCGTGCTCGCCGCACTGTCCGGCATGGAACGCGAGTACATCCGCGACCGCACCCTGGAGGGTCACGAATCCGCCCGCAAGCGCGGAAAGACCATCGGCGGCGCAGGCGTCACCGACAACGACATGCTGTCCATGGCCCTCCACCTCCGCGACCAGGAAAAATGAGTCTGCGCGACATTGCCGACCGGCTCGTCATCACCACCGGCAAGAAGAAGGGCCAACACCCCTCACCCGCCACCGTCATGCGGATGCTCCGCGAACACGACGAGCAGGCTGCCGCGGCGGCGAGCGCGTGACCCCCGGGCTAGTTTGCGGCTGGTGCCTGAGCTAGGACTCCAGGGCCGAGATCCCCGTGGGTTCAGGGAAACCGGACGTCCTTCAGCGTGAACCCACGGGTCCATCGGTGTGCGTCAGGCCGATGGACCCGTGGGTTCGGGTGAAACGCGAGCATGCTGAGCGATCCGAAGGGTCTCGGCGGTGACGTCGGCCTGGATGTCCTTGGTCATCACGACCGCCTGCCGAACTGCCAGTTGTGCACCCAGGGTCGGCGTACCGGTCCGGGGTCGGGATGGCCAGTTGCCGTGTCCGGGTCCGGCCTCCGGACCAACGCCGCCGTCCCCAGCCGGGTGGCGCCGTTGTCGGACAGCCGCGGCCCGTAGGCGATCAGCTCGTCCCGGTCGAGCGGCACCGCGAGGTCGCGGCCTGCCCCGTGCCGAGGTCGAGCACCAGGTCAGGTCTGATCCGCGGCGCGCAGGGCCCGCGCCAGCCATTCCAGCTCCTCGGTCGCGTCGGGCGACGCATTCTGCCCGCGCACACGGGCGATGAGCCTGCGGTAGTGCTCTGCTCCTGCCTCGATCCCGGCTTCCAGGCTGCGCAGCACGGCGGCCCGATCGGCGTCACCGAACAGCTCGGACAGCACCTCGGCCGCTGCCGGCGCCTCGGGAGCGACCCCGCCTTTTCTGACCTCCGCGACGGTCCGCACGATCTGCCTGGCCCACCAGATGGACGCCCCGGGGGGACGGCCCTGCCCCGGTACGGGCGTGTTGAGTTCCATCCATGTGCGCAACCGGGCGCGGAATCTGGGGTCCCGCACCAATTCGGCCAGGTCGATCCAGGCGTCGACCTGCTCAGGTGTGGGATCTTCGGGCAATTCGATGCTGAAGGCGCGCATGCGGTCGCGCAGGCGCGGGTCGTCGAGGCCGCCGAACACCTCCTCCTTGAACTCGTCGATGATCTGCTTGCGCTCGGCGGCGGAAAGCCGCGCCAACCGGTTCATCAGTGCTGTCTCCTCAACGGTGGAACCCCGTTTCGCCACGGTGGACAGGACGGCCCGGCTCACCTTGAGGGAGCGGATCTGCGCGTCGAGCGCGGCCACATGCGCGTCGGCGACCCCGGCGACCGTGGTGCGGCCACTCAGGACACGGCACACGTCGTCGAGCCCGAGGCCCAGCTCCCGCAGGGTGCGGACCAACTCGACGCGGGCCACGGACTCGGCGTCGTACAACCGGTAGCCGCCCGTGGAGCGGGCTACAGGCGGCACCGCCCCCTCGTCCGACCAGAAGCGCAGGGTGCGTACCGGAAGTCCGGTGCGGTGCGCGAGCCGGCCGATGGTGAGCACTTCGGGGCGTTCGTCGTCCATGAGTGAGATCCTGAACCCTCCGGCGGCTGGAGACTCAAGCGCCTCAGTGCGACATCCCGTGGGTGCTCCAGAACTCCGCCGAGTTCTCTCACCACCGCCGGCGTCGACAGCATGCGCCTCCCCGCCTTCGACCAGCCTGCAGACCGATCGGATGGGACGAGGAAATTTCAGGAATCCTGAAGTGACGTCACTGACCGGCCGATCACGTGAACGAGAGAGAAGCCCCAGGCCAGGGGCTCAGGGTTCCGGCAAGAACCACGGGAACCCACGGGATGTCGCACAATCGTGGGGTGTGGCGAGCTGCTCGTGCTGCTGGGCGGTGAGGCGATCGCGCCGCTGCTCACCAGTCGTCAGGTGCGCTGCCCACCCACGCGATCGGCCGGCCCTCGCTGTTGCGACCCCAGTGCGGTTCCTTCATCGAGGTCTCGTGCCCGTCGGGCAGGACGCAGATCCGCCCCCAGCGGCCGTGCTTGCCCGCGCAGACCTCGGTGAGCCGGGCCGCGTCGCCTTCCGCCACGGCCTGGTCGTAGCGGTCCTGGAACGGCTGGAGGCGGGCACGCAGCTCCATGCCGAGCTCTGTCTCCGCCGCCTCTACCTGTGCCCGCGCCTCCTGCACCCCGGGGTCGGAAAGCACGAACGAGATGACCTTCTCCGCCTCCGCGAAGGCGCTGGTGCGGGCGTGCCGCCGCACGGCTTCCTGCACACGTCGTTCTTCCTCGGGCGTGGTCATGACGCCGCTCCTTCCGCGGCCGCCCATTCCAGCCCGAGGCCGGCGAGCGCGGCGAGCTTGTCGGCGGTGAGCTTGGCCCTGCGGGTCTTGGAATTCGCGAGGAATACCCCCAGTTTCACGGGGTGTTCTTCGCCGTCGATGACCACTGTTTCGATGTGGGCTCGGGGTACGGTCACACTTCCGGTCCGGGCCCGGTACTGCTCCAGCGCGAGGACACCTCGCTCGAACGCCCCGGCCGCCACCGCCTTCTTCCTCTTGGCGGCCGGCGCGGGCAGCGGTGTCAGCCCCAGCGCTTCGAGCCGCTGCCGCTGCTCGGGCAGCAGCGCCTTCCACACGGTGTGCTCGCGCTGCCGGGTGATCCAGGCGCCGACGTCGCAGCCGTGGACGACGACACCCGGCAGGACCTCGGTCAGCCCGGCCTCCTCTGCCAGGAGGGCGCGTGCGGTGGCGTAGTGGCGCTGCCACTCCACCGACCACCCCGGGTTCCACTCCGGGTCAATGGCTTCCAGCGCCGCCCGCCGTTCCCCGGCCCTCTCCTCGTCCTTGCCGAGCCCGCCGGCCTTGCGCAAATTGGCGAGCCACTGACCGACCGCCACCCCCTCGGCCACGGCGTCCTTCGGAGCGGCGAGGCTGCCGTGCGTGGCGTGGTAGGCGCGAGCCGCGGTGAGGTTCTTCCAGAATCCGGCGTCCGCGACCGCCCACACCATGCCCAGCTCGTTCAGGAGATCGGCCCGCCAGGCTTTCAGCGTGCCGAGCCGGAAGGCGCGGCGCTGCTCGCTGACCCATGCGCCCAGCGCATACGTGATGCCGTTCTCGCCCCGCTCCACGGACACGTCGAGCGGCACCTGGGCGTCGCCGTGCTCGCTCACCCAGTGGCGCAGGGCGTTGTATCCGGTGAGCCAGACCTCGGAGTCGGGATGCAGGACCCGGGTCCGCAGGAACAGGGCAACGTCCCCGGGATCGCGAGGGAGGGAGAACCGCAGCAACGGCACCCCGGCGCCCGCGTGTTCCTCCTCGGCCGCGTCGTCGTCCGTAGCGGCCTCTGCGGCTTCCTCTGTCGTCTCCTCGCCCGTGGGACCCTTGATGCCGGCCGCCGTCTCGATGTCGTGGTCGGCGTCATCCTCCTGGACGTCGTCGCCGTCGGCGCCTTCCTCGCGGACCGGATCGAGTGCGACCACGGACGTGGCCCGGCCCCGGGCGGTCGTGGTGCTCAGCGCCATGCGCTCGATGACTCGCTCGTCATGTGCCCTGAGCCCCTGGAGGACAGTGACCAGGCTGCGGTAGCTGGGGGACGCCATCATGTCGGAGGGGTCCTCGCCCGGCTCCAGGAAGACGGGGACGATGATCCGGCTGACCTTGCCCTCGCCGGGGTCCTGGCGCAGGCCCCGCCCGATGATCTGGACGATCTCCACGGGCGAGCTGCGGGTGTCGGCGAAAACGACCGCGCCGACACCGCGCTTGCCCCGGATGTCGACGCCCTCACCGAGCACCCGGCAGCTGGACAGGAACGACAGGTCCGTCACCCACCCGTCCGCGTCCAGACCGTCCGCGTACCGGCACAGGACCTGTCGGCGGTGCGCGGCGGGGTGCTCGCCGCACAGCCAGTCAGCACCGACCCGCCCCGGGTAGGCGACGGGGTCTGTCGCGTGGAGCTCGGCCGCTGTCTCCGGCAGTGCGCGGGCGAACGCGAGGGCGTCCAGAGTGCGGGAGTGGAACGTCATGTATGACCTGACGCCCGACTCGTCCGCGTGCTTGAGCAGGGCTTCTTGCAGCGCGGCGAGACGCCGGCCCCGCCGCTCCTCCACGGTGGCGTCCGGTCCGGGTGCCTGCGGGTCCCGGATCTCCAGGACGTCGATCTCGAACCGCGCCAGGACGCCGCGCTCGACACTCTCCATCAGCCCGAACTCGAACAGCACCGGCCCGTACAGATCGACGTCGTCCATCGACGCCACCAGGCGCCCGCCGGTCCCGTCCGCGCCGGCACTGCTGGGCGAGGCCTCCCACAACCGGGGGGTGGCCGTCATGTACAGCCGCCGCTCCGCAGGGATGCGCGCCTGGTCGTGGACGGACGCCCACGCCTTCGCGGCATCTCCGGAAGTCCGGTGGGCTTCGTCGATAACCAGCAGGTCGAAGGGGCGCATCCGCTGCCCGTACGAGCCGTGCAGCGCGCGTTCCAGCACGCCCGGCGCCGCACTGTCCTCCTCGTCGTCCTGGTCGTCGAGGAGGCCCTGCGGGGACAGGCTCGCGTACGTCGCGAACACCAGCACCGGCCCGTCCTGCGCCCCGGTCCACAGGGCGAGCTGGGTGGGGTTGGTCGTGCACCGTACGTCGAGTGCGTCCAGCAGCGGATCGGCGCCCAGGCTGCACACCGCGACGGCCGGGGCGGTATGTCCGACCGCCCGCCACGCCTCGACGGTCTGGGTCAGCAGGTCCAGCGTCGGGACGAGCACGCCGACCATGCCGTGAGGAACCATCCGCAGCGCGGCCACCGCCGCTGTGATCGTCTTGCCCGAGCCGGTGGACATGTGGACCTGCCCGCGCTGCCCCTGGGTGGGCACGGAGCCGTCCACGGGGAGGGCCAGGCCCTCGATGATCGAGTCCACGGCCTCGACCTGATGCGGCCGAAGCGAGATCGCACCCTGCATATCCACCACTCCCCGAGATCAACGGCATCCGAAGCACCGGACGCCGTTGCTTGCCGCATCGCCGTTCCGTTGTGCTGATAACGACCGTAGCGTACTTGCATAAAACTTGTTCACTGAACGTCCAATCTGATGCCGGAAATCGTCCAAATGCGCTAGGGTCGCGGCATGAGCCAAGAGAACAGCGTCGAAGCGCTGCTTGAGGAAGCACGGCTGAACGCCTCGATCCCGCCTCCGGCGGAGCGTCAGCGCCTGCGGGAGGCCGCGAACCTGTCCCGCGCCCAGGTCGCCGCAGCCGTCGGTGTCGGGCGCACCACGGTCGCCAACTGGGAGAACGGTCACAGCGAGCCGACCCCGCCCGGACGGCTGGAATACCTGCGCCTGCTCAAGGGCCTCGCGGAGATCTACCCGGCCGCCCCCGCACCCGCAGCCATCCCGGAACCCACTGCGGATCTTGCCCCCGTCCCGCCCGCGTTCGTCGCGGCCCCGGAGACGCTGCGCGGCCCGGACGGGCGCGCCATCGAGGGAGACCCCGGCCCCTGCATCCGCTGCGGCATCGAGACGACCTACCAGTCGACGGACGGCCGCCCCCTGCACTCCGGGGCGATGTGCCAGCCCGCTGGCCCCGCTCCGGCCGCGCCCGCCGCTTCCAGCCCGGGGGCAACCACACCGGCCGCCGCCCC
>NZ_DATMVN010000318.1:0-2827 GCF_035563135.1 Streptomyces sp.
CACCCAGCCCTTGCGCTCGGCCTTGTCGGCAGCCGTCGCCCTCAGCCGTCGCCCTCAGCCGTTGTGCGGGCTGGGGAAGGCGCCGGGGCGGTCCGACGGCTGCGGCGGCATCGAGCGGGCCGCGGGTACGGTCGGCAGCAGGGCGGGGGAGGAGCCCGGCGCCGCGGGCACCGCACGGTTCGCGCTCTCGGGAACGGCCTCAGCCGTCCCCGGCTGCGGGGTGGTGCGCCGTGCGCCGTAACGGCGGTGCACCGCCTGCTTGGTGACCCCGAGGGCGGAACCCACCGCGTCCCACGAGAAGCCCAGCGAACGGTCGAAGTCCACCGCCGCTGTGACCAGCGTCTCGACGCTGTCCCGCAGTTCCTGCGCGAGCCGGACCGTCGGGGCCGGTGCCCTGCCGTAGACGACGAAGCCCGCGGACGGGCCGGAGCGGCGCGGACGGTAGACGTTGCCCAGCTGAGCAGTGAGCGTACGCAGTGCGTCCACCTGCCGCCGGACCCGCTCGATGTCCCGCACCAACAGATGCAGACTGGCACGCGCTTGGGCGTCGTGGGTTGCGTGGTCGGCCATGAACAAGCCTCTCGAACCGGCGTTGAAAGGGATCGGACCGCGCGGCGGCGGCCCACTTCGGTCAATCTCACTTGACCAACGCGTCACCCGGCCATGTGGTCACGCAACAGGGGCGTAAGCGCATATGCGCGGGGCGCACGGTCGTGCGTACGCCCCCTGGGGGCCGCCCCGGGCGGGCCGGGCGGGACGCTGCGGGCACCCCCTAGACTGGTGTGCTGCTCGCCACGTACGTTCCGGCCCGAGAGGCAGTCCGCCACCCATGAAGCTCGTCTTCGCAGGCACCCCCGAGGTCGCCGTTCCCGCTCTGGACGCCCTGATCGCCTCCGGCCGCCACGAGGTGGCCGCCGTGGTGACCCGTCCCGACGCACCGGCCGGGCGGGGGCGCCGGCTGGTCGCCAGCCCCGTGGCCGAACGCGCCGAGGAGGCGGGCATCGAGGTGCTCAAGCCCGCCAGGCCGCGCGACGAGGACTTCCTGGCGCGGCTGCGGGAGATCGCACCGGACTGCTGCCCCGTGGTCGCGTACGGCGCCCTGCTGCCCAGGACCGCGCTGGACGTTCCCGCCAGGGGCTGGGTCAACCTGCACTTCTCGCTCCTGCCCGCCTGGCGCGGGGCCGCGCCCGTGCAGCACGCGGTGATGGCCGGGGACGAGGTCACCGGCGCGTCGACCTTCCTGATCGAGGAGGGACTGGACTCGGGACCGGTGTACGGCGTCCTGACCGAGGAGGTCCGGCCCACCGACACCAGCGGGGATCTGCTCACCCGGCTCGCCTTCGCGGGTGCCGGGCTGCTCGCGGCGACCATGGACGGCATCGAGGACGGCACCCTGCACGCCGTCCCGCAGCCCGCGGACGGCGTCACCCTCGCACCCAAGATCACCGTCGAGGACGCCCAGGTGCGGTGGTCCGCGCCCGCGCTGCGGGTCGACCGCGTGGTGCGCGGCTGCACCCCCGCGCCCGGGGCCTGGACCCTCTTCCGCGGGGAACGCCTCAAGCTGGTCCAGGCCGTGCCCGCCCCGGACCGCACGGACCTGGCCCCGGGCGAGCTGTCCGCGGGCAAGAACAACGTCCATGTGGGCACCGGCTCCCACGCCGTGGAGCTCCTCTGGGTCCAGCCGCAGGGCAAGAAGCCGATGAAGGCCGCCGACTGGGCCCGCGGCGTGCGGATCGCCCACGGCGAGCTGCTGGGCCTCTGAGGCCTCGGAACGGGCATGCGGAGGCGGGCGACGTACGCTGGACGGGTTAGCCCCCTCACCATCAGCGGAGCACCTTTCACGTGAACGACCAGCAGCGTCGCCGTCCCGCCAAGCCGCACCGGCGCCCCAGGAAGGACCCGGTCAGGTTCCTCGCCTTCGAGGTGCTCAGGGCGGTCGACGAGCGCGATGCCTACGCCAACCTCGTCCTTCCCCCACTGCTGAAGAAGGCACGCGCGAAGGGCGACTTCGAGGGCAGGGACGCGGCCCTGGCGACCGAGCTGGTCTACGGGACCCTGCGCCGGCAGGGCACCTACGACGCGATCGTCGCCGCCTGCATCGACCGGCCGCTGCGCGAGGTCGACCCCCCGGTGCTCGACGTGCTCAACCTGGGGGTCCATCAGCTGCTCGGCACCCGCATCCCGACCCACGCGGCGGTCTCCGCCAGTGTGGAGCTGGCGCGGGTGGTGCTGGGCGAGGGCCGTGCCAAGTTCGTCAACGCCGTGCTGCGCAAGGTCTCCGCGCACGATCTCGACGGATGGGTGGAGCGCGTGGCGCCCGCCTACGAGGAGGACGCCGAGGAGAACCTCTCCGTCGTCCACTCGCACCCCCGCTGGATCGTCTCCGCCCTCTGGGACGCCCTGGGCGGCGGCCGGGCCGGGATCGAGGACCTGCTGGAGGCGGACAACGAGCGGCCCGAGGTGACGCTGGTCGCCCGTCCCGGCCGCTCGACCCCGCAGGAGCTGCTGGACGCCCTGGGCGAGGAGAGCGGCCTTCCCGGCCGCTGGTCGCCGTACGCCGTGCGGATGGCCGAGGGAGGCGAGCCGGGCGCCCTGGCCGCCGTACGGGACGGCAGCGCCGGTGTGCAGGACGAGGGCAGCCAGCTCGTGGCCGCGGCACTGGCGAACGCTCCGGTCGAGGGCGGTGACACCCGGTGGCTGGACGGCTGCGCCGGTCCGGGCGGCAAGGCCGCGCTGCTCTCGGCTCTCGCTGCCGAGCAGGGCGCCGGCCTCCTGGCCGTGGAGCGCCAGCAGCATCGATCGCGTCTGGTCGCCCGGACCCTCGCCG
>NZ_DATMVN010000319.1:0-9353 GCF_035563135.1 Streptomyces sp.
GGACGCGCGGCAGGATCGTCCTGCTCGTCATCGCCCTGCTCCTCACCGCCGCGTGGCTCCTGCCGCTCGCCTGGGCCGTCGCCACCTCCCTGAAGCCGGAGGGCGAGACCACGAAGACCCCGCTCTCCTGGATCGGCTCGCGCGTCACCTTCGACGCGTACAGCAAGGTCTGGGAGTCGGGCGACCTGATGATCTGGCTGATGAACTCGGCCTACATCTCCGTCATGACCACCCTGCTGACCGTCGTGACCTGCGCGATGGCCGCGTACGGCTTCACACGCACCGACTTCCGCGGCCGGCGGCTGCTCTACGGGCTGGTGCTCGCCGGCATCATGGTGCCCCCGCAGGTGCTGATCGCCCCCCTGTTCCGCGAGATGGTCCAGCTCGGCCTCGTCGACACCTACTGGGGCGTGATCCTGCCCCAGGTGGCCGTGCCCGCCATGGTGTTCATCCTGGTCAAGTTCTTCGAAGGCGTACCGAGGGAGCTCGAGGAGGCGGCCTTCGTCGACGGAGCCGGCCGCTGGCGGGTGTTCTGGACGATCGTCATACCGCTGTCCCGGCCGGTACTGGCGGCCGTGGCGATCTTCACCTTCATCTCCACCTGGAACAACTTCCTGTGGCCGTTCCTCGTGACCACCGACCCCGGTGGCATGACCCTGCCCGTCGGCCTCGTCAACGTCCAGTCGACCTTCGGGGTGCGGTACGCCCAGATCATGGCCTCCCTCGTGATCGCGGGAATGCCGCTCCTGATCATCTTCGCGTTCTTCCAGCGGCAGATCGTGCGGGGCATCGCCCACACGGGTCTCGCCGGCCAGTAGAGGGCGCCGGATTCCAGGCCCGTACGGACGGCGCGGCATCCGTACGGGCCCCGGGCGGTCTCCGTGCCCCGCGCCGGCAGCGGCAGCCGCAACCGGCCGGTCCACGAGGACGGCGGGGCGGCGAGGAAGCGGGAAGCCGTGTAGAAAGGGTCATATGGCCGGACGCTACGGCCGCCCGCGTTCGTTTCTCCGGATGAGAAGCCTCGCTGGTCAGGTCTTTCTCCTGCAGGTGGCGATCGTGGTGCTGCTCGTCGCTGCCTCCGTGACCGCGCTCGTGCTGCAGTCCCGCGCCGACAGCGAACGCGAGGCCCGCAACCGCTCCGTCGCCGTGGCCGAGGCCTTCGCGAACGGCCCGGGCACGGCAGCCGCCCTGGAGAGCCCCGACCCCACCTCCGTGCTCCAGCCGAAGGCCGAGGCGGCGCGCAAGGGCTCCGGAGTCGACTTCGTCGTCGTCATGAACCTGGAATCGGTCCGCTACACCCATCCGCTGCCCGACCGGATCGGCAAGAAGTTCGTCGGCGAGGTGGCACCCGCCCTGGCCGGCCGGGTCGTCACCGAGAAGGTGGACGGGACCATCGGCCCGCTCGTACAGGCCGTGGTTCCCGTGGAAGGCGCGGACGGCGAGGTCGTGGGCCTGGTGTCCGCCGGGATCACCATCAAGAACGTCAGCGGCGTCGTCGAGAACCAGTTCCCCCTCCTGTTCGGCTCCGCCGCCGGAATACTCCTGCTCACGACGGGAGGCACGGCGCTCGTCACCGGACGGCTGAAACGCCAGACCCACGGTCTCGGCCCGACCGAGATGACCCGGATGTACGAGCACCACGACGCCGTCCTGCACGCCGTGCGCGAGGGCGTGCTCATCCTCGGCGGCGACGGACGGCTCCTGCTGGCCAACGACGAGGCGCGAAGGCTCCTGGGCCTCCCGCCGGACATCGAGGGCACGCCCGTCACGGAGCTCGGGCTCGGCCCGGTCACCACCGCGCTGCTGGCCTCGGGGCGCAGCGCGACCGACGAGGTGCATTCCGTGGGCGGCCGCCTCCTGGCCGTCAGTCAGCGGGCCACCGACAGGCACGGCGGACCGCCCGGAAGCGTGACGACCCTGCGGGACACCACGGAGCTGCAGGCCCTCACGGGCAGCGCCGCCACGGCGCGCGGCAGGCTGAAGCTCCTCTACGACGCGGGCACGGAGATCGGCACCGCCCTGGACGTCGTACGGACGTGTGAGGAACTGGCGGACTTCGCCACGGCCAGGTTCGCCGACTACGCCACCGTGGACCTGGCCGAGGGCGTGCTGCGCGGCGAGGAACCCACAGCCGCCCGCGCCACCACCGACGGCCTGCGCCGCTCCGCCTTCAGCGGCCACCGCGACGACACGGGGCTCCAGCCCCTGGGCTCGGTGGTCCGCTTCCTGCCGACCATGGAGATCGGTGCCGGCCTGCTCAGGGGCGAAGCCGTCCTCGACACCGACCTGACGCAGATGTCCGGCTGGCAGCAGCCTGACCCGGCACGGGCCGAGCGCATCATGGAATGCGGATTCCACTCGCTGATCGCCGTCCCGATGCGGGCCAGGGGCGTGATCCTCGGCGTGGCCATGTTCTGGCGCGCCCAGAGCCCCGAACCGTTCGAGGAGGAGGACCTGTCCGTCGCGGAGGAACTCGTCGCCCGCGCCGCGGTCAGCATCGACAACGCGCGCCGCTACTCGCGTGAGCACAACGTGGCGGTCACCCTGCAGCGCAGCCTGCTGCCGCGGGGGCTCCCCGACCAGAGCGCCATCGACGCCGCCTACCGCTACCTTCCCGCGCAGGCCGGGCTCGGCGGGCTGGGCGGGGTCGGCGGCGACTGGTTCGACATCATCCCGCTGCCCGGAGCCCGGGTCGCCCTCGTGGTGGGTGACGTGGTGGGGCACGGGCTCCACGCCGCCGCCACCATGGGACGTCTGCGCACGGCGGTCCACAACTTCTCCACCCTGGACCTGCCGCCCGACGAGCTGCTCTGGCACCTGGACGAGCTCGTCACCCGCATCGACCTGGACGAGACGGCCGAGGGCGCGGAGGGCGGCGGTGTCACCGGCGCCACCTGCCTCTACGCGATCTACGACCCGGCGTCCGGGCGCTGCACCATGGCGCGGGCCGGCCACCTCCAGCCGGTGATCGTCAGCCCGGACGGCCACGCCGTGTTCGCGGACGTGCCGGGCGGCCCGCCCCTCGGACTCGGCGGTATGCCCTTCGAGACCCTCGACGTACAGCTTCCGCAGGACAGCCGGCTGGTGCTCTACACCGACGGGCTCGTCGAGGAACGGCACCGCGACATCGACGAGGGGCTGGAACTGCTGCGCGAGACGCTGTCCGGGCATCCCGAGCGGACACCGGAGGAGACCTGCGAAGCAGTCCTCCGCGTCCTGGTGCCCGCCAGGGCCCGCGACGACGTCGCGCTGCTCGTCGGCCGCACCCGCTGTCTCGCCGCGGAGAACGTCGCCGAGTGGGATGTACCCTCCGACCCCTCGGCGGTCGCCCGGATCCGTTCGGACGTGTCCCGCAAGCTCACCGAGTGGAATCTCCTGGAGGAGGTGTTCACGACCGAGCTGATCCTCAGCGAGCTGGTCACCAACTCCATCCGCTACGCCACCGGACCCATCCGCGTACGGCTGATCCGCGACCGGACCCTGATCTGCGAGGTGTCCGACCGCAGCAGCACCTCGCCCCACCTGCGCCAGGCGGCCGGCATGGACGAGGGGGGCAGGGGACTGTTCCTCGTCGCCCAGCTGGCCGAACGCTGGGGCACCCGCTACACCGACGACGGCGGCAAGGTCATCTGGACGGAGCAGCTGCCCCAGCCGGAGGCGGACGGGCCGGGGTGAGTGGACACCGTCAGGTCACCGGCGGCAGTGCAGGAAGAGATGGGGTTCGGGCACAGCCCCCGGACAGGACGGCGTGAACACCGTGCCGACCTCGTGGACCACGGTGAGCCCGGCACCGGACACGAGCGCCCTGAACGCCTCCGGGCCGAAGCTGGTCACCCGCACCTCCTGGCCCATGAAGACGGCGCTCACGCCCTCCACGTCCAGCGGCACGGTCGCCAGGACCAGGAGGCCGCCGGGCCTGAGCGCCCCCGCGAGGCGGTGCACGAGGACGCGCTGCTCGTCGCGCGGCATCTGCAGCAGCGAGAAGTAGACGCAGACCGCGTCGAAGCTCTCCTCCTCCAGGGGGAACTCACGGATGTCGGCGCAGCGGAAGGACGCCTCGGGAACGCGCTGGGAGGCCAGTTCCACCATGACGGGTGAGACATCGACACCCAGCACCTCGTGCCCGGCGGCCGCCAGCGTGCGGGCGGCCGGCCGGCCCGTGCCGCTGCCGACGTCCAGAATCCTGCTGTGCGGAGCCAGTCCCTCCAGCAGCCGCTCCAGCGAGTCGCGGTGCGCGGCGGAGCCGGCGAACGCCGTCTCGTAGCCGGCCCCGATGGCGTCGAACGCCTCGGCTGCCGGGTGCCGGTGGTCCTCGGTCATGACGACGCCCCCTTCCGGGCCGTTGCTACGGGATGCGGGCGACCGCGACGTAGACGCCGCTCAGCTCCTGCTCGGGGGCCGGCGTGCCGCGGAACCACTCGGGAGCCGTCACCAGGCCCGGCTCGACGATGTCCAGGCCTTCGAAGAAGCGGGCGAACTCGGCTCGGGTGCGCAGCGCGAGCCGGATGCCGCCCTTGCCGTACTCGGCCGCCCCCTGCTCACCGCGCTCGGGGTTCACGTCCGACGCGCCCTGGGACAGCACCACATAGCTGCCCGGCGCCAGGGCGGCCGTCAGGGTGCGCACGACGGACACCGGCTTCAGGTCGTCGGGCAGGAAATGGAGGAGACCCAGGAGCGAGAGGGCGACGGGGCGGTCGAAGTCCAGGACCTTGCGGGCCGCCTCGATGATCGTGGCGGGCTCCAGCACATCCGCGTGCACATAGTCCGTCGCCCCCTCCGGCCGGCTGACCAGGAGGGCCTCGGCGTGCCGCAGGACGATCGGGTCGTTGTCGCAGTAGACGACCCGGCAGCGCGGATCGATCTCCTGGGCGATCTGGTGCAGGTTCGGCGCGGTCGGGATCCCCGTGCCGATGTCCAGGAACTGGCTGACCCCCTCACCGGCCAGCCAGGCCGTCGCGCGGTTCATGAAGGCGCGGTTCTGGAACGCCCCGGCCTTCGCCTCGGCCGGCAGGTGCTCGGCCACCGCCTGGTCCACCGGGTAGTTGTCCTTGCCCCCGAGCAGGGAGTCGTAGACGCGTGCCGAGTGCGGCCTGCTGGTGTCGATCGGGGGCTGGGACGTCCCAGTCGTCATGGCGAGCTCCGTTGCAGAAGAGGTGGACCGCTCCACCTGCGCAGTCTGTCACAACCACTGGCCGGTCAGAGGCAGTTGCCGAGGCCGTGGAGGTGACGGCGACGGCCCCCGGGGAGCAGGCACCTCCCCGGGGGCCACGACGGCAGGACACGGGTCAGGGTGCGTCGACCAGGTCGTGCTTGGGGACGGTCACCGTGCGGGCTCCGGGCTTGCCGCCGAGGACCACCTTCCGCAGGGCGCTGTTGTTCTCGAGGTCGGTCTCCTGGAGCCGCTTCTCCGGGTTGGCCAGCACCTGGATGTAGTAGGTGCCGTTCGCCAGGCCGGTGATGTCGAAGGACTGGCCCGGAAGGTCCTGGGTGTACGTGTCACCGGAACCCACGTCGAGCACCTCCCGTACGGAGATGGAGTTCTCCTGACCGCACGCCGTGGACAGATCGGTGTTGTCCGGGTGCCAGTTCGCGTTCTTCACCGTGTAGTCGACCGCGTCGGTGTTGGCCAGGCAGAAGGCCTCCTTGCCGCTGCGCACGGTCTCCTTCCGGTCGGCCTTCAGCAGCCGGTAGCTCGCGAAGTCGGTGAAGTGCCAGTGCTCGTGCCCCGGCCGGGGGTCCCATTCCATGGTGCCGGTGGGGGTGTAGCCGACCTGCTTGCCCGAGGCGTCGTAGAAGTACTGGTAGGCGTCCATCAGGTCGTTGCCCGGCTTGCGGAAGCCGTCCACCACCAGCTGCGCGGGCCCCGCGTTCCACACGTTGGCACTGAAGGCCAGATAGTCCTTGTCCGGTGCGCCGGTGTCACCCTGACCGATGGTGATGCCGTAGGCGGGCAGGGAGCGCAGGTCGGGCCTGGGGACGTCCGGCACGGTCGCCCTGCCCGTCGGGCGCTGGGCGTTCGGCCGTGCGGCGGGTGCCTGCCGGGAACCGTCCGTGATTCCGGGCCCGTCGCCCTGCGCCGACCGGAGACCCGCGCGCTTGGCGGCCCAGGGCACGGCGGCGGGAGCGGGTGTGTGGGGACCGTGGCCCACGTTGTACGAGGGTCCGGCTCCGGTGGTCACGGACACCGGGGCGGGCGTGCGCGAAGCGGTGTGTCCGGCGTGACCCGCGTGTCCGGCGGTGTGGGCCGCGTGCCCCGGTGCCGAGCGGGCGCCCGGAGCGGCTGCGGGGCTCTCCTCGTCCCAGCTGCGTTCGCGCACCGTCACCTTGACGGTCTGAGGCTTGTCGGCGATCTTGAACAGGTCGCGGTAGCGCTGGGTGACGGACACTTCCGCGGTGTAGGTGCCGGCCGCGAGAGCGACCGGCGTCGCGTAGTAGCCGGCGTACGTGTTGGACGCCCAGCCGTTCTCGACGCCCCACACCGAGCCGAGCGTGAAGGAGTTCGTGGGGCAGCTCTCGGGATACTTCGACGTGGCCGGGGCGTCGGGCTGGATCCTGCCCGACGCGTTGTTCGGGCAGAACGACTCCGTGCGGCTCAGCACCGAGGTGCCGACGGCGTCCCGGAGCGTGATGCGGACGAAGTCCGGCAGCCCCGAGAAGTCCTTCACCAGGCCCTTGGGGAGGGCCCTGGTCCGGGTCTTCGTCCCCTCCCGGATGATCTGGGTGGCGACGACCGGCTCCTTGTAGCTCTTCCGGGTCACCCGCAGTTCGAGCGGGGCGCCCGCGGCGGTGAGATACGTCCCCAGGTCCAGGTAGACGCCCGGGTCCTCCTTCCACGAGTCGAGCGTCACCGACTTCGACGCGGCGACCAGGCCGAGCTGCGGGACCGGTTCCGCCTGCCTGCTGTCAGGCGCTGCGGCGACGACGCCGGCGGTCACGGTGATCGCCGCGGCGGCGGCCACGGCCGGACGCCACAGACGGCTGCGGGGGGTTCTGGTGCTCATCGTTCTCCGATGTCCGAGTGCCCCGTGGGGCGGTGGAGTCGCTTTTCCTGTGAGAGGCGGCTGTCGCGGCCGGAGGTTGTCCGAAGGCAGAGCAAGCACGGATTGTTGGCTGAAATCAGGCACGGAGGTGCACAATCGGACATTTTTCAGCGGTTTCTGTCGTGTTCTCAAGACGGCTGTGCTAGAGGCCCTGTCCTCCGGGTGACCGCTGACGGGCACCGAACGGGCACGGCTGAGGGGGAAGCAGACACGGTCCGGCCGGACCGCTGCCACCGCAGCGCAGGTCACCGGCGCGGGGACCCGTCGGGGAACGGGCACGAACGGGCACAGCCTGGTGCGCGAATAAGCTGGTCGAAGAGCCGTTTCTGCTTGTACAAACAATGCGTGAGCCCGAACGGACGTAGGGGCCACACCGGATTCGCACTAGCGCAGGGATGGTGTCGTGGGCACCGAGGAACGCCGACGAGGAATTCTGGAGACCGCCCGACAGGACGGTTCGGTCGATGTGAACCGGCTGGCCGAACGGTTCCAGGTGGCCAAGGAGACCATCAGGCGTGATCTGCACACCCTCGAGGAACACGGTCTCGTGCGCCGCACGCACGGGGGCGCCTACCCTGTCGAGAGCGCCGGGTTCGAGACCACGCTGGCGATGCGCACCACGCACCACGTGCCGCAGAAATCACGGATCGCGACGGCGGCCGCCGACCTGCTCGGTGACGCCGAGACGGTTTTCGTCGACGAGGGTTTCACCCCGCAGCTCATAGCGGAAGCCCTTCCCCGCGACCGGCCGCTCACCGTGGTCACCGCTTCCCTGGCCGTCGCCACGGTCCTGGCGGACGTGGAGAAGACCTCCGTGCTCCTGCTCGGCGGACGCCTGCGCGGCAGCACCATGGCGACCGTCGACCACTGGGCCACCCGCATGCTCGCCGACTTCGTCATCGACCTGGCGTACGTCGGTGCGAACGGCATCTCCCGCCAGTACGGGCTGACCACCCCGGACCCGGCGGTCGGTGAGGTCAAGGCGCAGGCCATGCGCAGCGCCCGCCGCCGCGTCTTCGCGGGAGTCCACTCGAAGTTCGGAGCGGTGAGCTTCTGCCGCTTCGCCGGTGTCGGCGACTTCGAGTCCGTCGTCACCGACACCGGGCTGCCCTCGGCCGAGGCCCAGCGCTACTCCCTGCTCGGCCCGAACGTCATCCGGGTCTGACCCGGCCCGCGCCCTCGCTCTCCCCGCCCGGGCCGGGCGGCCGGAGGGCGGCCCGGTCACGCCCGGAACCGCCGGGGAGAGCCGGGAGGGCAGGGGCACCGATCCATGAGCCGCTACGACCGATCAGGAGAACTTATGCCCCACCAGCAACGACGCCGTGGGATCCGCGTACGTGCGGTCGCGGGCACGGCAGTGATGGCGTTCCTCGCCACCGGGTGCGCCGGAGCGGGCGGCACCTCGTTCGGAGGAGGCGACGCACTGAACGTACTCATGGTGAACAACCCGCAGATGGTCGAGCTGCAGAAGCTCACCGCCGAGCACTTCACCGAGGAGACCGGCATCAAGGTCCACTTCACCGTGCTCCCGGAGAACGACGTCCGCGACAAGATCAGCCAGGACTTCTCCAACCAGGCCGGCCAGTACGACGTCGGCACCATCAGCAACTTCGAGGTGCCCTTCTTCGCGAAGAACGACTGGCTGCACCCGCTCGACCCGTACGCCGCGAAGGACACCGCCTTCGACCAGGACGACATCCTCGAACCCCTGAGGGAGTCGCTCACCGCCGAGGGCAGGCTCTACGCCGAACCCTTCTACGGCGAGTCCTCGTTCCTCATGTACCGCAAGGACGTCTTCGAGGCGAAGGGACTGAAGATGCCCGCGCGCCCCACCTGGAAACAGGTGGCCGCACTCGCGGCGGAGGCGGACGGCGCCGAGCCCGGTATGAAGGGCATCTGCCTGCGCGGACTGCCCGGCTGGGGCGAGCTCATCGCCCCGCTCACCACCGTCGTCAACACCATGGGCGGTACCTGGTTCACCGAAGACTGGAAACCCCGGCTCACCTCACCGGAGTTCAAGGAGGCCACCCGCTTCTACGTCGACCTCGTGCGCGAGCACGGGGAACGCGGAGCCTCCCAGGCCGGATACGCCGAGTGCCTCAACAACATGACACAGGGCAAGACCGCCATGTGGTACGACGCCACAGCCGGGGCGGGCTCGCTGGAGGCGGCCGGCTCCCCGGTGAAGGGGAAGATCGGTTACGTGCCCGCGCCGGTCGAGCGGACCAAGAGCTCAGGGTGGCTCTACACCTGGGCCTGGGGCATCCAGAAGGCGTCCAGGAAGACCGACGACGCATGGAAGTTCGTCTCCTG
>NZ_DATMVN010000320.1:0-13084 GCF_035563135.1 Streptomyces sp.
GAGGAGGAACTCGCACCCGCCCCGACGCCGACGGGGCTGCCCTGGGGCGTCGCGCTCACCGCGGCGGGGCTCGCGGTCGAGGCGTACGCGAGCCGCGGTTCGGCGGGGGACCCCTTCCCGCTGCCGGGCCGGCTGGACTCGGCCCCGGCCGCCGTGCTCGCGGGCTGGATCCTCACCGCGATCGGTCTGGCCATGGTGGGGCCCGGTCTCACCCATCTGTGCGGACGGCTGCTCCAGGCGGCGCGCCCGGGGGCCGTACGACTGCTGGCGGGGAGGGTCCTGATGGACGAGGCCACCCGGATCGGGCGCCCGCTGGGCATCGTCTGCGCGGTCCTGTCCGGGGTGGTCGCGGCCTCCGTGCTCCACACCGGCGGGCCCCGCCCCTTCGGCCCGCTCACCGCGCTCGGCGCCGTACTCGTCCTCGGCTGCACCACGGCCACCCTGCTGACCACCGCTCTGGAGGCCAGGCAGGCCCGTGCCCGTACGGCGAGGACCCTGCTGCGGCTCGGCGCGCCGGCGTCCGCCCTCCGCGCCGCCGCAATCCTGCGGGCCCTGGTGCTGCTGGCCGTTTTCGCCCCGCTGACCTGGGTGTTCGCGGAGCTGGCAGCACTTCCCCTGACGGGGTGACACCCGCCACCGGGGCGGTCCGTAGCATGGCGGCGTGGAGAACACGGACGAGTACACGTACGCGCCGGGCGCAGAGATCGAGACGCTCACCGCATTCGACCAGGCGGTCGCGGCCGGCACGCTCGCCGGCCACCGCGTCCAGGCCGTCGACCTGACGGACCGGGGCGACGCGCTGCTCACGACCGGCACCCGGGGCGCCGTCTTCCTCGGCTGCCGCATGGAGCCCCGCGCCGAGGCCAAGATACGGGCGGACGGGGCCTTCGTCTTCCCGCCGGTGCCCGGTCTCCCCTTCGACCCGTACCGCGGGCTGCTCTACACCCCCGAAGCCCTGTACGAGGGCCTGGCGGAGGGTGGTTACGGGGCGACGCCCGACGCCCGGGCGTACGACTGGTTCCAGCTGACCAGGGCGAACGGCGACGTCTTCGCCTCGATGCTGCGGGCGCTCCACGACGACGCGGTCTCCGACGCCCTGGACGAGCACCTCGCCGGGGCCCGTGTGGTGGGCGTGATGGGCGGCCACGCCATGGCCCGGGGGTCCGAGGAGTACCGTGGCGCGGCCCTGCTCGGCAGAGAGCTGGCCCGCGGCGGCCTGACCGTGGCGACGGGCGGCGGCCCGGGCGCCATGGAGGCGGCCAACCTCGGCGCCTACGCGGCTCCGCACTCCGACGCGATGCTGGTCAAGGCCTGCGAACTCCTCGCCGCCGAACCGTCGTTCAGCCCGTCCATCACCGCCTGGGTGAGCGCCGCCTTCTCCGTGCGGGAGCGCTGGCCGGACGGCGGTTCCTCGGTCGCGATCCCCACGTGGTTCTACGGCCACGAGCCGCCGAACGCCTTCGCGGACCACATCGCCAAGTACTTCGCGAACGCCGTGCGCGAGGACGGGCTGCTGGCCCGGTCGACGGCCGGTGTGATCTTCCTGCCGGGCGCCGCCGGGACCGTGCAGGAGATCTTCGACAACGCGACGCCGAACTACTACGAGTCGCGTTCCGCTCCCACGCCGATGGTGCTGGTGAACCGCGCGCACTGGACGGAGAAGCTGCCCGCCTGGCCGCTGCTGAGCGCGCTCGCGGCGGGCCGGCCGATGGAGTCCCGCATCGCGCTCGTCGACACGGTGGAGGAGGCGGCCGGCGCGCTCGCCCGGCTGACGGGCTGACGGGCTGCCCCGGCCGGCCGCCGGGGCCGTCCTCCGGAGCACTCAGGCCGACGGAAGGACCACTGTCTCCGCCGGGTCGAAGGTCACGCCCACGACGTCCCCCTCCTCCGGGGTGTCCCGCAGCGCGCACTCCGCCTCCAGGGCCGGCCCGTCGTCGGGGCGCAGGACGACGGTGACGTGGTGGCCGCGGAAGGTGCGTACGCCGACCGTGCAGCGCAGGCCGTCCTGCGGGCCGCCGATCCGGACGCCGCCCGGCCGCACGAGCAGTTCGCACGCGCCCTGGGGTGACCCCTCGGGGACCGGTGTCTTGCCCCAGGCGGTGTCGGCGGCCGTCCCCGTGACCGTGGCGTCCACCAGGTTGTCGAAGCCGAGGAAGCGGGCGACGAACGCCGACGCGGGGTGCTGCCAGACCTCCAGCGGGGTGCCCGCCTGGGCGATCCGGCCGTCCCGCATGACCACGACCCGGTCGGCGAGTGCGAAGGCCTCGCCCTGGTCGTGGGTGACGGCGAGCACGGTGGTGCCCAGCCGGCCGAAGAGGGTGCGCAGTTCGACGACGAGCCGTTCGCGCAGGCTCCGGTCCAGCTGGCCCAGGGGCTCGTCCAGCATCAGCAGCTTCGGACGTGGCGCCAGGGCCCGGGCGAGAGCGACGCGCTGCTGTTCGCCGCCCGACAGAGCGGCGACGGCCCGCCGGCCGGCTCCGGGCAGGCCGACCAGATCCAGGAGTTCGCCGGTGCGGCGGTCCCGCTCGGTGCGGGGGACGCCGTGCATCCGCAGCCCGAAAGCGACGTTGGCGCCGACGTCCCGGTGCGGGAACAGCTGGTGGTCCTGGAACATCAGGCCGAGCCCGCGCCGGTGCACGGGCAGCGGGGCCTGGTCGACGCCGTCCAGGAACACCCGTCCGCCGTCCAGGGGCTGCAGCCCGGCCACGGCCCGCAGCAGCGTCGACTTGCCGCTGCCGCTCGGCCCCAGCACACAGACGGTCTCGTGGTCCGCGACCTCCAGGTCCACCGCGTCCAGCGCCGTCCGCTCCCCGAACCGTACCGTGGCGGACTCCACTGCCAGCATCTCTAGAACTCCCCGGATCGGTCGGTGCGGATACGTTCGAGCAGGAGCAGCGACACCGCGCAGACGAGCATCAGAATCGTGCTGAGGGCCATCGCCTGGCCGTAGTTGAGCTCTCCGGAACGCCCGAGCAGCCTGGCGACGGCGACCGGCAGGGTGGGGTTGTCGGGGCGTGCGATGAACACGGTCGCGCCGAACTCGCCGAGCGACACGGCGAAGGCGAACCCGGCCGCCACCAGCACGGCCCGCCGCACCAGCGGGAGGTCCACCTCGCGCCAGGCCCGCAGCGGCGAGGCGCCGAGCACCGCGGCGGCCTCCCGCAGGCGCTCGTCCACGGCACGCAGGACGGGCAGCATGGTCCGTACGACGAAGGGGACGCCCACCAGGGCCTGCGCGAGCGGGACGAGGATCCAGGACGTACGCAGGTCGAGCGGCGGCTCGTCGAGCGTGATGAGGAAGCCGAAGCCGACGGTGACCGCCGACACCCCGAGCGGCAGCATCAGCAAGGCGTCGAACCCGCGTACGAGCGGCCCCGCCCGCCTGGTCAGGGCCGCTGCGGCGAGCCCGCCGATCACGAGGGCGACGAGCGTCGCGACGAGCGCGTAGCGCAGGGAGTTCCCGATGGCGTCGAGCGGCGGGACCAGGAAGGTGGAGCCGTTGGCGTCGACGGACCGCAGTGCCCGGTAGAAGTCGAATCCATGGCCGCCCGAGGTGTCCAGGGAGCGTTCCACCAGCACGCCGAGCGGCAGCAGGACCAGGAGCAGCACCGTCAGCAGCACGCCGCCGAGCAGTGCCCGCTGCCCGGCCCCGCGAGGAGGCCGGGTGGTCTGCGCCGGGTCCACGAGCTTCAGGGCCGTCTCCCTGCGCCGTACGGTCCACGCGTGGACGGCGAGGATCCCGCCGACCGCGGCGAACTGCACCAGGGTCAGTACGGCGGCCGTCGGCAGGTCGAGCAGCTGGGCGGTCTGCCGGTAGATCTCCACCTCCAGCGTGGAGTAGGCCGGCCCGCCGAGGATCTGGACGACTCCGAACGAAGTGAAGGTGAAGAGGAAGACCATCAGAGCCGCTGCGGCGACGGCCGGGGCCAGCGCGGGCAGCGTCACCCGCCGCCAGGCGGCGAGGCGGCCGGCCCCGAGCACCCGGGCGGCCTCCTCCTGACGGGGGTCGAGCTGCGACCACAGGCCGCCCACCGTCCGTACGACGACCGCGTAGTTGAAGAACACATGGGCGAGCAGGATCGCCCACACCGTGGTGTCGAGCCGGACCCCCCAGAGTTCGTCGAGGAACCCGCCGCGTCCCAGCAGCGCCAGGAACGCCGTACCCACGACGACGGTCGGCAGGACGAACGGCACCGTCACCACGGCCCGCAGCAGTTGTTTGCCGGGGAAGTCGAACCGGGCGAAGACATAGGCACCGGGCAGCGCGATCAGCAGGGTGAGTGCGGTCGAGGCGAGTGCCTGCCAGGTGGTGAACCAGAGGACGTCGAGGATGTCCGGCCGGCTCAGCACCGCACCGATCCGGCCGAACCGCCAGTCACCGCCCGCCTTCAGCCCCCGGCCGACGATCGCGGCGACCGGGTAGGCGAAGAACAGCGCGAAGAACGCGACGGGCACGGCCATCAGGCCGAGCCGCACCGCGTTCCCCCGCCATGAGGGCCGCGCGGCTACTTGACGACCAGCGAGGACCACGACTGGACCCACTGCTCACGGTTCTTGGCGATCTTCTCCGGAGCCACGGTCGCCGGCTCGTCGACGGCCGTACCGAACTCGGTGAAGAGCTCCGGCAGCTTCGCGTCCTCCACCACCGGGTTCACGAACATGTTCAGCGGCATGTCCTCCTGGAACTGCTTGCTGATCAGGAAGTCCAGCAGCGCCTTGCCGCCCGCCTCGTTCTTCGCCCCGTCCAGCAGGCCGGCGAATTCGATCTGGCGGAAGCAGGTGCCGGTGGCGACCCCGGTCGGGGCCTCGGCCGGCTGCGGATCGGCGTACAGCACCTCGACGGGCGGGCTGGAGGCGTACGAGACGACGAGCGGCCGGTCGGCCTTGGCCTTCCTGCCGCCCGCGGAACCGGAGAACTCCTCGTTGTACGCCTGCTCCCAGCCGTCGACGACCTTCACGCCGTTGTTCTTCAGCTTCTTCCAGTAGTCCTGGTAGCCGCTCTCCCCGTAGGTGGCGACCGTGCCGAGGAGGAAACCGAGGCCCGGCGACGAGGTCGCGGCGTTCTCGGTGACGAGGAGGTTCCTGTACGCCGGCTTCAGCAGGTCGTCGAAGGACTTCGGCGGGTCGAGCTTCCTGTCGGCGAAGTACTTCTTGTCGTAGTTGACGCAGATGTCGCCGGTGTCGACGGGCGTGACCCGGTGCTTGTCCTTGTCGAGCCGGGTGCCGGCGGCGACCCGGTCGAGGCCCTTCGCCTCGTACGGGGTGAACAGGCCGTTGTCCAGGGCGCGGGAGAGAAGTGTGTTGTCGGCGCCGAAGAACACGTCACCGCGGGGGGAGCCCTTGGTCAGGATCTCCTGGTTGAGCGCGGCTCCAGCGTCACCGCTCTTGAGCACCTCGACCTTGTAGCCGGTCTTCTTCGTGAACGCCTTCAGGACGGCGTCCGAGGCGTTGAACGAGTCATGGCTGACCAGGGTGACCGTCCTGGAACCTGCCCCCGCGTCATCGGACGCCTTGCCGTCGGAGCCGCCGCAGCCCGCGAGCGCGGTGACACCGAGCGCGGCGGCGAGCGCCGTCGCCGCGTACTTCGTGGTGGTGTTCATGTGATTCCTCCTGGAGGTGACCAGGAAGAGACGCGGCCCTGCCCGCTCGCGAGCGGGCAGGGCGCAACAGCTTGAGTAAGGTCCGAACTTCCTACCCGGAATGACCCGGGCGAGGTTCAGAGGGTCTGCGGCCGGCCTGTCCTCGGTGCCGCACTCTCAGCGCTGTGGCGCTCCCCTGTCGGAATATGAAGTTGATTTCCGGGCCAGGCTACACCGGCCGGATCACGCCGGACCGGCCGGAGGCCGTCTGCCCACCGCGGCGCTGCCCACCGGGGCGGGGGCCTCAGCGCTCGGAGGCTGCCAGCTGCCCGCAGGCGCCGTCGATCTCCTGGCCACGGGTGTCCCGGACGGTGACCGGCACACCGTGGGCGGCGATCGCCTCGACGAAGGCCTTCTCGTCCTCGGGCCGCGAGGCGGTCCACTTCGAACCCGGGGTCGGGTTCAGCGGGATGAGGTTGACGTGTACCCGCTTGCCCTTGAGCAGCCGGCCCAGCAGGTCGCCCCGCCACGCCTGGTCGTTGATGTCGCGGATCAGCGCGTACTCGATGGAGATACGGCGGCCGGACTTCTCCGCGTACTCCCACGCGGCGTCCAGGACCTCCCGGACCTTCCAGCGGGTGTTCACGGGGACGAGGGTGTCGCGCAGCTCGTCGTCGGGGGCGTGCAGCGAGACCGCGAGGCGGCACTTGAAGCCCTCGTCGGCGAAGCGCAGCATCGCCGGCACCAGGCCCACCGTGGACACGGTGATCCCGCGCTGCGACAGGCCCAGGCCGTCCGGCTCCGGATCCGTCAGCCGGCGGATCGCCCCGACCACGCGCTTGTAGTTGGCCAGCGGCTCGCCCATGCCCATGAAGACGATGTTGGACAGCCGCGCCGGGCCGCCCGGGACCTCGCCGTCGCGCAGCGCCCGCATGCCGTCCACGATCTGGTGCACGATCTCGGCGGTCGACAGATTGCGGTCGAGCCCCGCCTGACCGGTCGCACAGAACGGGCAGTTCATCCCGCAGCCCGCCTGGGACGAGATGCACATGGTCACCCGGTCCGGGTAGCGCATCAGGACCGACTCGACGAGCGTGCCGTCGTGCAGCTTCCAGAGCGTCTTACGGGTGGTGTCGTCGTCACAGCTGATGTGGCGCACGACCGACATCAGGTCGGGGAACATCGCCTCGGCGAGCTTGTCGCGCGACGCGGCCGGGATGTTGGTCCACTCCGCCGGGTCGTGCGCGTACCGCGTGAAGTAGTGCTGCGACAGCTGCTTGGCGCGGAAGGGCTTCTCGCCGGTCGCGGCGACTGCTTCCTTGCGCTCGTCGGGCGTGAGGTCGGCGAGGTGCCGCGGCGGCTTCTTGGCTCCGCGGGGCGCGACGAAAGTGAGTTCTCCGGGCTTAGGCATGGTTCATCCAGTGTCGCAGACACGCCGTGGTACTCAGGGCCGCCGAGGGCCGGGCGGCAGCACCGCGGGCGCCCGCGGTGACCGTCGGCAGCCGTCCCCCGGCCCGTGGGCGGCCCGGCCACGGGTGACGGCAGTGACCGATCGCACGGCCGGCGCCCTACACCGGTGCGCCCGTCAGCCCGGGTTCCGCAGGGCCGAGCGCATGTGCCGGTGGAGCTCCATGGACCGGCGGCGCGTCCGGAGGACCCAGGAGCAGAGGCCGACCGTGCCGACCGCAAAGACCAGCGGAGCGGTCAGCGAACCGGAGACGGCCCCCAGGACGATCAGGCCGACCGCGACCAGCCCCATGGAACCCAGCCAGTAGGGCAGCCACCGGCCTCCCCGTTCCATCTTCCCCAGCTGCTCGGCGACCAGCCTTCCCATGGTCGCGCGTTCCTCGGGGTCCTCGGGCACCTCACGGTGACGGATCTTGCGGTTGAGGTCGGCGATCTTGCGGGGCCCGATGCCGGCCACGCGGACGGTCCTGCGGCGCTGGGCGGCCACGACGCCCATGACGACGGCGGTGAGGACCCCTGCCCGGAGCACCCACCAGCCGAAATGCCAGTCCTGGCGGAACAGGAGGTTCATGACCATGGCCAGTGTGAAGACCAGTACCGCTTGTGCGGCCGGACTGCGGTCGAGCCAGAGCTTCAACGCGCGCACGGCACGTCCTCCTCGAAAGCGACGGCACACCCTCTGTCGCTCCTCGGGTACCCCGCCGTCATCACCCCATCCCGCACGGGGCGTCCCTGCCGGGGAGCGGGGCATACGAAGCCCATGACTCCTGATGTACCGACCGCGGTCGAACTCGCCGGGCGCTGGCAGGGGCCCCCATGGTTCAGATGGGCGTTCCTGGCGGCGTGGGCCCTGTGCGGAGTGTTCGTCCTCGTACGGCTCCGCAGGAACGGCTGGAAGTTCCCCCGACGCCGTTGAGCGCACACGGGGCGTCGTCGAGCGCACACGGGCGGGGCCCGCCGTCCGGTGGACGGCGGGCCCCGTGGAAGAGCGGCTCAGGAAGCCGCTGCTCCGCTCAGCCGGATCCCACGAACAGCACCAGCAGCAGCCACACGACCGGAGCGCTCGGCAGCAGCGAGTCGAGCCGGTCCATGATGCCGCCGTGGCCGGGCAGCAGCGTGCCCATGTCCTTGATCCCGAGGTCCCTCTTGATCATGGACTCGCCCAGGTCCCCCAGCGTGGCACTGACGGCGACGGCGAGCCCCAGCAGCAGCCCCTGCCACCAGCTGCCGCCGTCGATCAGGAACTGCATGCACAGCGCACCGGCGGCCATCGCGAAACCGATCGCGCCGAGAAGGCCCTCACGGGTCTTCCCCGGACTGATACGAGGCGCCAGCTTGTGCGTGCCGAAACGCCAGCCGACGGCGTACGCACCGGTGTCGGCGACCACCGTGAGCAGCAGGAAGGTCAGCACCCGCCACGGACCGTCGTCCGCGGTGAGCATCATGCTGACGAACGTCGCCAGGAACGGCACGTAGAACACGGCGAAGACGCCGGCCGTGACGTCCTTGAGGTAGCCCTCCGGCGGCTGCGTCATCCGCCAGACGAGGACCGCGATCGCTGTGAGCGCCATGGCGGCCCAAGCGCCCTCCGCGTCCCGCACGTAGCCGGCGACCACCATGGCGGCGCCGCCGACGGCGAGCGGCACGAGGGGGGCGTTGATCCCCTTGCGCTCCTTGAGCCGGGAGGTGAGCTCCCAGAGCCCCACCACCACCGCGAGGACGACCACACCGACGAAAACGGCCTTCACGATGAAGAGCGACCCCGCGACGACCGCGCCGAGCCCGAGAGCGACCCCTATGGCGGCACGCAGATCACGCCCCGCGTGCTTCTTGGGGGGCGGGGGCGTCGGCAACGGGGTGGGCATGGGCTCCTGCGGCATCTCGTCACGGAACAGGGGGCCGCTGACGCGCGCGGCGTCCCTGTTCCGGACGTCGCGGTCGTCAGCGTCTCTACCTGCGTCGGGAACGTCCGGCACGATGGGCATGGGCCGAGTCTGCTGGGCGCCGCGCACATCGTATGCAGGACCCGCCGGAGCGGCCCCCATCTCGGGCGCGCCCCAGTAGCCGGCTCCCTGCGGGGCGCCCCAGGAGGAGTCGTTCATCAGACTTCGAGCAGCTCGGCTTCCTTGTGCTTGAGCAGCTCGTCCACCTGTGCGACGTACTTCGCGGTGGTGTCGTCGAGCTCCTTCTCCGCACGGCGGACCTCGTCCTCGCCGGACTCCTTGTCCTTGACGAGCTTGTCGAGCGTCTCCTTGGCCTTGCGGCGGATGGAGCGGATCGAGATCTTGGAGTCCTCGGCCTTGGTCTTGGCGACCTTGATGTAGTCCTTGCGGCGGTCCTGCGTGAGCTCGGGGAACGTCACACGGATGATGTTGCCGTCGTTGCTCGGGTTGACGCCGAGGTCCGAGTCACGGATCGCCTGCTCGATGTTGCGCAGTGCGGTCTTGTCGAACGGGGTCACCACGGCCATCCGCGGTTCGGGAACCGAGAACGAGGCGAGCTGGTTGATCGGGGTCAGCGCGCCGTAGTAGTCCGCGACGATCTTGTTGAACATCGCCGGGTGCGCACGGCCGGTACGGATCGCGGCGAAGTCCTCTTTCGCGACGACAACGGCCTTCTCCATCTTCTCCTCGGCCTCGAGGAGGATTTCTTCGATCACCACGTGCTCCTGCGTGTCTTGAGCGGACCCGGCATCGTCGGGCCCTGCGGATCCTGCGTCGCGTCCTCACCTGCACGGTGTCCGACCGGCAGGCCGTTGTCCATCTTCTGGGCCGTCAGGCCCGGGTGCTCTCTTCGCTCACCAGCGTGCCGATCTTCTCACCCTTGACCGCGCGGGCGATATTGCCCTCCGCGGTCAGCTCGAAGACGAGGATCGGGAGCTGGTTGTCACGGCAGAGCGTGATGGCGGTGGCGTCGGCGACCTTGAGATCGCGGGCGATCACCTCGCCGTACTCCAGCGCGTCGAACTTCACCGCGTCGGGGTTGGTCTTCGGGTCGGAGTCGTAGACCCCGTCCACGCCGTTCTTCCCCATCAGCAGCGCCTCGGCGTCGATCTCCAGGGCGCGCTGGGCCGCGGTCGTGTCGGTGGAGAAGTACGGCATTCCCATGCCGGCACCGAAGATCACGACGCGTCCCTTCTCCAGGTGCCGTACGGCACGGAGCGGGATGTACGGCTCCGCGACCTGGCCCATGGTGATGGCGGTCTGGACGCGGGAGTCGATGCCTTCCTTCTCCAGGAAGTCCTGCAGCGCCAGGCAGTTCATGACCGTGCCGAGCATGCCCATGTAGTCGGACCGCGCCCGGTCCATGCCGCGCTGCTGGAGCTCGGCGCCACGGAAGAAGTTGCCGCCGCCGATGACGACCGCGATCTCCGCGCCGTCACGGACGACCGCGGCGATCTCGCGTGCGATGGTGTGCACGACGTCGGGGTCGACACCGAGCCCTCCGCCACCCGCGAAGGCCTCGCCGGACAGCTTCAGCATGAAGCGCCCGGAAATCGTGCCGTCGTCGCGCTTGTGGTCACCCTGTGTGGCGTCCGCGCCCTTGTTCATGGAGATTCTCCTCGTGCACATACGAAGAAGGCCATTGCCGGGGGGTCTGTTGTCCCTCAGCGGCAATGGCCTCCTCGTCAGATCTGCGGTCGTCCGGCTGAGTGCGGCCGACGACTGCACCAGACCCTATCGGGGTCCACCGTTTTTCGCGGACGGACTCAGATGCCGACCTTGATGCGCGTGAAGCGCTTCAGGGTGACACCGGCCTCGTCCAGGACCTTCTGGACGGACTTCTTGTTGTCCAGCGCGTAGGGCTGACCGAGGAGGGTGGCCTCCTTGAAGAAGCCGTTGACGCGACCCTCGACGATCTTCGGGAGCGCGGCCTCGGGCTTGCCCTCGGCGCGCGTGGTCTCCTCGGCGACGCGGCGCTCGGCCTCGACGACCTCGGCCGGGACGTCCTCGCGGGAGAGGTACTTCGGGGCGAAGGCGGCGATGTGCTGGGCAATGCCCTTCGCCAGGTCGGCGTCGGCCTTGTCGAGCTCGACCAGTACACCGATCTGCGGCGGCAGGTCGGGCATGGTGCGGTGCATGTAGACGGAGACGTAGTCGCCGGTGAACTGCGCGAAGCGGTCCAGGACGATCTTCTCGCCGAGGTTGGCGTTGGCCTCGTCCACGTACGCCTGGACGGTCTTGCCGGGCTCGATCTCGGAGGCGAGGAGCGCCTCGATGTCGGCCGGGGAGGTCGCGGCGACGTGGGCGGCGAGCGTGTTGGCGACGGCCTGGAACTTGTCACCCTTGGCGACGAAGTCCGTCTCGCACTTCAGCTCGAGCAGGACGCCGGACGTCTTGTCCTCGGAGACGACGGAGACGACGGCACCGTTCTCGGCGGAACGGCCTTCGCGCTTGGCGACGCCCTTCTGGCCCTTGATGCGGAGCGCCTCGACGGCGCCGTCGACGTTGCCGTCGGCCTCGTCGAGCGCCTTCTTGCAGTCCATCATGCCGGCGCCGGTGAGCTCGCGGAGCTTCTTGACGTCAGCGGCGGTGTAGTTCGCCATGAGTCTGTTTCTCTCTCGAAGTCTGAAAGATCTACGGGTCAACGGCGGGGGCGGTGCCAGTGCACCGGCCCCCGCCGTCATTCAGCCGTGACTGACGGGTGTCAGGCCTGCTCGTCCGTGGCCGGAGCCTCGGCGGCGGGCGCCTCGGCCTGCTCGGCAGCCTGCTCGTCGGCGGCGGCGGCCGGCTCGGCGTCGGCGGCGGCCGGCTCGGCGTCGGCGGCCTTCTCGGTCTCGGCGGAGGACTGGGCCTCGGCGTCCGCCTTCTTGTCGCCCGTGAGCAGGTCACGCTCCCACTCGGCGAGGGGCTCGCCGGCGGCCTTCTCGCCCGGCTTCGAGTCACCGGTCGCGGCACCGGAACGGGCGATGAGGCCCTCGGCGACGGCGTCGGCGATCACGCGGGTGAGCAGGGTGACGGAGCGGATCGCGTCGTCGTTGCCCGGAATCTTGTAGTCGACCTCGTCGGGGTCGCAGTTGGTGTCGAGGATCGCGACGACCGGGATGTGGAGCTTGCGCGCCTCACCGACGGCGATGTGCTCCTTCTTGGTGTCGACGATCCAGACGGCGCTGGGCACCTTCTGCATCTCGCGGATACCACCGAGGGTCTTCTCCAGCTTGGCCTTCTCGCGGGAGAGGACCAGGAGCTCCTTCTTGGTGAGGCCGGAGGCGGCCACGTCCTCGAAGTCGATGAGCTCGAGCTCCTTCAGACGCTGAAGGCGCTTGTAGACGGTGGAGAAGTTGGTGAGCATGCCACCGAGCCAACGCTGGTTGACGTACGGCATGCCGACGCGCGTCGCCTGCTCGGCGATGGCCTCCTGGGCCTGCTTCTTCGTACCCACGAACATGATGGAGCCGCCGTGGGCGACGGTCTCCTTGACGAACTCGTAGGCGCGGTCGATGTACGACAGCGACTGGAGCAGGTCGATGATGTAGATGCCGTTGCGCTCGGTGAAGATGAAGCGCTTCATCTTCGGGTTCCAGCGACGGGTCTGGTGACCGAAGTGGACGCCGCTTTCCAGCAGCTCCCGCATCGTGACGACGGCCATGGCCGTACTCCTTGAGGTGCTCGGTTGTCGCGACCGCAGGATTGCTGTCGCGCCTGACGCCCCGACGCGCCGTGCCACAAGGGACCGAGGAGCGCGGCCACCGTCCGCAGAGAGGGAGGTGGCGGGGCGTGCGAAGTCGACCCGGTGACCCGGATCGCCAGAAGAAGTGTACGGGACCCGCCGAGTGCCGGGTGACGGCGATGTCCACAACCGCTCGGCCGTCCACAGATCCGGACCATGATCCCCGCGGGGTACGGCCGCCGGGAGACCGTTGCCTCCATGTGCCGCTCACCTGGAAGAACCGTCGGCCCGCCCTGTGCCGCCCCTTTGGCGCCACCGGTGCGAGGCGCATCGTCCGCCCCGCCGCCTGCCCCGCCGTCCACCGCACCGGGGGCGCTCCTCCCTGTCGCGCTGCCCGCCGCGGTGCTGGCCGCACTGCTCGTGGTCCT
>NZ_DATMVN010000321.1:0-6361 GCF_035563135.1 Streptomyces sp.
TGGGGTGCGGTAGCGGCGGCAGTGGGCGCGGGCGCGGCGGAAGAACTGGGCCCGGGTCCCGCGCGGCAGCCGGTCCCGGGAGGTGAAGAGGGTCGAGAAGTGGTCGAGCATCCGGCGGAACATCACCGGGCGCCAGACGGCGAGTTCGGGGCGGGCGTCGATGAAGGCGAAGACGCGGTCGTACTGGTCGAAGACGTCGAAGTGCCGGTGGGTGGTGGTGGAGAGGATGTTGCCCCGGCGCCGCTGGCGGTAGCCCACACAGACGGTGTCCAGCACGGCGATCGACCCGGCGGCCATCAGCACCGGGTAGGTCCAGGGAGTGTCCTCGTAGTAGCCGGGCGGGAAGGTGAAGCCCTCGGCCTCGATGAACTCACGGCGGTACGCCTTGTTCCAGACGACCATCAGGACCTTGAGCAGCTCGGGCCGCTCCGCGAGCCGGAAGGAGGGGGGGCCGGTCTCGGCGAGGTGCCGGGCGAAGGTGTTGCGCACGCTCTCGCCCGACCAGTACGTACGGGCGTAGTCGTAGACCAGGACGTCGGGGCCGCCGGTGGCCTCCAGCCGGTCGGCGATGGCCTGGAGCGCCTCGGGGGCGAAGGTGTCGTCGCCGTCGAGGAAGAGCAGGTAGTCCCCGGCCGCCCGGGCCACCCCGGCGTTGCGGGCGGGTCCGAGGCCGGAGTTGTGCGGGAGGTGGACGGCGCTGACCCGGGGGTCGCGTACGGCGTACTCGTCGGCGATCGGGCCGCAGGCGTCCGGTGAACAGTCGTCGACCACGATGATCTCGTAGTCCTTGAAGGACTGATTCAGCACGGAGTCGAGACACGCGTGCAGATACGCCTGGACCCGGTACGCGGGCACGATGACACTGAACCGGGGCACAACACATCCAGGGGGCGCTCGCGGGCGGGCAGGTGGCCCGCAAACGGCCGATGGAGTGACTTGGTTACGCGGGATGTGGCATTCGGGGGAAAAGAGCGGTAGGGCGGCCCGATCGCGAGTGATCGGGCCGCCCTGGTGTTGACGAACCTGTGTCCGGTGGCGTCGTCGGCCGCCGCGTTTACTTGACGGCGCCGGCCATCACCCCGGAGACGAACTGCCGCTGGAAGGCGAAGAACACCGCCAGCGGGATCACCATGGACACGAAGGCGCCGGGTGCCAGCACGTCGATGTTGTTCCCGAACTGCCGCACCTGCTGCTGGAGGGCCACGGTGATCGGCGGGGACCCCGAGTCCGCGAAGATCAGGGCGACCAGCATGTCGTTCCACACCCAGAGGAACTGGAAGATCCCGAGCGAGGCGATCGCGGGGCCGCCGAGCGGCATCACGACCCGGGTGAACAGCCGGATCTCACCCGCGCCGTCCAGCCGTGCGGCCTCCAGCAGTTCACGCGGGATCTCGGCGAAGAAGTTCCTCAGCAGGAAGATGGCGAACGGCAGGCCGAACGCCGTGTGGAACATGATCACACCGAAGGTCGTCTCGAAGATCCCGATGGCGCCGAAGAGCTCGGACACCGGGATCAGGGCGACCTGTACGGGGACCACCAGCAGCCCCACCACCACCAGGAACCACCAGTCGCGGCCGGGGAAGTCCATCCAGGCGAAGGCGTAACCGGCGAACGAGCCGATGACGACCACCAGGAACGTGGACGGGACGGTGATGAGGACCGTGCTGAACAGGGAATCGGTGATGACCGAGTTGTCCAGCAGGCGCTGGTAGTTGTCGAAGGTGAGCTCGGAGGGGGCGGTGAAGACCTTCCACCAGCCGGTCGCCGCGATGTCCTCGGCGCCGCGCAGCGAGGAGAGCAGCAGCCCGATGGTCGGCATCAGCCAGAACAGGCCCACCAGGATGAGGAAGACCCGCAGGGCGCCACCGCCCGCCCGGGCGGCGATCCGTGCTCCGAGGGACTGCCTGGTCTTTTCGGGCGGCTCGGCCCTTGGCGCCTGTCCCGCCTGTGCGGCCTCGGTCGTGGTCACCGGCGTCCCTCCTTCCGCATCCGGCGGATGCTGCTGTGTGCACCCGGGGGGCGACCCCCGGACCCCCGGCCGGAGGCTGGTGCGGTGTGGGCCTGGGCGGTCACCGGCGTCCCTCCTTCCGCATCCGGCGGATGTTGAACAGCATCACCGGGATCACCAGCAGCAACAGGAGCACGGCGATGGCGCTGCCGACCCCGAGATCCGCGTCCGTGCCGAACGAGGAGCGGTACAGCTGGAGGGCCAGGACGTTGGCGTCGTCCTGGGAGGAGCCCGGTGCGATGATGAAGACCAGGTCGAAGATCTTCAGGACGTTGATCATCAGGGTGACCAGGACCACCGCGAGCACGGGTGCCAGCATCGGCACCGTGATCCGGCGGAACACCTGCCACTCGTTCGCGCCGTCCACCCGCGCCGCTTCGAGGAGTTCGCGCGGAAGTCCCGCCAGTCCGGCGGCGATCAGCACCATCGCGAACCCGGCCCACATCCAGACGTAGCTGCCGATGATCCCGGGTGTCACGAGGGACGGCCCGAGCCAGTCGACCCCGTTGTACGGCTCCCGGAAGTTGTCCGCCGGAAGCCGGAGCAGGGAGCCGTCCGCCGAGGCGGGCAGGGTGAACACCCCGTCCGCTCCGGCCGTCGCCGTGGCGACGACCTTGCCGTCCTTCACGGCTTCGACGGTGATGCCCTTGAGGCCGAGTTCCTTCGGGTCGACGACGTTCGGTCGGCCGCCGCCGCCCCTGGTGAAGTCGAGCCAGGCCGTGCCGGTGACGCCCTCACCGGACGCGGTGGCCGCCTTCGCGGGCTTCGCGTCGCCCGGCATCTTCGCCGGCACCACACCGACCAGCGGCAGGCGCACCGGTTCACCGGCGCGCACCGTCTCCTTCGTCACGAAGGAACCGCCGCCGCCGGCCTTCAGCGGATGCACGGGCAGCGGATGCGCCTTCGGGAAGCCCGAGGACCGGGCGAACGTGTCGTGCACCCCCACCGCCACGGCGTTGGCGACACCGCGCTCCGGCGCCTGCTCGTACACCAGCCGGAAGATGATGCCGGCGGCCAGCATGGAGATCGCCATCGGCATGAAGACGATCAGCTTGAACGCCGTACCCCACCGGATCCGCTCGGTGAGCACCGCGAAGATCAGCCCCAGCACCGTGGCGACCGTCGGCGCGAACACGACCCAGATCGCGTTGTTCTTGACCGCCGTCCGGATGGTGGCGTCCGTGAACAGCGCCTCGTAGTTGTCCAGGCCCACGAAGCCGGTGCCGGACTGGTCGAGGAACGAGCGGTAGACGGAGTACACGATCGGATAGACGACGAGGGAGCCGAGCAGTACCAGGGCCGGCAGCAGGAACACCGCCGCGACGGCCCTCCGGGTGCCGGTCACGCTTCCGCGTGGGCGCCTGCCCGTGCCCGTGCCGGGACGCTTGTCGGCGGGAGGCGCGCTTCCGGCGCCCCCCGCTGTCGCTGTAGTCATCCCGTCAGCTCTTGTACGCCTTGGCCGCGTCGGACTCCAGCCGGGCTTGAGTCCCCGCGATGTCCTTCGGGTTCTTGAGGAAGTCCTGGAGCGTCTTCCACTCACCCTTGCCGGGCGTCCCGCCGAACGACTGCGGGGCCTGGTCGGACATGTCGAACCGGACGTCGTCACCGGCGTCGATCAGCGCCTCGGCGATCTTGCGCTGTACGTCGTTCGGGTACGCGGCCGCGTCCAGCGACTTGTTGGGCGAGATGAAACCGCCGGCCTCGGCCCAGATCCTGGCCGCGTCGGCCGAGGCGAGCCAGGTCAGCAGCGCCTGGGCGCCCTTGCTGTCCTTGAGTGCCACGGCCGCGTCGCCGCCCGTGACCACGGGGGACTCGGCGCCGACCGCCGGGAACGGGAACACCTTGGCGTCCGTACCGATCTTCGCCTCGGTCTGCGCGATGTTGATGGAGACGAAGTCGCCCTCGAAGACCATGGCGCCCTTGGGCTGGTCCCCGCCGGTGAACGTCTGGGTGACGGACACGGGGAACTCGGTCTGGAGCGCGCCGTCCGCGCCGCCGGAGATCAGGTTCGGCTTGCCGAAGAGTTCGGCGAGGGTGGTCAGGGCGTCCTTGACGGACGGGTCGGTCCACTTGATCTCGTGCTTGGCCAGCTGGTCGTACTTCTCCGGGCCGGCCTGGGAGAGGTAGACGTTCTCGAACCAGTCGGTGAGGGTCCAGCCGTCCGCGCCGCCGACCGAGACCGGGGTGACACCGGAGGCGGAGACCGTCTCGGCCGTGGCCAGGAAGTCCTTCCAGGTCTTCGGCTCGCTCGCGCCCGCGTTCTCGAACGCCTGGGCGTTGTACCAGACCAGGGACTTGTTGGCGGCCTTGAAGTAGACGCCGTACTGGGTGCCGTCGACCGCGCCGAGGTCCTGCCAGACCTTCGCGTAGTTCTTGCCCAGCTGGGCCTTCGCCTCCGCGCCCGCCGGCTTGGCCCACTTCTTCGCCACGGCCTGCTGGATGGCGCCCACCTGCGGGAGCATCGCGACGTCCGGGGGCTGGCCGCCGGCGATCTTCGTCCCGAGGAAGTTGACGATCGGGTCCTGCGCCGGGACGAAGGTGACCGCGGCGCCCGTCCGCTTCTCGAACTCGTCGAGCACCTTGGTGAAGTTGGCCTGCTCGGGCCCGGTCCAGACCGCGGCCACCGATATCTTCTCGCCGTCGAGCTTCGGCAGATCGACGGTCGACGGGCTGTCCGTGCTCTTGCCGGATCCCCCGCCCGCCTTGTCCTTGTCGCCGCCGTCGCCGCCGCACCCGGTGAGGGCCAGCGCCCCGATCGCGGTGAACACCAGTGCGGCCCTACGCATGCGAAGGGTTGTGCGCATCCCTGCCCCGTCTCTCCTGCGCGCGCATGAGCGTGGACCGGCGCCAACGAGGGGACCCTGCGGTGCCGATCACGTCTCACATCGTGCGGTTCACGTCGTCCGTGCGCACAGTCCTATGCCCGGCACACCGGGGCCGCAATACCGCCGCTCACCTCAACTCATTGATCGTGATGGGCTCGTGACGTCATGTCATGGAACTGACCGGGTGCGCGGAGCCCAGGGCGCCGGTGGTCAGGGGATCAACGGAGGCAGCGGCTCCGCGTTCACCGAACGGGCCGCCCTCTCCAGGGCGCTGGCCAGCAGAGCGAGGTCGGTGGGCCCGTTGCCCAGCTCGCGGACCGGCCGGCGGGCCGGCGGATCCCCCATCCGCTCCCACTCCAGCGGTACGACGGTGGGGCGCAGGGTCGCCGTACGCGGGATGCGGCCGGTGACCCGGCCGCCCTGGAACGGTGTCACCCGGCCGTCCGGGTGCCCCAGGCGCCCCCGGCCCGGTGCGGGCTCGTCCGGAGACGGGGGGACGACGGGTGGATCGAGCACGATGCGCAGCCGCGCACCCCGGGCCAGCTCCGTGTCCTCGGTGCGGTCCGGGCGGGCGGACGTGGCGACCAGGTGGACGCCGAGACGCCCGCCCTCCCTGGCCACGGCCTCCAGCACCCGGACGACGGACCCGGCGGACGGGCGGCCGGGGCTGCCGAGCGCCGGGGCGACCAGGGCGTCGAAGTCGTCCGCCAGGACGACCAGCCGGGGGAGGGGAGAGGGCCCGGGGTCCGCCGGGCGGGCGGCGGCGGGCCGCAGCCGCAGAGTGCCGGTGGCAGGTGATTCGAGGTCACCGCGCTGCTCGGCGGTGCCGTGGGGGCGCCGGCCGGCCGCTGCCTGTGACTCCTCGTACCGCGCGTGCCATTCGGCGAAGTCCAGCGTGCCGAGCAGCTCCGCCCGGCGCTTCAGCTCGCCGCCCAGCGCCTGGGCGAACTCCCGCATCCGTACGGGCTCGGAGGCCACCAGGTGCGCGAGGACGTGCGGCAGCTCCGTGCAGGGGAGCAGTCCCTCGCCGCGCTGTCCGTGCTCGCCGCCCGCCCCGTCGATGAGGAGGATGCCGAGCCGGTCGGGGCGGGCGGCGGACGCCAGCGAGGCGGCGACGGCGCGCAACAGCTCCGTACGGCCGCTGCCCGCGGGCCCTTCGACCAGCAGGTGCGGTCCCTCGTCGGCCAGATCGACGGAGAGGGGGCCCCGGGGGCCGGCGCCGAGCACGATCACGGGGCGTCCCGCACGGCCGAAGGACGCGCCCGCGGGCCCGCTCCCCGCGCTTCTGCTGTCACGGCGTTGCGCGCCGATCCGGGGGGCGCCGCTCCCGGCCGCGGGGGTGTAGGCGGAGCGGCCCGAGCCCGAACTGGTCGGACCACTGCTCCGGAAGGGGGCCTCCCCCGGGTCGGGGGACTCGCGCTGCGGGCCCACCCGGGGCCCGGTGCTCAGGGTGCGGCCGGAGCTCGTCGTGCCCAGGTCCGCGGCTCCGTGCGCGGCCGTGCGCACCGTCGCGCCCGGCTGTTCCTCG
>NZ_DATMVN010000322.1:0-2057 GCF_035563135.1 Streptomyces sp.
TGACCCGGCGCACCAGCAGCCGGTCGCCGGAGCGGACCGTGGGGGACATCGACGGACCGCTCACCCGGGCCACCACCCAGGGCGTGACCAGCGCCTCGACGCCCGTCATCCGCCCTGCTCCGGACGTGTCCCCGCTGCTCACCGGGAGTAGGGTCGCAGACGAACCGACCCCACTGAACCGGAGGCTCAGCCCATGCGTTTCCGCATGTTCTCCGCCGTGGAGGCCACCGCTCACTGCGACCTCCCCTGCGGCGTGTACGACCCGGCCCAGGCCCGCATCGAGGCGGAGTCCGTCAAGGCCATCCAGGAGAAGTACCAGGCCAACGAGGACCCGGTCTTCCGCACCCGCGCGATCATGATCAAGGAGCAGCGGTCGGACCTGGTCAAGCACCACCTGTGGGTGCTGTGGACCGACTACTTCAAGGCCCCGCACTTCGAGAAGTACCCGCAGCTGCACGAGCTGTTCAACAAGGCGACCAAGCAGGCCGGCGCGTCCGGCGGCAAGGGCAGCATGGACCCGGCCGAGGGTCAGAAGCTGCTCGACTTCATCGCCGAGATCGACAAGATCTTCTGGGAGACGAAGGCCGCCGCCTGAGGCCTCCTGCAGGGCACGGCACCGGCCGGCGAGCGCTCCGCTCGCCGGCCGGTGCCGTTCCCGGCGATGAGTTCCGGCGATCGGGGCGGTCTCCGTCCTGACACCCGCACCCCGTCCGTCGCCACACCCAGGAGACCCCATGGCCGCCCGTCTGAACCCGTACCTGCACTTCTCCGGCACCGCCCGCGAGGCGATGGAGTTCTACCGCTCCGTCCTCGGCGGAGAGCTCGACGTGATGACCTTCGGCGACGCCGGCGGCGGCGGGGACGAGTACCCCGACGACGGCGTCATGCACGCGTTCCTGCGCACCGCCGACGGGCTCGAACTGATGGCCTCCGACGGTCACGACCCCGACGCCACCGGCCCCGACCGGGTCTCGCTGTCGCTGTCCGGCGACGACGCGCCCGCGCTGACCCGCTGGTTCGAGGCGCTGGCCGAGGGCGGCAAGGTCGACGTCCCGCTGGAGCAGCAGGTGTGGGGCGACACCTTCGGCCAGGTGACCGACCGCTACGGCGTGCGCTGGCTGGTCAACATCGGCACCGCGTCGGCCTGAGCCGGGACCCGCCGCCCCCACCGTGGGCGGACCCCGTCCTCCGCACCCGTCGTGGGTGGACCCCCTGCTCCCCCGTCGCGCGCGAGCGTGTGGCGGGATCCTGCAGGGGGCCGGCGGGACCCGGGACCGGGCCGCGGCGGACCCCTGCAGCGGGGCCGGGCCACGGTCTCCGGGACGGCGACCGATCATCTCCCGGACACCGACCGGTCGTGGCGGGCGACTGCTCCCCGGTACCGTTTGACCTCGATGCGTATCGACCCGGCCGGGTGGCCGTTCATCACCGGGCCCCTGGCACCCGCCGCCGTGTTCGCCGCCGCAGGGCGGACCAGCGGCCGCCGGAGCCTCCGGCTCGCCGCCTGGCCCTTCGCCCTCCTGGCGGCCTACATGGCGCTGTTCTTCCGCGACCCCGACCGGCGTTGCGACGTCGAGCCGCCGGCCCCCGACGACGTCCTCTCCCCCGCCGACGGCGTGGTGATGGTCGCGGGTGAGCCGCAGGAGGGCGTCGCTCCGGAACCCGGCCCCGAGGGCGGCTGGCAGCAGGTCAGCGTGTTCCTGTCCGTCGTCGACGTGCACGTGAACCGCTCGCCGTACCACGGTGAGGTGGTGGAGAGCTCCTACCGCAGGGGCAGCTTCCTGGCCGCCTACCGCAAGGAGTCGGCGCACCGGAACGAGCGCAGCGAGCTGTGCCTGCGCGACGGAGACCGCACCGTGGTCTTCCGGCAGATCGTCGGCGTGCTCGCCCGCCGCATCGTCACCCGCACCGGCGTGGGCCGGCGGCTGGCGACCGGCGAGCGGATGGGCCTGATGAAGTTCGGCTCCCGCATGGACGTCTTCGTCCCCCGGGACTGCGCGGTGCTCGTCCGGGTGGGCCAGCGGGTGCGCGGCGGCGAGACCGTCATCGCCCGCTGG
>NZ_DATMVN010000323.1:0-4985 GCF_035563135.1 Streptomyces sp.
GGGCCGTGCCTGCGGCGATCAGCAGCGCGGCGCGGGCGATCCTGCGGGACAGGGGGAGGGACATGATGCTCCTTCAGCGGGACGTCAACGGTTCGCGGCGGATGTGGAATCCGCCTGTCCGGTGATCGGACGCACTGAACAACCGGTCCGGGGGCAGGGAAAGTTGCGGGGCACCAAGGTAAAGAATGGGCAATGCGTCGGATAATCCGCAACGGAGGAACCCGGGCGAACAGGGCATTCGACGGACGGCTGATGAACCGTCACTTCCCTTTGCGGGCAAGCAGGACCGGACAGGCGGCACGCGTGCGGAGCGGTCGGCCGGGGGGAGGCTTCGGCGGAGGCCGTACGGCCCGTACGGATGACGGGCCGTACTACTGAGCGAGCCGCATCCGGACCGTTGTGGCGCCCGATTCCTTGCGTTCCGTCCGCCAGCCCGTGTCCGGGGTCCACACCCGGCCCGCGTACGAGACCTCCTCGATCCGCAGGGGGCCGGCCTGCGCGACAGCCCAGTGGGCGAGCTCCCAGCCGCGCCGGGGCGCGGTGCCGTCCTCCACCGGCACGGGGACCGACACCGTGCCCGCCGCGGATGCGCCCGCCGACGAGGTGGAGGGCAGGACGTCCTTCCCGAAGGCGCGCGCGAGGCCGGACCGCACCTCGGCCGCGTCCCCGGGGCCCCCGGCGGCCGCCGACGGCAGCGAGCAGGTCAACGACGCCGGGGCGCGTCCGGTCAGCGCGGCTGCCAGCAGTGCGGCATCGGGCTCGTGCTTGGCGTACGCCTGCGGGAACCCGCTCTTCTGCACCCGCTGGGCCGCGACCGTCAGCGGCAGCCGCGAGTACCCGGGGACCTCGGCGAGGTGCTCGTAGAACTCTCCGGACGAGTAGACCGGGTCCATGATCTGCTCGGGCGTCCCCCACCCCTGCGAGGGACGCTGCTGGAAGAGGCCGAGCGAGTCCCGGTCACCGTGGTCGATGTTGCGCAGCCCGGATTCCTGCAGCGCGGTCGCCAGCGCGATGGTCACCGCCCGTTCCGGCAGCCCCCGCGTGGTGCCCACGGCGGAGATCGTGGCGGCGTTGGCGGCCTGGGCGGGGCTCAGCTCGTACGTACGCCCCTCGCTCCCGTCGGCTGCGCCCACGGTGCAGCGGGGCGCACCGCGGTTGCCGGAGAGGTACTGCACGGCCAGGTAACCGGCCAGGGCCACGAGTACGGCGAAGGCGGCCGCGACACGGAAGAGGCGGCTGCGACGGGGAGAAGAGCTGGTCCGAGGCACGGGGCCCACCGTACTGGAGGGTACGGCCGGGCCGGGGACCCAAGTCGCTTAGGCTCGTGGCCATGGATGGACACTCGCTCGACCTCACCCTGGACGGCCCGGAGCTCACTGCCCGGCTGGTCGACTTCCCCTCGGTCAGCGGACAGGAGAAGGAGCTCGCCGACGCCGTCGAGGCGGCCCTGCGCCCGCTGCCGCACCTGACCGTGAACCGTCACGGAAACAACATCGTGGCCAGGACGCAGCTGGGCCGTGCCGAGCGTGTCGTCCTGGCGGGGCACATCGACACCGTCCCGATCGCGGACAACGTGCCCTCCAGGCTCGATGACGACGGTGTGCTGTGGGGGTGCGGGACCTCCGACATGAAGTCGGGCGTCGCCGTCCAGCTGCGGATCGCGGCGACCGTGCCGGAGCCCAACCGCGACCTCACCTTCATCTTCTACGACAACGAAGAGGTCGCCGCCCACCTCAACGGCCTCGGTCAGGTGGCCGAGGCGCACCCCGAGTGGCTCGACGCGGACTTCGCCGTCCTCCTGGAGGGATCCAACGGCGAGGTCGAGGGCGGCTGCCAGGGCACGATCCGGGTCCACCTGCGCTTCCAGGGCGAGAGGTCCCACTCCGCACGCGGCTGGATGGGGTCCAACGCGATCCACGCCGCCGCTCCGGCGCTGGCCCGGCTGGCCGCGTACGAGCCGCGCCGGCCGGTCATCGACGGGCTGGAGTACCGGGAAGGGCTCAACGCCGTGGGCATCGAGGGCGGCGTCGCCACCAACGTCATCCCGGACGCCTGCACGCTGGTCGTCAACTACCGGTACGCCCCCGACCTCACGCCCGAGCAGGCCGAGGCGCACGTCCAGGAGGTCTTCGCCGGCTGCGGTGTCGCCGAGTTCGTCGTGGACGACCACTCCGGCGCCGCGATGCCCGGTCTCTCCCACCCCGCGGCCAAGGCCTTCATGGAGGCGGTCGGCGGCATCGCGCTGCCCAAGTTCGGCTGGACGGACGTGTCCCGCTTCGGCTCCCTGGGCATCCCCGCGGTGAACTACGGTCCCGGCGACCCGCTGTACGCCCACAAGCGGGACGAGCACGTGCGGGTGGAGAGGATCACGCACTGCGAGGAGCGTCTCCGCTCCTGGCTCACCAGCTGACTCACGGCATTCCCCTGCGCTTAACCTCCGCCGATCTACGCTGAGGCGACACACGCACATCGCAGGTCGGCGGAGGGAGCAGGTCATGGGCAACCCGGAGGACGCACGGATCCCCGAGGGCGCGCAGATTCCCGAGGGTGCGGTGAAACCCGAGGAACAGCGGCTGGGCCCGGTGCTGCGCCGCAGGGACCAGGTCCAGCCGGGCACGACCGACCAGCGGCTGCTGGACACCGAGGGCGACTCCGAGTGGGTCCACACCGACCCCTGGCGGGTCATGCGCATCCAGTCGGAGTTCGTGGAGGGCTTCGGCGCGCTGGCGGAACTGCCCAGCGCCATCAGCGTCTTCGGCTCCGCCCGCACCCCGGCGGGCGGACCGGACTACGAGGCGGGCGTACAGATCGGGAAGGCGCTGGTCGAGGCGGGGTTCGCCGTCATCACGGGTGGCGGTCCCGGGGCGATGGAGGCGGCGAACAAGGGGGCCAGGGAGGCGAACGGCGTCTCCGTCGGACTCGGCATCGAGCTCCCCTTCGAGTCCGGGCTGAATCCACATGTCGACATCGGCGTCAACTTCCGCTACTTCTTCGTCCGCAAGACGATGTTCGTGAAGTACGCACAGGGCTTCGTCGTCCTGCCCGGGGGTCTGGGCACGCTGGACGAGCTCTTCGAGGCACTCACCCTGGTGCAGACGGGCAAGGTGACCCGCTTCCCGATCGTCCTGTTCGGTACGGCGTACTGGAGCGGCCTGGTGGACTGGCTGCGGGACACGGTGGTCGCGGGGGGCAAGGCGTCCGAGCGGGACCTGATGCTGTTCCACGTCACGGACGACGTGGACGAGGCGGTCCGGCTGGTGACGAAGGAGGTCGGCCGCTAGCGCCGCACAGGCGGCGCCCGCCCCGTCGCGGCGCCCGCCCCGTCGCGGCGCCCGGCATGCCCTCCCGCCGTACCGGCCGAAGGCCCGAGCGCGTCCCGTACGAGGGCTTCCGGCCGGTACGGGCGGGACCACGTGCCGGGGCGCTGCTCCTCACGAGGGGCGAGCGCCGCCTTCCGCGGCACCAGGCCGTCCCTGCCCGCCCGCGCCCGGCGTACCCGTCGGGAGGAGGACGGCGGGATCTACGCCAGGCCCCGTCGTGCGACCGCCGGCGGCCGGTGGCCCGCGAGGGAAGCCACCATGTCCAGGACCTGCCGGGTCTCGGCGACCTCGTGCACCCGGTACACCTGCGCCCCCAGCCACGCCGACACGGCCGTCGTCGCGAGCGTGCCGATCACACGCTCCTTGACCGGTTTGTCGAGCGTCTCCCCGACGAAGTCCTTGTTGGACAGGGAGACCAGCACCGGCCAGCCCGTGGCCGTCATCTCGTCCAGCCGGCGCGTCGCCTCCAGCGAGTGCCGGGTGTTCTTCCCGAAGTCATGACCCGGATCGATCATGATCCCGTCGGGCCTGACCCCCAGCTCCACGGCCCGCTCGGCGAGACCCAGGGTCACCCGCAGGATGTCCGCCATCACGTCGTCGTAGGCGATCCGGTGCGGCCGGGTACGGGGCTGCGCGCCGCCCGCGTGCGTGCACACGAGTCCCGCTCCGTACCGCGCGGCCACCTCCGCCAGCTTCGGGTCGACGCCGCCCCACGCGTCGTTCAGCAGGTCCGCCCCCGCCTCGCAGACGGCTTCGCCCACGTCGTGCCGCCAGGTGTCCACGCTGATCACGACGTCCGGGTGGCGCCGGCGCACCTCGGACACGAAACCGACCGTGCGGCGCGCCTCCTCCTGGGCCGTCACCTCCTCACCGGGACCGGCCTTCACCCCGCCGATGTCGATGATCGCGGCGCCCTCCGCGACGGCCTGCTCGACCCGGGAGAGGGCGGGCTCGTCATGGAAGGTCGCCCCCTGGTCGTAGAAGGAATCGGGGGTCCGGTTCACGATCGCCATGATCACCGGCTCGTGCGGCCCGAACTCCCGCCGCCCCAGCCTGAGCGCCCCGCTTCGCATTCCTGGTTCCTCCCTGTAGCCCGCCTGCGACCCTAACGGCCGGTGGCTCATGGCACGATCTGACCTGGACAGGTATTCCGCTCCCCGGGAGATGCACGTGTTCTGGTTCTTGCTGCTCACGATGGCCGTGGTCGTGGCCGCGGTCACCCTGGCGGTGGTCGGCGGAGGCGGAAGCGCGGTACTGCAGGACGTCGAGCCCGAGCGGCTCACCGATCCGCTGCCCGCGAACCGTCCTGTGGGCCGCGCCGACGTCGAGGCCATGCGGCTGCCCATGGCCGTGCGCGGCTACCGCATGGCGGACGTGGACGAGGCCCTCGGCAGGCTCGGTGCCGAGCTCGCCGAGCGGGACGCCCACATCGCCGAACTGGAGTCGGCGCTCGCCGGCGCCCAGGCGACCGCCGTGAACGGCCCCGACCTGTTCAAGCGGCCCGGCGAGCAGCCCGGGGCCGAGGACGGCCCGCGGAGCGGGGAGGCCGGTCGGTGAGCGGCGCCGAACCGGCGGCCGACGGGCGCCCGCGCTGCCCGTGGGGCCTGTCCACGGAGGACTACCTCGCCTATCACGACACCGAGTGGGGCCGCCCCGTCCACGGTG
>NZ_DATMVN010000324.1:0-4401 GCF_035563135.1 Streptomyces sp.
GGCGGGCGTCGTGGGCGGCGCGCAGGGGTTCGCGGGCGCCGGTGAGCCGGGCGAGCTCGTCGGCGTTCGGTTTGACGAGGTCGGGGCGGGCGGCGATGCCGCGGCGGAGGGGTTCGCCGTCGGTGTCCAGGAGGACGGGTACGCCGGCGGCGCGGGCGAGCCGTACGAGTTCCGCGTAGGCGCCGACGTGGATGCCGGGAGGCAGGCTGCCGCACAGGGCGACGGCCTCGGCCCGGGGGAGCAGTTCGCCGAACGTCCGGAGGAAGGCCGTCCATTCGCCGGCGCCGATGTGCGGGCCCGGTTCGTTCAGCTGGGTGGTGTCGCCGCCGGCGCGGTCGACGACGGCCACCGTGCGGCGGGTGCTGCCCGCGACGGTGACGAGTGCGTCGGCGGGCGGGTGGGGGAGCGCGCCGAGGAGCTCGCGCAGGACGGCTCCGGTGGCGCCGCCGGTGAAGCCGGTGACGACGGTGTCGTGGCCGAGCGCGGAGAGCACCCGGGCCACGTTGACGCCCTTGCCGCCGGGGCGTTCGGTCACCTCGTGGACGCGGTGGCTGCTGTGCGGGACCAGGGCGGGGACGGTGTACGTCAGATCGAGTGCGGTGTTCAGCGTGACGGTCAGTAGCACCTGCACCGGCCCTCGTTCCTCGGTGGTCCCGTTCCCGCGCGCCGTCCCCCCGCGGCGCTCTCCTCGGCGATCATGCCAAAGAGGCGGCGGTCGTCCCAGATCCGTGGGAGAAACGCCGTCTCTTCGTTACGTGTTCAACCGGCCGCCCACGAAAGGCGGCCCTCACCCGGTGGAGGGCTCCACGATCCACTCACCCCGGCGCATGACGCCCTGGAGGGCGAAGTCCGCGTCCAGGACCACCAGGTCGGCGTCCTTGCCCGGGTCCAGTGAACCGACCCTGTCGTACAGGCCCAGCAGTCTGGCCGGGTTGGCGGAGATGGACCGGACGACGTCCTCGACGGGAATCCTGTCGATCGTCACGGCCCTGCGGAAGGCGGTGTCCAGGGTGAGGGTGGAGCCCGCGATCGAGCCGCCCTCCACCAGACGTGCGACACCGTCCTTGACCTCGACGGCGAGCGGTCCGAGCTCGTAGAAGCCGTCACCCGCGCCGGCCGCGTCCATGGCGTCCGTGATCAGGGCGACCCGGCCGGCGCCCGCGTGGTGGTAGGCGAGCTCCAGGGCGGCCGGGTGCAGATGCGTACCGTCGTTGATCAGCTCGACGGTGACCCGCTCGTCCTCCAGGAGGGCCGCGACCGGCCCCGGGGCGCGGTGGCCGATGGCCGGCATCGCGTTGAAGAGGTGCGTGGCGACGGTGGCGCCCGCGTCGATCGCCTCGACGGTCTGCTCGTACGTCGCGTCCGTGTGGCCGACGGCGGCGATCACCCCGTGCTCGGCGAGCAGCCGTACGGACTCGACGCCGCCGGGGAGTTCGGTGGCGAGGGTGACCATCCTGGCGCTGCCCCGGGCCGCGTCGAGCAGCTTGCGGACCTCGGCGGGGTCGGGGTAGCGGAGCAGCTGTTCGCTGTGGGCGCCCTTGCGGCACGGGGAGATGAAGGGGCCCTCGAAGTGGATGCCGGCGAGCTCGCCCTGCTCGACCAGTTCGGAGAGCATTCCGGCCTGGCGGGCCAGGAAGTCCATGTCGCCGGTGACGGTGGAGGCGACGACGGTCGTCGTGCCGTGTTCGCGGTGCGCCCGCGCTCCGGCCAGGACGTCCTCGGCGGTGCCGGTGGCGAAGGACGCGCCGCCGCCGCCGTGGTTGTGCATGTCCACGAATCCGGGGACCACCCAGTGGCCCGAGAGGTCGACGGTCCGGGCGTCGGCCCTCGTGCCGCCGGCGATCCGGGTGCCCTCGACGATCACCCGGCCGTTCTCGACGGTGCCGGTGGGAAGCACCACCCGGGCCCCTGCGAGGACCGTGCTGTCTGCGCGTCCGGCCATCAGGCGGATACCTCCGTGGAGAGTAGATCCCAGGCGAGCAGCCCCGCGCCCAGGCATCCGGCGGTGTCCCCGAGGGCCGCCGGGACGATGTGAGGCAGCTTCTGGAACGTGACCCGTTCCTCGACAGCCGCTCGCAGTGGTGTGAACAAGGTTTCCCCCGCCTGGGCGAGACCGCCACCGATGATGAGGGTGCGGGGGTCCAGCAGGGTGAGTGCGGTGACCAGTCCGGCGGCCAGCGCGTCGACCGCGTCCTGCCACACGCGCCGGGCCGCCGGGTCGCCCGAGGCCACGGCTTTCGCGCAGTCCGCGGCGTCCGCGGCGGGGTCGCCGGACGCGGCGGCCCAGGCCCTGGACACCGCGGCGGCCGAGGCGAGGGTCTCCAGGCAGCCGCGCTGCCCGCAGCCGCAGTCAGGGCCGTCCGGCCGGACCACGATGTGACCGATCTCGCCCGCGTAGCCGTGGGCCCCCGCCTCGATGGTGCCCGCGATGCCGATGGCGCCGGCGATGCCGGTGCCCAGCGGCACGAACAGGAAACGGTCGGCGCCCCGGCCTGCGCCGATCCGCCCTTCGGCGAGGCCGCCGGTGCGGACGTCGTGGCCGAGTGCGACCGGCAGGCTCCCGAGCCGTTCGCCGAGCAGCTCCCGCAGGGGCACGTCGCGCCAGCCCAGATTGGCGGAGTAGACGGCGATCCCGCGTTCCGCGTCGACGATGCCGGGCACGGCTACGCCCACGGCGGCGGCGCCTTCGCCCAGGTGCTCCTCGCCGTAGGCGTACAGATCCGAGGCGAAGCCCAGGATCGTCTCCACGACGGCCGTGGCGCCGTGCTCCCTGCCGGTGGCCCGGCGCGTCTCGTGGAGCAGGGTGCCGTCGGCCCCGACCAGAGCGGCCTTCATCGCTGTGCCGCCCACATCGAGGGCGATGACGTGTCTCACGGAAGACAGTTTCGCCCGACGACCCCTAAAAGGTCTAGTCCACTAGCGCGGTTTGTTGAGTACCCATACAAAACGGCCCTGCTAGATTGCCGAATCGATGCACCGGTGGTGTAGACCTCCGTGTGGACGTGAGGAAGGCTCGCGGATCCGTCGCCGGAGCGGCGGCGTCCGCGTCGAACGACGTAGGGATGGACAGGGCTGTGCAGCGGCGCTTTGTAGGTCTGACCGCGGCAGTGGCCGCACTCGGTATGACGGTGACGCTGTCGGGATGCGGCTCGGACACCGGAAGCGGTGACGTCACCCTGCGGATGGTGGCGGCCGACTACGGCACCGGTGCGGAGAACAGTTCCCAGAAGTACTGGGACGACGTCGCAGGGAGGTTCGAGAAGGAGAACCCCGGCATCGACGTCGAGGTCAGCGTTTACTCCTGGAAGGACGTCGACCGCGAGGTCGCCGAGATGGTGAAGGCCGGCCGGGCCCCCGACATCGCGCAGATCGGGGCGTATGCCGACTACGCCGAGGCGGGCAAGCTCTACACCTCCGCCGAGATGCTCGCCATCCGCACCGAGGCCAACTTCCTGCCCTCGCTCATCGAAGCGGGCGAGGTCGACAACAAGACGTACGGCCTCCCGTTCGTGGCGAGCACCCGGCTCCTCTTCTACAACAAGGGCCTGTTCGCGAAGGCGGGCCTCGGTGCCCCGCAGACCTGGGACGACATCCGGAGCGATGCCACCGCGCTCAAGCAGGACGGCGTGACCTACCCCCTCGCCCTGCCGCTCGGCCCGGAGGAGTCCCAGGCCGAGACCCTGATGTGGCTGCTCAGCGGAGGCGGCGGCTACACGGACGACGTGGGCAACTACGCCATCGACTCCTCGGCCAACATAGCCGCCTTCCAGTGGCTGAAGAACAACCTCGTCGACAAGGGCCTCACCGGACCCGTCGCCCCCGGGAAGCTCGACCGGGCGAAGGCCTTCGAGGCGTTCACCGAGGGTGAGGTCGGCATGCTCAACGGCCATCCGACACTGATGCAGGAGGCCGAGAAGAAGGGCGTCGAGGTCGGCATGGTCCCGTTGCCCGGGATCGAAGGGCCGACCAAGGGCTCGATGGGCGTGGCCGACTGGATGATGGGCTTCAAGCAGAACGGCCACCGGGTGGAGACAGGCAAGTTCCTCGACTTCGTCTACGAGGACGAGAACGTGCTGGCCTTCGCCGACCGGTACGACCTGCTGCCCGTGACCAGCAGCGCGTCCGACGCGATGGCGGCCGACAGCGCGCACAACCCGCTGCACCCGTTCCTGTCGGCGCTGCCGAACGCGCAGCTGTACCCGTTCGGCAAGACGTCGTGGGCGCAGGTCAGCGAGATGATCAAGGAGAAGATCGGCTCCGCGGTCGAGCCCGGCGGCAACCCGGAGGGCGTGCTCGTGGAGATCGGGTCCCTGGCCCGGCAGGCGGAGAGCACGGAGTAGGTAGGTTGGTTGATATGACCGCCCGCCCCCCTGACCCCCCTGACCCTCCTGGCCCCGACGC
>NZ_DATMVN010000325.1:0-10716 GCF_035563135.1 Streptomyces sp.
GCGCGATCCGCCCGTCGTCCTCCAGCTCACCGACGAAGTGCCGGTCCCGGTGACCGGTGGACAGCAGGTCCCGTCGCGCGGTCCACTCCTCGTCACCGTCCAGGGCCCGCACCGCCGGCAGCGCGGCCCGCGGATCCTGGACGAGGGCGGCCGCGGGCCCTCTCAGCACCGGCTCGTCCGGGTGCAGCCCGGCCGCGTGGGCGGGGCCCCAGGTCTGCGCGATCTCCCAGGCGATGCCCGCGTCGAGCACCGCACCCGCCCGCGCCCGCGCGGTGAGCACCTGGAGCCTGCGCAGCTTCGGTGCCAGCAGCCGCTCGCTGCGGTGCAGCAGCTCGCGCAGCGCGCGTACCGGGTGGAGGTGAAGCTCCAGGTGCTCCACTGTCCGCAGTCCGAAGAGCACGGTCAGTTCGCCGGTCTCCGCCTCGGACAGCCCGTCGCGGTCACGGGCGCTGCGCCACAGTTCCACCAGCCGCTGCCGGACCCGTCCGGGCACGGCGGCCAGCCGGTCGGCCTGCCCCGCCGAGACGTGCTCCGGCAGCGGGAACGGCGCCGCCTGGACCACGGGTGAGCGCTGGAGCACGGGGCGGAACCGGGGTCCGATGCCCGGGTGGACCACCTGGGCGAGGAGCGTGGCCAGCGCCTCGGCCTGTTCGTACGCCGTACCCGGTACGACCTTCTCGCGTCGTCGTCCCGCGAGCTCCAGGCCGATCCCGGCGCGCGTCACCTGCTCGTCGCCGACCTGTTCGGACAGCTCCCGCACCTGTGCGGCGGTCAGCAGCCGGCCGCGCCGCGTCTGTTGCAGGCGTTCGTCCAGGAGCCGGGCCGGGGCGTTGCCCGCGTCGATGTCCCCGCAGCCGAAGGCGGCCGGTTCGCAGGAACCGGGCACGGCGGGCACGGGGGGTACGACGACCGTCTCCGGCAGGGCCCCTCCGAAGGTCAGCGACCTGCCGTGGTCGACGAGGACCACATTGCCCCGGGCGACGCTCACGTCCGCGACCGGTTCGCAGTCCGGGCCGCCGCGCGTCGACAGGCACACGGGGAGGGCGAGCGCGTCCTGGCGGGCCCAGGTGATCTCCAGCACCGGCTGGCCGGCCAGCCGGTCCACACCCGGGGTGACCGAGGTCAGCCGTACCGCCTGGCGGTGCGCGGGATCCGCGTCGCCCGGCATGCCCGAACGCGCCCCGCGCACTTCCTCGAACACCAGCAGATCGCCGGGTGCCAGGGCCAGTGACCGCGTCGTGCACCTCTTGTCGGCCCACCCGTCCCGCAGCGTCGCGGAGACCGCGCCCTGCGGCAGGACGCACACCTCATCGCCCCAGGTCCAGAAGCGGATGGTGTTGTGCGCGGGACGCAGTTCGGCCGGCTCGGTGTCCACCACCGGCTCGAACACCTCCACCGCGCCGTGCTCGGCCGGTACCGCCAGCTCGCGGTCCTCGACGACGGTGCCGGTCCCGGGCCGGTCGCGAAGTCCTGGTGCGCGGACGTCGACCGCGGCGAAGCGGAAGGTGCCCGGCAGCAGCGTCAGCCGCCTCGTCACCTCGACGGTCACCAGGGTCCTGGCGTTGCAGCCGTCGTGCATCGGGTAGTCGACCAGCCGTACGTGCCGGCGCACCGAGACCCGCCTGCGGGCGGTGTCCAGGTATGCCTCCGTCGCGACCGCGTCCTGGTGGTAGCTGATCCGGTCGGCCGTGTGCGCCAGCAGCTCGACGAGCGTGACCCCCAGGTCGGCGGGGTTGCGCTCCACCCAGTCGGGTGTGGTCAGCGCGAGCCGGTCGAGGATCAGACGGCGTACGGAGTCGTAGTCACGGGCCGTGTAGTCGATCACGGGCGCCTCGGCGCGGGGGCCGTGGTCGCGGCCGGCCTCGTCGTCCACGCAGTCGAAGGGCGTGGGGCAGTCCGTCCCGAACTCGAACTCCGCCCGGAAGTACCGCTGGTCGAAACCGGGGTACGGCTCCGTGCCCGGCCGCCCGTACGGATCGGCCTCCACCACCGAGAGCCGGTAGCGCGAGGCGTCCCCGGTGCGGTCGACCGTCACGAGCAGCCGGTCGTCGAGCTCCGGGTCGTTCTCCCGCTCCACGCTCACGTCGACCGCTTCGACATCCGTGACGCGGCGGCCCCCGTCGATGCGGATGTTCTCCGGGCACAGCCCGTGCGGGGCCTTGCCCAGGAAGGTGACCGTCAGGGTCAGCCCGTCGTCCCCGGCCTCCACGGCGTCCACACCGTGGAGGCGCGCCGCACGCACCTTGCCGCGCCTGCCGTCCGTGCGGCGGACCACTTCCCCGCCCGTGCCGCTCATGCGGGTCCGCTCCCTTCGAACACCTCGTCGCGCCGGCTCCCGGTGGAGCGGACCACATAGCTCAGATGCACCCGGACCACGTTCTCCTCACTCACCACGTCCAGCGTCTCGACGTCGATCAGCTCACCCAGCCAGCGCTGCAGAGAGGCCTGCACCGACAGTTCGAGGGCCGAAGCCAGCTCGGGGCTGTTCGGCGTGAACACCAGGTCCAGGAGGCCGCAGCCGAAGTCGGGACGCATCACCCGCTCGCCCGGGCTGGTGAACAGCAACTGCTCGACCAGGTCGCGCACGTGCTCGTCGTACCGGGCATGTGCCGTCCGCCCGCGCCGGTCGCTGCGGAACGGGAACGCGATGTCGCTGCGTGCGGCCCTCATCGGCACGTCGCCCCCCACCGGGCCCCGGTCACGACCGGTGGCCCCTGGGGCACGAGTGCCGCGCTGAAGCACTGCGCCGCACTCGTGTGCAGCAGGACGGGCGCTCCGCCCACGAGTACGCCGCCCGGCTGCGGGCTCCACCGGACGGTGGTGCACGGCAGCGGCACCCCGTCGGCGGTGTGCGGGCACCCGGTCACCACGAAGGTGTCCGAGGCGGTGTGCACGGGCAGGCCGTCCAGACGCACGGCGGCATGCGTGGAGCCGGCGGAGGCCCGGCCGCCGTGCGGGCACTGGAGGGTCGCGGCGGCGCTGACGATGGTCCCTGCGCTGGTGGACAAGTCTTCTCTCCCCGTTGTCTGTTACTGCTTCACTGCTTCTCGGCCACGATCAGCCGGCCGTCGTTGATGTCGACCTCGCCGCCCTTGAGCACGATCGAGGCGCCCTGGCCGTCGGCGATCGTCACGCCCTTCTCGTCCACCTGGATGTACGCGCCGGTCGCGGCCTGGAGGCGGATGCCGTCGCCGCCGTCCGGTACGTCGCCCATGACGAACTTGTGCCGGTCGGAGGTCTGGATGACCACGTTCTGGTGCGCGGGGCCTCCGGTCAGGGCGTCCGGCGGGAGTTCGGACGTATCGCCGTACCAGCAGCCCGTCCAGATGGGGAAACTGACGTCTCCCTGTTCGAACTCCACCCATACGCCCGCCCCTTCGGCGGGGACGGCGTACTGCCCCGACTGCGGCCCCGTGAACGGCAGGCAGGGCATGGCCCAGGTGGACGTCTCGTCCCCCAGGACGTCCGGCACCTTGACCGTGACCCGCCCGATCCTCAGCGGGTCGTCGTTGCCGACGACCCGCCCCCGGAACTTGCCGAGGAACCGGTTGTTCGGTCCTGCAGCCATGCGTCGCTCTCCTGTGTTCTCTTCCGCGTTCTCTTCCGCTCCGCTGTCGCGGCTGTCACGGTCGTACGGTGCTGCTCCTGGCGATGAGGCCCTCGCGTGAGAGCGTGAAGTTCTGCTGGTACGAGCCGGGTCTGATGGTGTGGGTGACGGACTTGACGAAGTAGTCGCCGTCGTACGTCACTCCGGCGCCGCGGACCCCGACCAGCTCGCGCGGCCGCAGGAGGTACCCGTGCCGGTTGACGTCCAGGGATCCGGACCCCGAGATGGCGTCGGCGGACAGCGCGGCCCTGGCGAGCAGCTCCGCCTGTGCCTGGGCCGACTCCTTCTTCGCCGTGCCGGACAGCGTGCGCCGTTTCAGCGCGGGGGTGGCACGGCGGCCCAGCGGAGGGCGCAGCGGCCCGATGTCGGGCTGCGGCAGCAGCCGGCTGTCACGGGTGGCCGGGTCCTGGACCCGGGCCTGTGGTTCCTCCCGCGCCGTCCCGTCGTACGCGAACGTCAGCTGGTCCACGGTCGAGTGGACGTCCATGTTCACGTTGAGCGCGTGCTGGCGCTGCCCGATGCGGGCCTCCGGTCCCCAGACGGCGGTGGAGCGACCGGGCCGGGGGCCGGGTTCGAGGTAGAACGTGTACCCGTTGGCGCGGGCCAGGTCGTTCACGTAGCTCAGGTCGGTGCCCGCCTGGTGGTCGACCCTGAGCTGTTCGCGCGGGGGCTGCTCGATCTGTTCCTGGAAGACGCGGGCCTCGATGCCGTAGTCGGCGTACTTGGCGAGGATGCGCGCGACGCGTCCGGAAGGACGCAGGTTCGGGTACCGGTCGGTGCGCTCCTCCAGGTCCATGAGGAGTGTCAGGTCCTCACCGGTCACCGTGAGGGTGGAGTGTCCCGGCTGGTTGCTGGCGCCGACCTCCTGGCGCACGATCAGCCCGTCGAGCAGCACCCATGCCGTGCCCTTCACGCTCACGGAGAGGATCACCCGGGTCTTCGGGTCGAAGAACCCCTCGGGCAGCAGCTGACGGGACAGCGCACCCTGCTTGGTGAGGTCGAACGCCAGCTGGAAGCCGCTGCGTTCGCCCGCGGTGGCGGTGATCCGGGCGGACAGCAGCGCCTCGGTGACCTCGGGCGGGACCGGCCGGGTCAGCCGGGGCCCCGTCTCCAGCGTGATGTGGATGGGCCCGCTCCCCACGGGCTGGTCAGACATACCTGGCTCCCTGGAAACCGCCGGCGTGCGGGATCGCGATGGTGCGGCCCGCCTCCTCGGTCAGCTCGTGCGGGTCGAGCACCGGATTGGCGTCGGCGATCTGCCACCACTGCCCCGGATCGCCGATGTACCGCTGCGCGAGCAGGTCCGGCCGCTCTCCGCTGCTGACGGTGTGCGGGGCGCTCTCCTGTGCCGTCTCGGCCAGCGGCGGCAGTAACCGCCGCTTCGTGTAGCGCACTTCGGTCCCGTCGGCCATCCGGTGCACGCCGATCTCGGCGTCGTGGTAGCGGCTGGAGCGGGGGTAGGGGTGGGCGCCGGGTACGGCGTCCAGTGCGTTCTCGTACGGTTCGATCCCGGCCATGTCCTTCAGCCCCTCCTCAGGACGGTGTAGCCCCCGGCCGGCCCCGGCGAGGCGGGACCGCCACCTCGCGCGGCCCTGGCGAGCTGCTCCTTCTGCGCGAGGTGCGCCATGTACAGATCGGCCCCGCGGTGCCCGGCGGGCAGGTCGCTGACGCTGAGCACCTTCATGCCGATGCTGAGGCTCGCCCGGATCGGATTGAGGTTCACGTCGAACGCCGACTCGTTGATGGACAGTTCGGTGAGGCGCACGGGCATGACGCGCTTGCTGCCCCACGTGAAGAGGGTGAGCGGCATCTCGATCGGGCTGATCTCGATGGTCCCCTTCTTGGCGAGCCGGCTCGCCTCGCGCAGTTGGGCGGTGGTCGGGTGGACCAGCATTTCGAGGGTGGCCAGCTCGGGGTGGATCCCGTCGGGAGCGGCGACCTCGAACTGGTCGGTGGAATCGATCTCGGCGGTGAACTTCCAGGTCTCCTCTGCGGGCCCCTTGAGGCGGAGTGCCTCGTTGCGGTCCCCGGACCCGCTGCCTCCTCCGCCGGAGTCCCCGGTGCCGCCGGCGGACTGGGGGGCGAGGCTGCGCTCCAGGGTGTCGGGGTTGAACTGGAGGACGATGATGCGCTGGGGGGTGCCGCGCTCGGGGTCGACGACGACGATGCCGGAGCGGATGGGTTTGGGGATGTCCGCGTAGCGGGTCATCGGCCGGTTTCCTCCGTTGCGTCGAATCGCGCGACGGCCTGTGCTGCCTCGCGTGCGATGTGCGGGTCCTCGTCCGATCCCGCCATCTGCGCCAGGAGGGCCCGGTAGACGGGCCATTCGGCATACACCATCGCCCAGAGCGCTGCCCTACGGACCCGTGCGTCCTTGTGCTCGACCGACTCCCGCACGCGGGTGACAACATCGGAGTTCTCGACCAGCGGGGAACCGACTCCCAGGCGCATCAGAGCTTTGGCCCAGCCTGCCGGATAAACACTGGCATCGAATTCCTCAAGCATGTCGTCGAGGCGCCGGACGGGAAACTGGTCAGCGATGCGGTCGGCGCTCTCCTCGGCAGCGCCCTGGTCATCGTTTCGCACGACCAGGTAGACGACGTCCGCGAATTCATCCACGATGTAGTGAACAGAACCACCGTTCCCGGGATCCCATTTGACTTCATAGAAGACTCCCGCACCGGGATCCCTTTCCACCTGGCCTGCGAAGACCCAGCCATTGCGGTCAGCGATTGCCTTGATATCTTCTGATTCAGCACCCTCTCTGACAACGAGATTTCTGCTCGAGAACCGGCCTACGGGCATGCACTGCACCCTTTCTGCATGAGTATGAGATTTCGTCGCACGTCTCACGAAGCACTGTATACACGCTCAATCTCGCTCCGAATTCTATCGAACAGCGCCTTCTTGGGGTCGCCTTCGTCGGAAAAATCCAGTTCCAGCGAAGCGGCCCAGCCCTGCAGAAATCTGACCTCGCGTCGCGCCATGCTCCTTGCATCCGTCGTGTCGGCCACCTCACCCCGGTCAGCCGCCTGCGCCCAGGCAGCATGCGCATATGCGCTGTTCCATCGGCGCATCTGGTCGCGGGCCGCCTCCCTTTCCGAGTCCGGCAGGTTCTTGTCGTTCATCGTCGCGCGTATCTGCTTCCGCATGGCGGGGGTGACCCCCTGTGCCTGGAGGTGCTTCTCGTAGTGCATCCCCGTGAGTTTCTCCAGATCGCTGGGTGTGAGCCCCTCCCGCCTACCCAGAACGGACATTCTGCGAGCAATGACTTGCGAATCCGCACCTTGCGAGTTGGACATCATCTCCTCGAAGGCGTATCGGAAGTTGAGCTGGCGGGCCCTGCTCTGTGCGCCCTTGGGAGCAAGCGGGAGTTTCATCATCACGCGCTGGAGACCAGCCATACCGCGCCGCCGCTGGGCCGTGGAGATCACCTCGGGATCACGCGCGCCGAGGCTGTAGGCCATCGCCCGGTACACGAGGTCACTGCTTGACCTGTTCCCTTCCACCGCACCCAGTGTGTGGAGGAAGACACGCTGACTCTGTGACGTTTGCGAACTCGATGCCGTTCGCCCACCCAGATCGCCGAGCATTCCCTGCGCCAGCTCCCGCTGTGCGTCCGGCGTCAACGCCGCGAACATCTTGGCGTAGTCGTGATTGAGCCTGTCCTCGTCCGTCGCGCCGATCTGCGAGACAACCTGGTTGCGCGGGGAGTCCATGCCTTGCTTCAGGCCGGCGGCACCCCCATCGGAAGTTCCGATTCTCCGGTAACTGCCATTGGCCATCTGGTTGTCGCGCAAGCTGGCGGCCAGCGTGTGGGACTGAGCCCGCTCACCAAGAGCCAGTTGCCTCCCGTCCGCCGAGTAGTCGAGTTCCTGGGCGCCCGCGCGCGTTCGCGGAGAATTCTGCACTTCGTCTGCGACCTGACGGATGAACCGGAGAAGTTCGTCGCGATCGAGCTTGACGCCGGCCACAACCGACTGCCCCGGATTGAGCACAGCATCGATATCGAAGCGCTCGCCGCCCTGCACGGACAAGCGCGTCAACCTGTACCACAGACGCATCCCACTAAGTGTCGCGTCAAGAACCGGGCGCCTGACACCCTTGTCGAGGAGTCCTTTCAGCTGAGGCCTGATCCTTGCAACGATCTTGCGGAGGCGGGCCTCCTTGGACTCCTTCGAGTTCTCTTTCTTCTTCCGGTCGTCCTGGTTCTGTTTCTTCCGCTCCTGCTGGTTCTTCCTGTCGTCGCGCAGACGGTCGCGCTTCTTCGTGAACGCTTTCCGCAGCTTCGACGCGCTGTTCTTCAGCGCCTTGCCCACCTTGCTCTTCCTGAGCTTCCTGCCCAGCGTCCTCCCCGCATTGCGGACCTTCTTCAGGGCTGATTTCACGGCTGACTTCGCCTTGTCCAGCGCCTTGCCCACCGGAGACTTCGGCTTCTTCGGCATGGTCGGCTTCGGGCCCTCGATCTCCTTCTTCCTCCGGGGAGTCCGAGAGGCGCCCCCGGGGGACTTGTCCTTCGTCGGTCCCGGCTCCGTGTCCTTCGGCTTCGCCGCGGACGGAGACGGCCCCGGCTTCGCCGGCCCCTTCGGTGTCGCCGTGTCCTTCGGCTTCACCGGTGTCTTCGGGTTCGGCGACGGCTTGCCCTTCGGTTCCGGCGCCACCGCCGGCTTCGTCATCGCCGTCTTCGCGTTCCGCATCGCGTCCCGCGCCTTGTTGACCGCCGAGCCCGCCGCCTTCTTCGCGCCCCTGCCCGTCCTCTTCAAGCCCTTCATGATCTTCTGGGCCATCGTCTGGAGCCTCTTGCCCACGCCCTTCGTCGCACCCGACAGGCGGATCATCAGGAAGTTCGCGATGAAGTCCAGCAGCGCCACGATCCCCGCGGCCACCGCCTCCGCGAACAGGCACGCCGCCGGGCCGGCCTTCACCGCCTTCAAGTAGGCCCAGAACTTGCTGAAGGCGGACAGGATCGAACTGATGCTCTGCCAGGCGGCCATCAGACCCTGGACGATCGTGAGGATCGCGCCCGCCGCAGGAACGATCATCGAGACGACCTTCTCGATCACGATCGAGGCGATCATCATCGGCAGTGAGGCGATGATCGCGTCCCAGGCCATCTTCCCGATCTGCTTGACGGAGACGCAGCCCTTCACCAGGACATCGATGACGGCCTTCCCCAGGCCGAGGATGCCTTCCACCTTGGTGTCGAACCACCGTTTGACGCCGGTCTTGATCGCACCCCAGAGGTGGTCCTGGATACCGGACCTGGCCGAGCTGCCCGCCTTGCCGATCCAGCCGCCCGGGTCCGGTGCGATGTCCGCGACCAGTGCCGCGAACTTGCCCAGCGCCTCGATCGCCGCCCGGGCGAACTTGATCGCGCCCAGGATCACCGCCTGATAGGCCTTGATGACGGCCTTGATGCCCGCCTCAAGGACGTCGAGCAGTGCGTTCAGGCCCGCGGCCAGCGCGTCCAGGAGCGTGTTCACGGCCTTCTTCAGGCCGTCCGCCAGCGTGTTGACCGCCGCGATCGCCGAGTCCCGAAGGTCCTCGATCGCCTTGCGGAACTTGTCCCGCAACTCGGGGAACGCCGCCAGCAGCACGTCGCCGATCGCGATCAGCGCGTCCGCGAGCACATTGATCGCCGCGATCGCGAGGTCGCGCACGAAGTCGATGGCCTTGTTCGCCCACTCCTTGAACGTGTCGATGATGCTGTTCACGGCCTTGCGCGCGGCGTCGAACACCGCCGTGACGGCCTCCAGGAGTGCGGTGAAGAAGCCCTTCACCTTGTCCGCGATCCAGCCGAAGAAGCCTCCGGAGGGCTTCTCCTCCTCCTTCTTCTTCTCCGCCTCCTTCTCCGCGTTCTCGCGCTCCGTGTCGATCTGCTGGTTGTCCTTGTCCTTCCTGTCGCCGACCTCCTTGTCCTTTTCGTCGCGGGCCTTGACGATCTCCTTGTTCTTGGCGGTGTGCTCCTTCTCGGAGTTCCTGTCCGCCTCTTCGACCTTCTTGTCCTGCTCGGTGCGCCAGGTCTCCCGTTCGCGCCGCGCGTTCTCGGCGGCCCGGCCGCGTTCCGCGGTCTGCTTCTCCGCGTTCTGCGTGACCTCACGGTCGATCTCGGTCTGCTTCTCCTGCTTGGACTGCTGCTCGCTCTGCTGGTGCTTCTTCTCCTCGGCGGCCAGATCGCCCTGTGCCTGTCCTGCCGCCCCCTGGATCTCACCGCCGCGCTCCTGCTTGGCGACCGCGCCCACTCCCGGTTCGGCCCGCGATCCCTTGGCCGCGCCGACGCTGCGCCTGGCAGCCGCGCGGCCGGTCGCCTTACCGACGAGCTGCTCCTGCGGCGCGTTCGGGAAGATCTGGTCCTCGCCCATCGGCTTGGCGGCGTCCTCGCGCCCCGTCCTCTGGAGGTCGGACTGCTTGTTCTTGAGAGCCTTGACCTGGTCGTCCGTCCGTTTGGGGTCGCTCGCCCCCTCCAGCCGGATCTTCGGCGCGGGACCGACCGTCCTGTTGCGCAGTGCGGGGTCCACGGTCGGGATCGCGTCGGCTGCGGCCTCCACGTTCTTCGCCTCGTCGGCGCTCAGCTCCGCCGCCACGGGCATGGGCGGCGGAGGAGCACTGTCCGTGGGTTTCGCGCCGCCGGCCTTCTCACTGCCCTTGGCCTGCTGCTTGTCGCCCTGGTCCTTCGGCCCGAGCTTTTCCACCTTGCCGGTCACCTGTGCGGCCGGCGACGCGGCCTCGGGCGGCCCCGACTGCGTGCGCGGCGCGCCCGAAGGGCGTTCCCGCTTCGGCGGCGCCGCGTTCAGCCGTTTCTGCTCCTCTCCGACCTTCCTGTCCGCTGCGGCGTCCACACCCGGTAGCGCGGCGGCCGCTTGGTCCGGCGCCAGCTTGCTCACCGTGCCGATCGCGGCCTTGGGGTCCTGGCCGGAGACGTCCGGCGGCTCCTCGTCCTTCTTCTCCTCGGCCGCGGCGCCTGCGCCCCCGCCGCAGCTGCCGCCTGCCTCGTCCTTCTCCGCCGCGGGCTCCGGCGGGGCACATCCGCCGCCGTCCTTCTCCAACGACGCTTCCGCGGCGGGGCCCGCCGCCTCCGCGCCGGGGGCGCCTGCCTGTTCGGTCGCCGG
>NZ_DATMVN010000326.1:0-17600 GCF_035563135.1 Streptomyces sp.
CGGCGGGGGTGCGGACGTGCATCTCGGCGCTGTAGTTCTGCGTGGCCATGGTGGGTGTTCCCTTCGGGTGGGTGTTGCTACTGGGAGAGGCGGGAGAGGGCGCGGGCGATCAGGGGCCGGTGGGCGGGGTACAGGGTGCGCCCGGCGTCGGTGATGGCGGTCTCCAGGGCGGCCATCGAGCCCGCCGGGTACCAGGTGGCGTTCAGGGCGTCATCAGCGGCCGTCGCGGTGACGGTGGCGGGCAGGACGTACAGGGCGCTGGTGGAGACCACCCACGCCTGGTCCGTCTGGCGCCAGTCGTCCACCAGGTCCTGTCCGAGGATGAGCGGCTGGTGGGTACTCAGGTCTACGCCGGTTTCCTCGTGGAGCTCCCGGACGAGTGCGGCCGGCGCGGCTTCGCCGGGATCGACCATCCCGCCGGGGATCGCTTCCTGGCAGATGTCGTCCCGGGTGATCAGCAGGATCTGCCGGTCCGGGCCGCTACCGCCGATGACGATCGGGTCGGCCGCCGCGTTTTCGCCCCACTTGCCGAGGTTGCGGCCGCACTTGCCGGTGCGGCCCTGTGGGTGCAGGGGCCAGCCGCGGTGGTCCAGGCGGAACGGTACGAGTGCGTCCTTCTGGCGCTGGGCCCAGTCGGTCACGGAGTCCGGGGTGGCTGCGGCTTCGGTCCAGGAGGGTACTTCGCGGGCCAGAGCCTGCGGCTTCAGCTCAGGAGGGGTGGCATCCAGCGGTGTGTACTGCGGCCAGGCCACGGCCCAGTCGCGGAGATTGGCGGGCACGGTGGTCTCGGTCATGATGGTCTTTCTCCTGGTCTGTGAAGGGCGGGAGGCAAGGGGGGCGGCCGTGCGCCTGGCAGTGGACGGCCGCCCCGGCGTAGTTACGCGCTGAGTGCGGTTCCGGCGGCTTCGACGAGTGCGTCGGTCTTCTGGATGGCGTGGAGTCGGGCGGCGGCGAGCGGCGTTTGCCCGTCTGAGTCGCGGAGTGCGTAGGTGGCGCGGGCGGCTTCCTGCGCGGCCGGTGCGACGGCTGGCAGCAGGAGCTGCACCCGCAGGAGCGGGGCGGTGACCGCGGATCGGGTGCTGTGGCTCTCGGCGCGGGCTGCGGCCCAGTCCTCGCCCCGCAGCCGGAGGTCTTCGCGGATCCACATGGCGCGTCGGTGGTCGGCGAGTGCGGAGGCCAGTTCGGTGACGGCGGTGACTGCTTCGGTGCGGCGGGCGGCGGTCTCGGTGGCGGTGCGTTGGGCGCGTTGGCTGAGGTGTTGGAGGGTGCCGGTGAGTAAAGCGCCAGCGAGGGTGCCGAGTACGGCGACGATGGCGGTGAGCATGCGGGTCTCCTGGTGTGTCAGCGGTTGGTAACGGTCCAGCCCTGGCCGGGGCTGCGGCGGATCATTCCGCCGGGGGTGTGGAGCTGGCCTTGGGCCTGGCCGAGGCCCAAGGCGTCGAGCTGGTTGAGCAGGTCGGCGGCCTGTTCGGCGAGTTGGCGGGCTTGCTCCTCGCGCTCGCGCAGCTCCTGCGCGGTGCCGGTGAACATGGCTCAGTCCTCGTCGTGGGAGTGGAGGGGTGTGATCCGCAGGGGCTGGTTGATGACCCAGTTCCTTTTCGTGAGCCGGTTGGTGACGTCCTTCCGGGCTGCGTCCTCAGAGACTGCGGTGACCGTGCCGGACATCTGGCAGTAGCCGACGGTGTCGGGGGTATCCCTGGAGTCGCTCAGGTTGTCGGCGTGCCACTCGTAGGTGGTCAGGGCCCGGGTGCCGAGCTGGCGTACTCCGGCTTCGTAGGTGCTGCGGGCGGTGCTGCGGGCGTTGGGGTCGCCGGTGAGGTTCGAGGCGAGGGTGCCCCAGGTCATGCCGCCCTCGCGGCAGGCGACGGTCAGGTGCCGGACGCGGCGGGTCAGGTCGTTGACGAGTGCGGCGGTGCCGCGCAGGATCTCGGCGCGCTCGAATTCGTCCAGGGTTGCGATGTCGGTGTATGTGCTGAGGCCGAGAGCGGTGAGCGCGGCGTCCAGGCGGCCGAGGGAGATGGCCTGGGCGAGGTGGCCCTGCTTGTCGTCGGTGTCGGCTTTCCAGTCGATGGTGGTGGTGCCGTTGGTCTGGGTGACGGTGACGGACATGAGTTCCTTCGGTTCTGGGTGGGTGTCAGCGGGTGAGGATGGCGGCGGCGATCAGGATGACGGCGGCGAGGGTGGTGTCTCCGGCGACCCGGAGCAGGCGCATCTTGCGGAGGGCGATCCGGGACAGGGCGGTGAGGCGGGCCGGGCGGCGGTCGGTGGCGAGGGCCTCGGTGATGGCGGCTGGGTCGGCGTCGGCGTAGTAGGTGTAGGAGCTGCGGTCGTCCAGGCCCCGGCCGGTGAGGCGGGGGCGGATGACCAGCAGGGACAGGACCACGGAGCCGATCAGGGCGAGCGCGCCGGCCACGGCCAGGACGAGTGAGAGGCCGTTCAGGTCGGTGCCGGAGAGGCTGAGTGCGGCGACCAGCAGTCCGTCGAGGGTGAGGAGTAATCCGGCCTTGGTGTCAGTGCGGGTCAGGTCCGTTGCGGCGTAGGCGATTGCGGTGTCCAGGTTGGTTGAGGTGCGGTCGTTTTCCATGGCGTCTCCTGTGGTTGATCCGGGGTGCGTGTTTCCCGCACCACTACTGTGTGGGAAACACACACCCTTGTCAAGCGGACTCACGAACTCACGGCCTCATGGCGTCACCAGTGGACGCTTCACTCCCCTCACTCAGGGGCGTTTACACAGGTCAGGGGCGAAACACCCGGCGGTGTTCCACCCCTGACGCTGGCGGCGTTTCAGGCAGCGTTTCAGCTCATCGGATGCGCCGGAGGAGAGCCTTGCGGGTCGGCTCGTGCTCCATGCCCATCCGGATCAGCTCGCGGAAAACCTCCGCCTTGTCCAAGGCCCGCCGTCCGGCGTAGTCGCGGAGCTCCAGGACGAACCGGTCGATCGCGCTGGACTCCTCCGGGTCGAACCGGATCGTGGTCGGGATCGCGTCGGCGGCTGCCGGCGGAGGCTTGCGGCCCCCGCGGGTCCGTCCCGGCCGGGACGGCTGGCGGCCGGCACGCTGCCCCTGGTCCTGGTCCTCGTCCTGCCCCTGGTCCTGGTCCTGGCTGTTCTGTCCGACGCGGAGCCGGTCCAGTTTCGGGGTGAGGACAGGGGGAGCGAGCGGGGACGTCGATGGGGGGATGTTCGGTTCCTTCCGGGCGTTCACGCGGGCACCTCCTTCATGAACCGTTCGGCCAGCAGCTCGAAGGCGGCGCGGGAGGCTCCGCTCTTGGGGACCTGTTCCAGGGGCAGGCCGTGCTCGTCCGCGTACGCGACGACGGACCGCTGAGGGATCACCGCCCAGAGGTCGTCCCCGAAAATCTGGCGGACGCCCTTGAGCTGGTCGCGCTGCCCGCCGACCCGCTGGTCGTACTCCCCCACGATGATGCCGAGGAACGCGAGGTCGGGATTGGCCAGGTCCTCACCGGAGGCCGCAACGAAATCGCGGTACTTCACGGCTCCTCCGATGGAGTCGTGCTCGCACTCGGTGGACGCCACGGCGTAGTGGGCCGCTGCCAGCGCCATCTGGGTCAGGTGGCCGAACGAGGGCTGGCAGTCGATCAGGAGGTAGTCCAGGTGGGTGTCAGCGCCCTTGAGTGCCTTGGCGAAGCGCCGGTAGGCCCCTCGTTGCCCGGCCTCCAACGAGCGGTCCTCCAGGGTGTGCCGGGCGGGCAGCAGGGTGATGCGGTCGGCGAACTCGGTGCGCCAGCCGATCGGCTGCCAGACCTGGGCAGCCACGCCTTCGGCGTTCGCCTCGATCGCCTCCGACGTCGTGAGCTTGCTCGGGTCGTCCTGCCAGCCGAGCCGCCGGGAGGCGTTGCCCTGCGGGTCCATCTCGGCAACACCTACCCGCTTGCCGGCCTTTGCGAGGGCTTCGGCCAGGCGCACGGTGTGCGTGGACTTCTTGGCCCCGCCCTTGTTGTTCCCGATCGCTACACGTCGCGCCATCGGTCCTCCTTCGTGAGTGTCTCGGGCAGCGTAGAGCCTCGTTCGTGACGCCACGACCTCACGGGGCCGGTCCTCCACGAACGGCCGCTGATGGCCCCGCTGTGTACGTCTCTACGCGTATACGGTCGCCGTCAGGGGTCGTTCCGGTCGTTCCGGTCGTTCCGCCCCAGGTCAGAGCCACCTTTTGCGGAACGACCCCGGGTCGTTCCGGGTCGTTCCGGGGGGTCGTTCCGCACGGGAACTGCCCAGAAATGGCCCTTGTCGCGCGCCGCTGTCGCGTCCGGGAGAACCACGGGATTCACCCCTCCTGGGCTGCATAGGTCGCAGGACAGGCACCCGGCGCGACAGGGACGCGCGACAAGCGGGAGGGCCCCCGCCGACGTCGGCGGAGGCCCTCGGGACCGGAGAGTGCGTCAGTTGACTCCGAGGGCCTTGCCCACGGCCTGGCGAGCAAGGGCGACGTACTCGGCGGAGTTGGTGGGGTTGTCTTCCACGGCGGCGAGCCATCCGGTCAGCTCGTGGGGCTGCCAACTGTCCAGGCCGTCCGGGATTTCGTCGTCCTCGTCGTCGCCTGCGGCGTAGGGGACGCACTCGTCCTCGTGGTTCTTCCAGGCGTCGAACCCGAAGGGGCCCTGGTCGCGGATGGAGCCGCACCCCAGGCAGACGGTCAGCTCTGTGTCTGCCGGCAGATGGTCGGGCAGTGACTCGCGCTGCTCGTCGGTCAGCTCCTCGTGGCTGATGGTCTTCAACATGTTCGTGCTCCTGGTGCTCGTGATGGGCAGGAAGGGGGCTCCGTACTCCGGGGTCGGTGTGCTGGGCAGGTGGCGGGTGGTCACTGCTGGCCCTTCCGGTAGACGGGCTCCATCAGCAGCAGCACGGTCTTGAGTGAGATGTCGGTGTCCTCGCGGTCGAAACCGAGCGAGGAGGCGAGAGCGCCGGCCTGTCCCGGCAGTGGCATCGAGGGGAACCGCGGACCGTGGAACGCCTCGGAGTCGCCTTCGAAGTTGGCGGCGTACTGGTGGAAGTTGGCGGCGTACAGCCCGGCGTGGTCGTCCGCGAACGTCATCTCCGCCTCGCGGGAGGCCCAGGCGAAATTCAGCAGCAGTGCGGCGCGGGTCTCGGGCTCGGCTTCGGCCCAGCGCCGCCGCAGGGTGCCGACGATGGCGGCGCGCTCGGCGGTCCCGCCGTAGGTCTCCAGGGTTTCGCGCAGGTCCAGGGTGACGCCTGCGATCTGCATGGTGATGCCGAGCGGGTGCTGGGCGGCCGCCATGTCGTCAAAGGGGTTCGGGTGCACGGGTCCTCCTTGGTCGGGGGTGGTCGGGCTCATTGTGTATCGGCCCGATCCCTTGCAGGGACTGGATACCCGAATGAGTGATGGACTCGTGGGCTAGTGGACTCGTGGCGTCATAAACGGTCCGGGTGAGGGCCGCACCGAACGCGGTGCGGCCCTCACCCGGCGGGGGTCAGTACATCGGGTTGCTGTACGAGGAGCGCTCGACTTCTACGCCGGAGCCGAACGACCCGTCGCCGAAGTCGTCGCAGACCATCTGGACGGCTTCGTCCCTGTCCTTCTTGCTGCCTTGGTCCATGGCCTTGAGGAACTTCACGACCTGGTCGCCGTGGAGGTTGCCCTCCACGACACCGAGCCACTTGCGTTTGCTGGTCTTCCAGGTCCCGGGAATCCGGACGTACAGCGACGACGGAGCGTCCGCGTACGGGTCCGGCTCCTCCTCCTCCTGTCCCTCCTGGCCCTCGGCTTCGCCCTCCTGGCCCTCGCTCTCACCGCCACCGGTCCCACCCCCGGCGGACGGAGGCGAGGGCGGAGCCGAGGGAGCTGCGGGCGGTGCCTCCTCGGCCGGGGCCTCTTCCTTCTTGGCCTTGTCCTTGCTCCGCAGCTTGGCCTTGACCCGGCCGAACAGCCCGCGCTTCGTTGGCTTCTCAGCAGCGGGGGCCGGGGCTTCAGGTGCTGCCGGTGCCGGGGCCGGCAGCTGCTCGGCCGGGGACGGCCCGGCCTCCTGACCCTGGCCCTTGGGCTCCTTGTCCTTGCCCCGCCCGAAGAGGCGTCCGAACATTCCCATCAGCTCTGGCCCTTCTGCTTCGAGTTGTAGAGGTGCATGGCCTTCGACATCTTCTTGACCTCGTCCAGGATCGGCAGGAGGTCAGCGGCCGGGACGCTGTACTCGGGCTTCCACTGCCCGCCGCCCGTACCGAGCTGCATGGCCTCGGGCTTCGCGGCGGTCGGGTCCGGGCTGTCGGAGGCGTACGTCACCGCGTCCACCCGCAGGCTGAGCGGGTGGTGGCCGCTGTCCGCGAACGCCCGCAGGTTGCGGTAGGTGTTGGCGAGCGCGAGGTCCAGGATCATCTGAGCCCAGTCCTGCCGCCAGAAGATGTCTTTCTCGTACGGCAGGCCGGTGGCCCGGTCCTTCTTCGGCTCGCGGCGGCTGAGGTAGCCGCGGAAGCTCTGGTAGAGCATCCCGGACACCTGCTTGGCGTACCGGGCCCCGGGGCGGCCCTCCTCGGCACTGGTCATGATGCGCTCACGGGACAGCCGCAGCTTGTCGTACATGCCGTACAGGGCCCGCTTGCTGTTCTCCCAGACCCACGCCTCCAGCACGTCCGGGGTCCAGCCCTCGAACATCTCGCCCAGCAGGTCCACGCCCGGGGACCGCAGCCAGTACCCGCCCTCCTCGGCCGGCTCGATGTTCAGCTCCGGCAGGCCCTCCAGGGCCAGGCCCGGGAGCTCCCGGACGCGCCAGTACCCGGCCTTGTTCTTCACGTAGGTCCGGCCTTCGGGGTAGTGCGTCGGGTCACCGACACCGAGCCACACCGAGCCGAACGCTGCCAGCCAGGCTGCGTTCTTGTCGTATTGGTGGATCCAGGCCCGCTTGCGCTCCTGGTCGGTGATCTCCTCAACGGGCCGGGTCCACTGCATGGAGACCAGCGGCTTGATTTTCGCCTCGACCGGGGGGACCTGGCGGGCCCTCACCATGTGGGAGACGACGCTGCTGGCCGCGCTGCCGGTGAAATCCTTCGCGGTGACGTTCGGGCTCAGGTAGTACGGGATCACCTGCGGGCTCTCAGCCGGTCCGTGGAGCGTGGACAGCAGGTAGACCATGTACGCGTCCAGAAGGACCTCCGGGGTCGCGGCTGCGCCGAATCCGCCCCGGCCGGGCTCATCGGACCGGTCGAACCGGTCGTCGTACAGCGGCAGCGACACCGACAGCCGCTCACCCTCGCCGCCCCGCGTCTTGAGCGTCATCCAGGAGGACAGGCCCTCGCCCTGGACCACCAGGTCCGACCCGGGCCGGGGGGTCGCCCACGGGTGCGGGGTCGGACCCTGCGGCCCCTTGTAGTCCTCCAGCTCCTCGGGCATCCGCTCGTCATACGACGGCAGGCCCATCGCCAGCGCGGCGGACTCGTGGAGCCACAGCGTCCGCAGCCCGTACGCGGTCATCAGGTCCGGGACCTGGTCCACGTTCTCCGGCATCGGCACCGCGACCGGCTCGTGGTTGGCCAGGTGCAGCCACCCGTCACCGAGCACACCGAAGGCGAGGGCACCGCGCGTGCGGCCCTTCGCCTTCGCCTCCAGCAGCAGCCACTCCTTGTCCAGCCGGTCGTCTCCCGTCTCGTACATCCGGGCCGTAGGGAACACCACGGCGGGCGGCTCGACCGGCATCGGCGGAACGACTACCGGGGCCGGGGCCGACTCGGTGCCGGCGGGCGCGAGGTCGAACAGCACGAAGTCCGGCTCCGGGCTCGGGCCTCCGTCGTCGTCCGGGGCCTGGCTGTCGCCGCCGTCGCCGCCGTCGCCGGGCTCGTCCTCGTCGGGCGCGAACAGCTCGGCCGCCCGTGTGGTGTTGAAGCAGTGCATCCGGTTGCCGATCTTCCCCCGGACCGCCTTCGGCAGGAGCTTCTGCGCGTTCTTCCCGGTGCCCCGCTCGTGGACGCCCAGCTCGTCCAGGGCTCGCAGCGCAGCCGTGAGATTGTCCACGCCGATCTGCGTGGCGGCCTCCCGTACGACGGGGTCGATGACCCACCACAGACCCTCTTCGGACTGCTGGAACCCGCGCGGCTTGCGGTAGCCCTCGGTGGAGACCTGGAGGACTTCCTCCATCTCCGGGAAGAGGGCCGCCTCGATGCGCAGGGCGTCCAGCGCGTTCCACAGCCGCTCACTGTCGGGCGTGTTCGCCTCGGCGCTGACCTCGATGGCCTCGGCCAGTCGTGCGGCGGCCTCCTGCTCAGCGACCTGGCCCAGGCAGGGCACGCCGATGGCCTGTCCGAGCATGTGGGCGCCCACGACCCAGGCCATGTGCAGCTCGGCGATGGTGCCCGCGATGCCGCCGCCTTCGGGCCGGTACTTCGCGCACAGCTCCAGGTGCAGCTTCCGGAGCTTGGCAAGGTTCTCGGCCTTGTACATGCCCTTGCGGATGGCCCACTCCAGCGGCCACCCGCCGAAGTCCGTTGCCAGTCGCTTGAGCCGTTTGCTGATGTGCTCGGCTCCCTGGTGCTTCCCGCTGGCCGGGCCGCCCTCGGCATCGACCATCTTGTTCGGGAAGAACGGGGCTTGGAACTCCTGGAGCCGCGACGCCAGGTCTTCCGTCTGGCCCTCGTACTTGAGCGGTTCGTTCGAGCTGGAGAGGATGACGGAGTGCCAGAAGCCGTCCGACTCGCGCGGCGAGCCGTCGGCGGTGCCCATGGCGCGGATCGCGCCGGACACCATCTGGCTGATCTCGCGGGACGACTCCTTGATGGTCCGGCCGCTGGAGCTGTGCTCGTCCAGGGCGAGCGGGAGGTAACCGCGGAGCCGCAGGTTCTGAGTGATGCCCTGCTTCGAGGCGTTCCAGGTCATCCAGAGGGACTGCCGCTTGGGCTTGATGTCCCCGTAGCAGCCCGCGCAGATCACCAGCATGGTGCTCTTGCCCTGCTGGCCGGGGCCGTGCAACGAGACCATGTGCGCGAGCATGTCCAAGGTGTCCAGCACGGGTCCGGCGAAGTACGCGCCGACGACCAGGGCGGCCTTGCCGTCCATGCTCGTCCACGCACCGATCTCGTCCCACGCATCGCGTGCGGCGTCTTCCTTGCCCCGCAGCACGCGGTACCCGAGGGTCTGCGCCTCGGAGGCCGGAAAGACCAGGTGGCCTTCGTCGTCGTAGTACGTCCGGGCCGACTCGACGGGGGCCTCGTCGCCTTCCTCGCGGATGAGCCGCGCGAACGCGTGCCGCTCGTCGTTCCCGGTCGGCCGGCGCATCCCCATCTTCGCGGCCCACGTGCCACGGTCCAACTCGTCCTCGGTGAGGATGCGGGCCTTGCGCTGCCGCTTCCCGAGGGCCAGGTACTCGGTGCGGATGTCCTCGCCGTCATCGGTGAGGTGCACGATCGTCGCCTTGATCTTCGGAACCTGGCCGATGGGGAGGAGGTCATCCTCCGGGTTCTGGCGGTGCATGACCATGCGGTCGGCGGCCCGGTAGTACCAGCCGCGTTTCATGCCCGCGATCGGGCGGCACCCTGCCGGGTGGCCGCTGCGGGTCTCCAGATTCGACACCGCCCCGGGCTGCCGCCGCCGACGCTGAGGAAGAACCTCATCCTCAGCGTCGGCGGCGGCAGGGGGCTCGGTGGAAGGGTGGGTCACGTTGCGCCTTTCGCGGCCCACTGGCGCAGTGCGACTCCCCCGGGAGACTGGATCTGTCTCCCACGTCGGGGCTGTCCGGACAGCGATGGGGGAGAAATCTCCCTACCCCTGCCTTACACTCGACAGCAGACCTTCTGATTGGTCGCCGTGAGCCCTTCTTCCGGGACTTCGACTCGCGGTCAGGCTTCGAACCCTGACCGAGAGCCCGGATTGGGGCTCGCGGCATTTTTGCGTTTAGGGATCTTCAGTTGTGGTTCGGAAGCTTACGCCCTGGTGAGGACATTCCTACACGGAGTGGGGACACCACACGTGGCGGTCGGCTCAGTTGTCGAGTTCGTACTCGTACACCGAGCGTCGTCCGGACTGGCTGATGCTGATCCCGAACTCGACCACGACGTTCTCCCCGTCCTTGAGGGTCGTGGTCGACTCCTTCAGGGCCGCGGGCAGGGTCAGGCCCAGGAGTGCAGCGTCCTCCTCAGTGGCGAGCCTGGTGTCGAGAGAGTCGCAGCCGTACACGGCGTGTCGACCCGTGCGCTTCTCCAGGTAGGTCCAGCTCCCCTCCGGAATGCGCTCCGCTTCGAGGAGCCGAGGGGCAGCCTCCGCGAGTTCGCCGTCGTACCAGCTGGTTGACGCGCTGACCGGCTGGTCCTCCTTGTTGTAGGTCACACGCACGCGCTTGATGGCAGGTGCGCCGGCCTCGATGCTGAGCGCGGTGGCGACGTCTGCGGGCGCGGGGACCAGCTCGGCGCTGACAATTCGGGCGTACTCGCCCGGGGTGTAGATCTTCCCGGTCCTACGGACGGCTGAGGCCCGGTCACGGCCGGTGTGGTGCATCTTCGGGGCGTTCTCGCAGACGCGAGTACCGACACCCGGAACACTCTCGGCCAAGCCTTCGGCCTTGAGCGCGGTGAGCACCTTCTGCGCGGTTACGCGGGAGATGCCCCATTCCTTCGCCAGGTCCCTGTCTGACGGAACCATGTCTCCGGGGCGGAGTTCTCCAGCTTCGATCTGCGCTCGAATATGCGCGATGACCTGCATGTACGGCGGTAGCGATCGTTCGATGGCGGGCATGGCGACCTCTCCCCTGTTCGATGGGTTTCGAGATCAGGCTAGCCCATGGACCCCTGGCGGCCAAGCGGCTAGTCCACTTGGCCGCCAGCCTTGACAACGGCTAGCGGCTAGGCCACCTTTATGCCACGGAAACCACGACGGCCCCAGTCCGGTATCTCACCTCCGGACCAGGGCCTGAGACCTAACCGCCTGCCTGAACAGGGGTTGATCCTGTGTCTGATCGTAGGGACTACATCCGAGTCGTACACACCAGCACCATGCGCGGCCACATCGATCTGGTGGCCGTCGAGCGCGCGGTGAACGGCGAGGCGCCGGCGTACATGACGCCCGACGAGAAGCGCGCCGCCGCCGATGTCCTCGTCAAGAACAACTTCGGGGTCAAGGAGATCTCGGAGCGGACCGGTGTCCGGCCCGCGCTCCTGACCCAGTGGTTCCCCCACCTCGCACCGCAGCGACTGGGCGAGCCCAAGTGCGGCACCGTTCGCGGTTACCGCCGTCACCACAGCCGCGGCGAGAAGGCGTGCACCCTCTGCCGCACGGCGAACAGCACCGTCGACCGGGCGCGTCGGACCTTCCAGCCGATCCCGAACGAGTTGGTGGCGTGATGGACGACTCCCAGCACCAGGACCTGTCTCAGAAGGTCAAGAAGGTCAACGACAACTCGTCCAAGGACAAGTCCGGAAAGAGGGGCTGACGTGCCGATCTTCCGCAGCCGTGAGACCCGGCTCGATGACAACGACCGGACGGTCGCCCTGCTCGACGCCGCCGACCGCGCTTTCGAGCAGGAGCCCGAGACCGACCTTGCCGCCGACTTCGAGTCGGTCGTCATGGAGGGCCTCCTCACCGACCGGGCCGTCCCCGTCTACCCGCCCGCTGGCCACACCTACCCGAGGAAGGACTGACGTGGAGAACGAGACCCGGGCCGACGACACCGAGCGCACCGACCGGATGCTCCAGGAGCTTTTCACCGGCCCGAACGGTGACTTCGAGCGCGTGCTGTGGCAGGCGCTGCCGTCCGGTCCTGACTACCCGCCCACCGGCCACACCTACCCGAGGAGGGGCTGACATGGAGCCGACTCTCTACTCGCTGGTCCTCGGACCCCGAGGAGGCGAGGAGTCCTCCTTCGACCGCGCTCTGGCCGCCAACGTCGTGGACGCCCGCTCCTGCGCCCTGATGCGCGACAGCCACGGCGAGGCCATGGCCCACCAGGAAATCAACAAGCTGCTCGACCTCCGCGAAAAGGGGATCTGACCATGGCGAACACCCGCAAGCTGAACCGCGAGATCGCGGTGGCACAGGACCGACTCAACGGCATCCGCAACCAGGAGCAGTCCAGCCTCCGGGCCGGGGACCAGGCCAAGATGGCGGGCCTCGTGAGCGTCGGGATCGTCAAGGCGGTGCAGGGCAAGCGGGCCCCGATGGCCGAGCGTGCCGCCGGACGCATCTGGGCCCGCGCCGAGGAGGAGGCCGCGGCCGACCTCCGGGTGCTGGAGGCCGAGCGGCAGCAGGCCATCACCGTAGAGGCCGCCGCCCGCCGCGACCGCAAGAAGGGCGGCTGGTTCTGATGGCCAGCCAGAGGGCGATGAACCCGCCGCCGGGGGAGTGCCGGCAGTGCTGGCTCCATGCGGAGGACAGCCGTGCCCAGCACGCGCACCTGGGCCCGCGCGAGGACTGCCCGGCCTGCGTCGATCACATGCTCCACGGCCACGGAAACATGATCGTGCCCGGCAAGCGCAAGGGGTGGTGGTGACCATGGCTCGCGTTCCCGAGCTGGCCGCGCTCCTGGTGGCCGCCGGGCTGGCCGGTCTGGTGAGTGAGGGCGGGATGCCGCTCGCCGCTGGGCTCCTGGTCCTGGCCGTGGCCGCTGTCGGAACCCTGTCGGTCTCCCTGGCCTACTGCCTGCCGTCCCTGGTCACCGCACTCACCGCCCGCCAGGTGAGTGCCCCGGCCCCGATGTCTCCGATCCGTGACCTCAATCGGGTGCCGGTGGTGAGTGAACCGGTGAGGCTCCTGCGGTTGCGTGAGTGACCTACCCCCCTGGTGGCGTCGTGGACTCACCACGCCACGACGCCACCGCATCAATCTGACCAGCGAGGAGGTGACCCGCAGTGAAGTTCTACGACCCGACCGGCGAGACGTACGGCATCCCGACCTTCCCGCGCCGCCTGGCCCCCGAGGGGCTGGCCACCCGCCGCCAGCTCCGGGCGAAGGGCCTGCGCCCCGGCGGCCAGGACGTCGCCGCGCAGATCCTCTGGCACGGCCGCCGCGACCCGCTCACCCGCACCCGGCCCGTCCGGGCCGCGTACCTCTACCGCCTCGACCTGGCCCTGCCGGTCAGGCCGATGACCCCCGGCCGGGCACGTGCCGTCGCCGCGATGATGCGCGCCCGCCGGACCTGTCCGCTCTGTGAGGTCACCTACTCCTACGTCATCCCGACGTCCCTGGGCTGCTGCCCGGGATGCGCCGACCACCCGACGACCGCGCTCGCGGCCTGAGAGGAACCGACATGAACCCCGAGATCCCCCACCAGCAGCAGCGGCACCTCCCGCAGCCGTTCCCCGCCCAGGCCGCGCCCGCGCACCACCGCCCGCCGGCCGTCGAGTACCGCGACGGCGTCCCGTACCACTACACGATCGGCCAGCAGCCGCAGCAGATCGTCGTGCAGCTCCCCGAGACCGCCTCGATGTCTCCGGCCCAGCGAGAGCTGGTCGTCAACGTCGTGCTCCTCCTGGTCGTCGCCGTGGTCCTGTGCGGCTGCGTCATCGGCCTGGTCGTCATCGCCGGAGGCACCCTCATGGGCCTGATCGGCACCATCGGCGCGAACGCCGTCCCGGTCGGCCTGACCGCCGTGGGCGCGATCGTCGCCGCCGGGTGGCTCGTCACCAAGCTCAAGGGACTCGCCCAGACCGCCGTAGAAGACAAGAAGTAGCCCTCACCTGCGCCAGCACTCACCTGATGACGCCACGAGCCCAAGACGGCGCGACGTCACCAAGACCGGAAGGACACCCCATGTTCAACCGCACCAAGACCGACGACACCCCCCAGCCGACCGAGGACCACGAAGAGGCCGGCCCCCGGCTCCGGACGCTGACCCGCATCCAGAAGACCGTCCTGGTCGCCGCCGTCATCCCGATGCTCGCGGTCGGCGTCGCCGGTGGCATCGGGACCTACAACAACCTCGGCGCGAAGTACGGCAGCGAGACCGCCCTCGGTGCCCTCGCTGCCGGTGAGGGCGCAACCGCCGTCCTCGCCCTGGTCCTCCTGGTCACCACGCTCCTGGGCCAGTCCGCCCCGCTCCTGGTCCGCATCGGCCTCTGGGCCCTGCCCGCCGCCGCCGCCGTCATGGGCGCCACCGCCGCCACGACCCCCGGCCAGACCATCGTCTACGCCCTGACCCCGATGGCGATCACCGCCGCCGCCGAAGGCGTCGCCTTCCTGAGCCGCCGCGTCGTCATCCACCAGGAAGGCCGCGACATCGAGGCGGAGGCCCGCGCCGCCGCCATCGTCCGGGACCTCGCCTACCACCAGGCCCGCGCCGCCGGACACCCCGACACGTCCAAGCGCAAGGCGTCGGAGAAGAAGGCATGGAAGCTCGCCGCGAAGGTCGGCGGCGGTGACGTCCGTCTCGGCGCGGACCTGATGGACATCCAGCGCGACCGGATCGGCGCGGGCGCGAACGCCGCCCTTGAGCGGATGTTCGGCGGTACGGCACTCACCACGACCCCCGCGCTGCCCGCCGCGTCCGCCGACACCCGCCCCGCCCTCCCCGCCGCATCCGCTGATGACGCCACGAACTCGCGAGCCCAGGAGTCCACCATCCGCACGGATACGGACGGACGTCCGAACCGGACCGGCTCTGACCAGCAGGAAGAGACCGAAAGTGTCCGCCCGGACCTCAAGGTCGTCCCCACCGAGAAGCCGCAGAAGCGCAGCATTCGCGCCGACGTCTTCGGCATGGTCGCGGACGGCGTCCAGGACGTCCGCACGGTGCTCGACGCCATCGCCACCCGCCACAACCGCCCGGCCGACGACCCGGCCCTGAAGTCCACGGTCCACAAGTACGTCCGCGAGGCATCCGCGCAGACGTCCGCCGACGACGCCGCCCACGCGGGTCAGTACCTCTAGCCCCCGAAAAAGTCCGGCCGGTGGTGTCACAAATCCGCCCCCGGCCGGACTTGGGCCAGGTGAGAGATCCGAAGAAGTCCCGGCCGGAGTGTCACACGGCCGCCAATTCCGACACCTCTACCAGGTGAAGGAGCCGTACGAAATCTGTCCACAGGCCAGGTGACGCACGGTGTCAGACCCACCCGAAATGATCGAGGGATCACCGCCCGGCAGGCCCACTCCTGCCAGAGACACAGCCTGCCGGGCGGCCAGGTCCCCAGCACAGCGAGGGGAATCCCGTGCACAGCATGACTGCCGCACTCGCGGCCCCACCACCCGAGCCGGACGCCCAGGAGGGCGGATGGCTCGCTGACGCGTTCACGCTCCTCTGGGACGCCGCCGCGAGCGTCCTCCCCGGGGGCGACCTCGGTGTCCTCGGCCTCCTCCTCTTCCTCGGCTGGATGGGCGACCAGGCCAGCAAGCGTAAGAAGGCCGGCGGGACCGCCAAGACCCGCAAGCCCGGGAGCTGGAAGGCACCGTTCCTCGCCGTCTGGAGCCTCCTGACCTTCCTGGCCCGCACCGTCCGCGCCGTGGCCCGCTTCTACGGCGGCCGGGAGCTCCGGGGCCCCGCCCGCTCCACCGCGACGACCTGGTCCGCCGGGACGCGCCTCAGCGACACCACCGTCGCCCCGGTCGCCTCCATGGCCTCCGTCGCCTTCGTCCCGCCCAAGGTCAGCCTGATCAAGCAGCCCCGCCGCGCGCCCAGCCTCTGGGCCCGCAAGGCCGCTACCTGGCTCAACACCTACCGGGGCCGGGGTGCCAGGTGGCTGGACCGCGCCGTACGGGCAGTTCTCTGGGCCGCCCGGATCACCGGCAAGGTGTGGCGGGCCGGGCGCGCGACGGCCCGCACGCTGCGGAACTGGGGCTGCTGGCCGTACGCCGCCAGGGCCCTGACCCGCGTCATCGTCACCGCACTCGTGGTGTTCTCCGTCGTCCCGGCCTGGGACGTCTGGGCCCTCCTGGTGGCCGTGCTCGCCACCGCCGCCCTGGGCCCGCTCCTGCCCAAGATGGTGCCGACCGAGCCCGGCGACGACGTCGTGTACGGCCCGAAGCTCTGGATCGTCCTCCGCGAAGACCTGGACCTGCCCGACGACGAGCCCCGCCAGAACTGGCTCCAGCTCCCCAAGCGCCTGGGCGACGAGGGCGCACGCATTGTGGTCCGCCTGCCCTGGACGTTCCGCGGCTCCGACCTGGAAAAGGAGTCGATGACCTCGCTCATCAACTCCCGCCTGCCGGGGGAGTGGGCGGGACGGTTCACTTTCCGGGGCGAGCACCCCACCGCCGTCTACACCCACAAGCCGCCGCCCAAGCCGCCGGCCCCCGCGCCCGCGCCGCCGAAGGCCGTGGACATCGAGGAGCCGCGTATCCAGGAGGCCCTGGCCAACCTGGGCCCGGACGAGTTCCTCCTCGGCGTGGACGAGAAAAACGAGCTGGTTATCCGCGAGATGACCGGCAACAACGCGCACTGGGCCTACTCGGTCGGCTCCGGTGGTGGAAAGTCCACCACCCTCCAGTGGCTCGCCGTCCAGATGCTCATGAAGGGCGGCATCATCGTCGGCGTGGACCCGAAGCTCATCAGCCTCGCTCCGCTCGAAGGAATTCCCGGCGTCTACCTCTACCAGGACCCGCAGAACGGCCAGGACATGCGCGAGGCTATTTACTGGGTAGCCGACGTGGTTATGGCCCGCTTCTACGAAATCAAGCAGGGTACGCAAAAGGGGTTCCCGCCGCTCTACATGTTCCTGGAAGAGAGCAACGAACTTGCCGGGATTCTCCGGAACGTGTGGAACAAGATTCGGGTAAAGAAGGGGGATGACAAGGACCCCGCCGCCGATCCCATTTGGGAAGAGGCGGTTGGAAAGATCCTCCGGTTCGGGCGCGCGGCGAACGTGCACATTCTCGCCGTGTTCCAGGATTTCAAGGACAACGAATTTAGCGGCCAGTCCCTCCGGCCTCTTTTCCCGTTTAAGGTGCTCGGTAGTTACGACCCTCACCAGTGGGAGCGGATTACCGGAATGCCGAAGAACACAGCGCCGCCGAATGTGCGGAAGGCCGGTCTAATGGTCACCGTCACGAACGGCGTGCCTTTCTCCTATCAGACGCCGTACCTCTTCCTTGACGGAGAGGACGGGGAAAGGCGGCCCGCGACCGAGGAGGAGGCCAAGGACCTCTACAACAAGCTCTACCAGCAGCTCCGCAGCACCCACGCGTGGAACCACCACGGCCTCTACAGCGAGCCGCCCGAGCACAGCCCCGAGGGCATCCCGAAGCTCCTCCAGGGCCGCGTGGAGGGCCTGTCACGTGACGCTGGCCCCAACACCCCGAACGGGGCCTCTGAGGGGGGTCTGAGCGACGAAACCGCAGGTCGCGGTGTCACGCCCGAGGGCGACGTGACACCCGGCGTGACACCCCAGCGTGACAGGCTGCGGCTCATCCCCGGGCAGGCCGGCGGAGAGGGCTCCCAGGACCCCCTGGCGGCCCCCGTGCTCCTCAGCGTGGCCGAGATCGCCCGCGAGATGCAGGCCCGCGGCTACGACATCGAGGCGGGCCTGATCCGCACCCACAAGTCCCGCCGGGACAAGGGCGTGAACAACGGATTCCCCACCGGAATCGGTGAGGGCCGCGACGAGAAGTTCACGCTGGACCAGCTCGTCACCTACTACGAACAGCGCGGCGTCAAGAAGCGCGAAGAAAGCGAGAACGAGGCAGAGCAGGGCGACGCTGTCTGACCTGCGGAAACACAGAAACGG
>NZ_DATMVN010000327.1:0-15944 GCF_035563135.1 Streptomyces sp.
CGAGTGCACCGAAAGCCGCTTTCGCTGCATCCGGGGGCGGGAAGTCAGGCGCGCAGCCGGGCTGCCAGCGCCGCGGCCGCCGCGCGCGGATCTTCCGCCTCGGTGATCGCCCGCACGACGACGACGCGGCGTGCGCCGGCGTCCAGCACCTCGTCCAGGTTGCCCGCGTCGATCCCTCCGATGGCGAACCACGGCCGTGTCGTGCCGAGCGAGGCGGCGTACCGCACGAGGCCGAGGCCCGGGGCGTACCGGCCCGGCTTGGTCGGAGTGGGCCAGCAGGGGCCCGTGCAGAAGTAGTCGGTCCCCGCCTCGGCGACGGCCGCGTCGACCTCGGCCTCGGCGTGGGTGGAGCGGCCGATGACCACGTCACCGCCGATCACGGCGCGGGCGGCGGGGACCGGCAGATCGCCCTGGCCCAGGTGCAGCACGTCGGAGCCTGCGGCATGGGCCACGTCGGCCCGGTCGTTCACCGCGAGGAGCGCGCCGTGGCGCTTGCAGGCGTCGGCGAGGACCGCGAGGTGTTCGAGCTCCTCGGCCGCCTCCATGCCCTTGTCCCGCAACTGCACGATGTCCACGCCACTGGACAGCACGGCGTCGAGGAACTCGGGGAGGTCGCCCTGCCGCTTGCGGGCGTCCGTGCACAGATAGAGCCGGGCGCCGGAAAGCCGGGTGCGAGGCGTGGACATGATGGTTTCCCCCGTCGGTGCGTCGATGGATCAGGTGTGCGGCGAATCGTTTGTGCGCGAATCGTTTGTGCGGCGACGAATCGCCCGGAAGGTGGAGGGATCGCCGTGGCGGCGATCCCGATAACGGCGGAGTGCGGGCCGCGTGTGCCACGGCCCGCACCCCACTCACGGTCGCCCGGTCAGACGGCGAGCGCCTGGGCCCGGCGCTTCACCTCCGTACCGCGATTCTCGCTCAGGGCCTGCGCGGGGGTGCCGGGCAGGGTCGGGTCGGGGGTGAAGAGCCAGTCCAGCATCTCTTCGTCGTTGTAGCCGTCGTCCCTCAGGAGCGTCAGGGTCCCTGCGAGCCCCTTGACCACCTTGTTGCCGTCGATGAAGGCGGCAGGCACCTGGAGCGTCCGGTTCTCACCACGTCGTACGGCGATGAGCTGGCCCTCCTTGACCAGCTGCCGTACACGCGTCACCTCGACATCGAGCATTTCCGCGATGTCGGGAAGGTGGAGCCAGGCGGGGACGAGAGCATCGATCTTTGCGTCAATCTCGGTCACAAGGACAAGCGTGCCATCCCGGACCGGCAGTCGGTACCCGGGCCGACCGTACGGGGCCGTCACTCCCCCCGGAGCGCCGCCGATTTCAGCGGTACGGAGGAGTCGGCGGCCCGTGCCGCATCGATCCTCGCCCCGGCCTCGACGAGCTTGCGGCCCTGCGCCAGGTCGCGGGGCCTGCCGACCGCCAGCAGGGCGACCAGGACCCCCTGCCTCAGCCAGCAGACCGTCCAGGACGGATCCGCGGGATCGCCCCGCCACAGCAGCGTGTCGGCACCGGCGTGATGGCCGGCGTACTGGACGAAGCGTCCGAACTGCTCGGACCAGAAGTAGGGCACCGGGTCGTACGTCCTGGCCGCGCCGTCCGCGAGCGCGGCGGCGACCGTCCGGGGCCCCTGGAGCGCGTTGTCCCAGTGGTGGACCAGCAGCCGCTGCCCGTAGCGGGCGGACGGGAAGGAGGCGCAGTCGCCCACCGCGTGGACATCGGGCAGGGAGGTGCGCAGCGAGCTGTCCGCGGTGACCGAGCCGTCCGGTCCGAGTGCGATGCCCGAACCCGCGAGCCATGCGGTGGCGGGCCGCGCGCCGATGCCCACGACCACCGCTCCGGCGGGGATCACCCGGCCGTCGGCCAGGTGGACCGCGCCCTGTTCCACCCGTGCGACCCGGGCGCCGGTGAGGAGTTCGGCTCCGCTGTCGGCGTACCAGCCGGCCATCGGAGCGGCGACCTCGGCGGGCATCGTGCCCGCGAGGGGGCGGTCCGCGGCCTCGACGACGGTGACCGCGCAGCCGGCCGCGCGGGCGGCGGTGGCGAACTCGGCGCCGATCCAGCCCGCTCCGACGACGACCACGTCGTCCTGCCGCTCCAGGACGGGCCGCAGCCGGGCGGCGTCGTCGAGGGTGCGCAGCAGGTGGACGCCGGGCACGCCCTCGGAACCGGGCAGTGCGACGGGTTCCGCTCCGGTGGCGAGGACCAGCACGTCGTAGGCGACGGGCCCCTGGGGGGTGTCCAGCTCATGGGCGTCGGCACGCAGGCCGGTCACATCGAGTCCCAGGCGCACCGTGACGTCCAGGGCCTCGAAGTCGACGTCGAATGCGGAGCCCTCCGCCTCGCCGAGCAGGAGCGCCTTGGACAGGGGCGGCCTGTCGTAGGGCTGGTGCGGTTCGGCACCGATCAGGGTGACGGGACCGGTAAAGCCCTGTTCGCGCAGGGCCACGGCCGTCTGCACACCGGCCATGCCGGCGCCCACGATCACGACGCCCCGCGACCGGCGCTCCCCTGCAAGGTGCTGTGTCTGCTGGCTCACCCGCCCACCCTAGTGCCGTGCCGGCCGGGGTTCGCCCGTCGCGACGGGGCGGGCCCCGGCCGACGCGGCACCAGCCATCTGACGCGGTGTCACTTCATGAGCTCCTCGACCACACTGGTCCCGCTGCCCTCCTGGGACTCCCATGCCCAGGTCTCGTCCAGACGGACCCGTCCGTCGGAAAGATCGGTGACGGCCGAGACGCAGTGCCCGCAGGAGGTCGTCCCGTCCTGCTTCAACTGGACGTAACGGAAGTCCAGGGTGTCCCCGTCCCGGGTGCCGACGAGGTGCCCGCGCACGACGTCGCCACCCGTGTACTCGGCCCATATCCGGCCGTCCTGCTCGTGGTACGTGAACCGGGTCCGGGTCCCGACCTGGCCGGGGGCCTGGTCGGCGACCGGCGAGAGGACGAGTCCGTCGAGTGAACGGGCCACGGGTACGGCTCCCTTACTGGCTGCGGGCGGTGGGGTTTAGGGTGGCCACCGTAAGACACTCACGGGAGTCCGGACGCACCGGGCTGAGAGGGAGGCTGACCGGCCTCCGACCGTACGAACCTGATCCGGGTCATGCCGGCGAAGGGAGGGGCTGGACACCCATGCGTAGCTCCGCGGAGAGTTCCGACGTCCTGGTCGTCGGAGGCGGCATCATCGGCCTGGTGACCGCCTGGCGGTCGGCCCAGCAGGGCCTGCGCACCACGCTGGCCGATCCCGCACCGGGCGGCGGCGCCGCGCAGGTCGCGGCCGGGATGCTGGCCGCCGTCACCGAACTCCACTACGGCGAGCAGATGCTGCTCGGCCTCAACGTGGCCTCCGCGGCGCGCTATCCGGCGTTCGTGGCCGAGCTGGAGGAGGCGAGCGGGCAGGAGACCGGCTTCCGCGCCTGCGGCACCCTGTCCGTCGCCCTGGACTCCGACGACCGGGCGCATCTTCGCGAACTGCACGCCCTGCAGCAGCGTTCGGGACTGGAGTCCGAATGGCTCAGCGGCCGCGAGTGCCGCCGCCTGGAGCCGATGCTCGCCCCCGGCGTGCGCGGCGGGCTGCGGGTCGACGGCGACCACCAGGTGGATCCCCGGCGGCTGGCCTCGGCGCTGGTCACCGCGTGCGAGCGGGCGGGGGTGGTCTTCCGGCGCGCCTGGGTCCAGCGGCTCTCCGTCACGGGAGGCCGGGCCACGGGAGCCGTCCTGGCGGACGGCACGGAGCTCGCGGCCGGCCAGGTGGTACTCGCCGGCGGGAGTCTCAGCGGCCGGCTCCAGGGGGTCCCCGAGGCGGTACTGCCGCCGGTGCGCCCGGTCAAGGGACAGGTTCTGCGGCTGACCGTGCCTCCCGCGTACGCCCCCTTCCTCAGCAGGACGGTGCGCGCCGTCGTGCGCGGCGGCCACGTCTATCTGGTCCCGCGTGCGAACGGTGAGCTGGTCCTGGGCGCGACCACCGAGGAGCTGGGCTGGGACACCACGGTCACCGCGGGCGGGGTGTACGAGCTGCTGCGTGACGCCCATGAGCTGGTGCCCGGCATCACCGAGCTGCCGCTGACCGAGACCCGGGCCGGTCTGCGGCCCGCCTCGCCGGACAACGCGCCGCTGCTGGGCCCCACCGCCCTTCCCGGACTGCACCTCGCCACCGGGCACCACCGCAACGGGGTGCTGCTGACCCCCGTCACCGGCGATGTGATGGCTCACGTGCTGACCACCGGCGAGCTGCCCGAGGTCGGCCGCTCCTTCTCCCCGCGCCGCTTCGCCCCCGTCGCCGGCGCGCCGGGGGCCTCATCGCACCCCTCCCCCGAAGACACCGCCCCCGTGCCGCAGGAGCAGCCCGTATGACACAGCCCGTGCCCGCATCCGTCCCCGCCCCCCTGCCCGCCGTCGCCGTCTCCGTCAACGGGGAGGAGCGCTCCGTCCCCGCCGGCACCACCCTGGACACCCTCGTCGCGGAGCTGACCGCGGCCCGCTCCGGGGTCGCCGCCGCGGTCAACGAGGCCGTCGTCCCACGCGGCCAGTGGTCCGCCACCGCACTCGCCGGCGGCGACCGCGTCGAGGTACTCACCGCGGTTCAGGGAGGCTGACCATGTCCGACGACCTCTTCGTGCTCGGAGCCACCACGTTCTCGTCACGTCTGATCATGGGGACGGGCGGGGCCCCCAGCCTCGACGTGCTGGAACGCTCCCTGATCGCCTCGGGCACCGAGCTGACCACCGTGGCGATGCGCCGGCTGGACCCGACCGTGCAGGGTTCGGTGCTCTCGGTGCTGGAGCGCCTCTCGATCCAGGTCCTGCCGAACACCGCCGGCTGCTTCACCGCCGGCGAGGCCGTGCTGACGGCACGGCTGGCCCGGGAGGCGCTGGGCACCGACTGGATCAAGCTGGAGGTCGTGGCCGACGAGCGGACCCTGCTGCCCGACCCGATCGAGCTGCTGGACGCCGCCGAGATCCTGGTCGACGACGGTTTCACGGTCCTGCCGTACACCAATGACGACCCGGTCCTGGCCCGCAAGCTCCAGGACGTGGGCTGCGCCGCGATCATGCCTCTGGGCTCCCCGATCGGGTCCGGGCTCGGCATCCGCAACCCCCACAACTTCCAGCTGATCGTCGAGCAGGCCGGGGTCCCGGTGATCCTGGACGCCGGTGCGGGGACCGCGTCGGACGCGGCGCTGGCGATGGAACTGGGCTGTGCCGCTGTGATGCTCGCCTCGGCGGTGACCCGGGCGCAGGAGCCGGAGCTGATGGCGGCCGCGATGCGGCACGCGGTGGACGGCGGACGCCTGGCGTACCGGGCGGGACGCATCCCGCGCCGGCATTTCGCCGAGGCGTCCTCGCCGGCGAAGGGCCGTGCGGTACTGGATCCGGAGCGCCCGGCCTTCTGAGATCCGGGCGCCGGCGGCGGGCCTGCGGTCACAGCACGTGCATGCTCCTGTCACGGCTCCGCACCGGAACGGCCCCCGGGAGACCCTGGCCGCTCCGCCGTGTCCGTGGCAGCTCGTAGACTCGCCCCGTGGACACGACCCTCCAGGACCCCCTCGTCGGGCAGCTGCTCGACGGCCGCTATCGCATCGATGCGCGCATCGCCGTCGGCGGTATGGCCACGGTCTACCGGGCCGTGGACACCCGGCTCGACCGGGTGCTCGCCCTCAAGGTGATGCACCCGGCGCTGGCGACCGACGCCGCGTTCGTCGAACGCTTCATCCGCGAGGCCAAGTCCGTCGCCCGGCTCGCCCACCCCAATGTGGTGGGCGTCTTCGACCAGGGCGCCCAGGGCGCGTACGTGTACCTGGCGATGGAGTACGTCGCGGGGTGCACCCTGCGTGATGTCCTGCGCGAGCGCGGGGCGCTGCAGCCCCGGGCCGCTCTGGACATCCTCGAACCGGTGCTGGCCGCGCTCGGCGCCGCGCACCGTGCGGGGTTCGTCCACCGGGACATGAAGCCGGAGAACGTCCTCATAGGGGACGACGGCCGGGTCAAGGTCGCCGACTTCGGTCTCGTACGCGCTGTGGGGACCGCCACCGACACCACCGGCTCGCTCCTGGGCACGGTGTCGTATCTCGCCCCGGAGCAGATCGAGCAGGGCACGGCCGACACCCGGTCCGATGTGTACGCCTGCGGTGTGGTGCTCTACGAGATGCTGACCGGTGGAAAGCCCCACGCCGGGGACACGGCCGCGCAGGTCATCTACCAGCACCTGAACGAGGACGTCCCGGCGCCGTCCGGCGCCGTCGCGGGTCTGGCCGCCGGGCTGGACGAACTGGTGGCCGCGGCGACCGCACGCGACCCCGACGCCCGTCCGTCCGACGCGGTGGCCCTGCTCGCGAAGTCCCGGGAGATGAGGGCGGCCCTCACCCCGGAGCAGCTCGACGCGGTGCCTCCGCAGGCCATCGCGGAGGTCCATGACACCGCCGAGGACCGTACGAGTGTGATCCCCAGGGTCATCCCGGCCGGTCAGGGCACCGCGCACCACACCAGCCGGCTGGAGATGCCTCCGCCCGTGTCCGACGGTCCCGGCCGCGTGCGGCGCGGGCCCTTCGCGGGCCGGGGCCGGCGGGGGCCGGTCGCCGTGCTCGTCGCCGTGTTGCTGGTGCTGGGGGCCGGAGCGGGCGTCTGGTACATCAACTCGGGACAGTTCACCCAGGTCCCCTCCCTCCTGGGCAAGACCGAGAGCGCTGCCGAGAAGCGGCTCGCGGACGAGGGGCTCGGTCTGAAGGGTGTCGAGCGCGCCTACAGCGACACGGTGCAGCGCGGCACGGTGATCAGCAGCGATCCCGGCTCCGGTGAGCGGATCCGCGGCAACGACGCGGTGAAGCTGGTGATCTCGCGCGGTCCGGAGATCGTGAAGGTCCCCGACGTCGAAAGCCTCGCGCTCGCCGATGCCCGGCGTGAGCTGAAGAAGTCGGGGCTGGCCCCCGGCATGGTGACCCGGGAGTTCAGTGAGGAGATCGACCGGGGCGAGGTGATCCGTACGGACCCGCGGGCCGGTGCCGAGCGCCGTCCCGACTCGGCGGTCGCCCTGGTCGTCAGCAAGGGCAGCCCGGTGGACGTGCCCGACGTCACCGGTCTCCCGGCCGGGGAGGCCGAGGCCGCACTGGAGGAGGCGGGCCTCGACGCGAAGGTGCTGACCGACCGGATCAACTCGCCCGAGGCGTCGGGCGAGATCGCCCGGCAGACGCCCGGCAGCGGTGCGGAGGCCGCCGAGGGCGACACCGTGGAGCTGACGGTCTCCAAGGGCCCGCGTATGCTCCCGGTCCCCGATGTCACGGGCAAGGACGTCGACCAGGCCCGGAGCACACTGGAGAAGGCGGGGTTCGAGGTCGAGGTCGACCGTCCGCTCCTCTCCTTCAGCGACACGGTCAAGAGTCAGTCGGTCGAGGGCGGCGAGAAGGCCGCCGAAGGCTCCACGATCACCCTCAGGACCAAGGCCCTGTAGACCCACCGAGGACTGGCAGCACATGCGCAACCCGATAGGCGGTCATGTTCCCGTGGCCGGCGGACTCGCCAGGACCGGCCTCGGCCACGCGCGGGAGCTGGCGGCCGAGACCGTGCAGGTCTTCGTCGCCAATCCGCGCGGCTGGGCGACCCCGCCCGGGAACCCGGCGCAGGACGAGCTGTTCCGCTCGGAGTGCGCGGCCGGGTCGATCCCGGCGTACGTCCACGCCCCGTATCTGATCAACTTCGGCTCGCACACCGAGGCCACCGTCGAGCGTTCGGTCCTGTCGCTGCGCCACTCCCTGCGCCGGGCGCGGGAGATCGGCGCCCTGGGTGTGGTGGTCCACACCGGTTCGGCGACCGGCGGGCGTCCGCGCGGGGAAGCCCTCGCCCAGGTGCGTACGCACATGCTCCCGCTGCTGGACGAGCTGACCCACGACGACGATCCCTTCCTGCTGCTGGAGTCGACCGCCGGGCAGGGATCCTCGCTCTGTTCGCGGACCTGGGACTTCGGCCCGTATTTCGACGCCCTGGACTCCCATCCCAAGCTGGGGGTCTGTCTGGACACCTGCCACATCTACGCGGCGGGCCACGACCTGACCGGCCCCTCCGGTATGCGGCAGACCCTGGATCTGCTGGTGGACACGGTCGGCGAGGGGCGGCTGAAGCTGATCCACGCCAATGACTCCAAGGACGTGGCGGGCGCCCACAAGGACCGGCACGAGAACATCGGCGCGGGTCATATCGGCGCGGAGCCGTTCCGTGAGCTGTTCTCGCATCCGGCGACCGAAGGCGTGCCGCTGGTCATCGAGACACCCGGCGGCAAGGAGGGCCATGCCGCGGACGTGGCGCGGCTGAAAGAGCTCCGGGGCCCCGCCGCCGGGTGAGAGCGGCTGCCGTGCGGGCCCTCCGGGCCGCTCAGAGCTCGGGGCCGTCCCCGGGCTCCTCCTGGTAGGAGTAGCGCTGCTCGCTCCACGGGTCGCCGATGTTGTGGTATCCGCGCTCCTCCCAGAACCCGCGGCGGTCGGCCGTCATGTATTCGATGCCCCGGACCCATTTGGGTCCCTTCCAGGCGTACAGGTGCGGCACGACCAGGCGCAGCGGGAATCCGTGCTCGGCGGTGAGCAGCTCGCCGTCCTTATGGGTGGCGAACAGCGTCCGGTCCGACACGAAGTCGGCGATGCGGAGATTCGAGCTGAATCCGTATTCGGCCCAGACCATCACATGGGTGACATGGGGCGCGGGCGGCGCCAGTTCCACGACCTCGCGGGCCGGGATTCCGCCCCATTCGGCTCCCAGCATGCTGAATTTCGTCACGCAGTGGAGGTCCGCGACGACGGAGGAGAAGGGAAGCGCACTGAATTCCTGGTGATTCCAGCAGTGCTTGCCGCCGTCGGCCGTGGCTCCGAAGACCCGGAACTCCCAGCGGTCCGGTTTGAACTTGGGCACGGGCCCGTAATGGGTGACCGGCCAGCCGCGCTGCAGTCGCTGCCCCGGGGGAAGCCCGGACTGCTCTGCTGTGCCGCGTTCCCGGCTTTCCGGCTGACCCATGCCTCCATGGTGACAGACAGGCAGGGGTGGTCATGACCAGGGGAGAGTTGATTCGGGCAACTCGTACTAAGCATGCACTTACTGGACGGCTGCACGAGGCGATGCGAGGATGCGCGCAAACGTGCCCAGTTCACCGGTTGGAAGGAGCCTCTGCGATGCAGGGCGACCCCGAGGTCCTCGAGTTCCTGAACGAACAGCTGACCGCCGAATTGACTGCCATCAATCAGTACTTCCTGCACGCGAAGATGCAGGAGAACTTCGGCTGGACGAAGCTCGCCAAGTACACCCGGGCCGAATCGTTCGACGAGATGAAGCACGCGGAGATCCTCACCGACCGGATCCTGTTCCTCGACGGCCTGCCCAACTACCAGCGGCTCTTCCATGTGCGGGTCGGGCAGACGGTCACCGAGATGTTCCAGGCCGACCGCCAGGTGGAGGTGGAGGCGATCGACCGCCTCAGGCGGGGCATCGAGGTGATGCGCGCCAAGGGCGACATCACTTCGGCGAACATCTTCGAGGCGATCCTGGCGGACGAGGAACACCACATCGACTATCTCGACACCCAGCTGGAGCTGATCGAGAAGCTCGGTGAGCCGCTCTACCTCGCCCAGCTGATCGAGCAGCCGGAGAGCTGATCCACACGGGCCGGGACGGCTTCGCGACGGTCCGGCGCGGGTGCGTCAGGCGGCGTCGGAAAGCCTGACGCCCGAGGCACCGCTGAGGGCGGCGGGCGCACCGGCCGGGGCGCCCGCCGGCGCCGTACGTCCTTCGGCGAGCTCACGGCGGGAGCAGTCGCCCCGGCCGAGCAGCGCCTGGATCCTGCGGACGCAGCCACCGCAGTCGGTGCCGGCCTTGCAGGCGGAAGCGATCTGGCGGGGCGTGCACGCTCCGCCGTCCGCATGCTGCTTCACCTGCTCTTCCGTGATGCCGAAGCAGGAACAGACGTACATGCGGTTCACCTCCCGACGGGTCGATCGTTACGCCGTCCCGAAGTTTCGGTGAGGCTAACCTAACCTTACCCGCGAGCCCCCGCACGCAAAAGCCCCGGTACGCCTGTGGGGCACGGATCACATCGATCCGTGCCCCACAGGTGTCACCGAAGGTGGTTCTTACTGGTCGCGGTACATCTCGGCGACCAGGAAGGCCAGGTCGAGGGACTGGCTGCGGTTGAGGCGCGGGTCGCAGGCCGTCTCGTAACGCTGGTGCAGGTCGTCCACGAAGATCTCGTGGCCGCCGCCGACGCACTCGGTGACGTCGTCACCCGTGAGTTCGACGTGGATGCCGCCGGGGTGCGTCCCGAGCTGCTTGTGTACCTCGAAGAAGCCCTTGACCTCGTCCAGCACGTCGTCGAAGCGGCGCGTCTTGTGACCGGAGGCGGCCTCGAAGGTGTTCCCGTGCATCGGGTCGGTGACCCACACGACCTGGGCACCGGAGGCGGTGACCTTCTCGACCAGCTCGGGGAGCTTGTCGCGGACCTTGTCGGCGCCCATACGGACGATGAAGGTCAGCCGGCCCGGCTCGCGCTCGGGGTCGAGACGGTCGATGTAGCCGAGCGCCTCGTCGACGGTGGTCGTCGGGCCGAGCTTGATGCCGATGGGGTTGCGGATCTTCGAGGCGAACTCGATGTGCGCGCCGTCCGTCTGGCGGGTGCGCTCACCGACCCAGACCATGTGGCCCGAGGTGTCGTAGAGCTGACCGGTACGCGAGTCGGTGCGGGTGAGCGCGGACTCGTAGTCGAGCAGCAGCGCCTCGTGCGAGGCGTAGAACTCGACCGCCCTGAACTCGGCCGGGTCCGTTCCGCACGCCTTCATGAAGTTCAGCGCGTTGTCGATCTCGCGGGCCAGGGCCTCGTAACGCTGCCCGGACGGCGAGGACTTCACGAAGTCCTGGTTCCAGGCGTGGACCTGGCGCAGGTCGGCGTAACCGCCGGTGGTGAAGGCGCGCACCAGGTTCAGCGTGGAAGCGGACGCGTGGTACATCCGCTTCAGCCGCTCGGGGTCCGGGATGCGGGCGGCCTCGGTGAATTCGAAGCCGTTGACGGAGTCGCCGCGGTAGGTCGGCAGGGTCACGCCGTCGCGGGTCTCGGTCGGCTTGGAGCGCGGCTTGGAGTACTGCCCGGCGATACGGCCGATCTTGACGACGGGCACGGAGGCCGCGTACGTCAGTACGGCGCTCATCTGGAGCAGTGTCTTCAGCTTGGCCCGGATGTGCTCTGCGGACACGGCGTCGAAGGCCTCGGCGCAGTCGCCGCCCTGCAGCAGGAACGCCTCGCCCTTGGCGACGGCTCCCAGGCGGGCGCGCAGCTGGTCGCACTCGCCGGCGAAGACGAGCGGAGGATACGACTCGAGGTCCGCGAGTACGTCGCGCAGAGCCTCGGCATCGGGGTACTCGGGCTGCTGCGCCGCGGGAAGGTCTCGCCAGGTGTGGCCACCGGCGACGGAGGTATTGGCGTTCACGGTCACCTTGACAACACTACGGGGTCGGCGAGGGCGCCCCTCCGCCCGCTCAACAAATGAGACGCGCGCTCGTCCGTCCCTCCGTTTCCGCTAAGGTACGGGGCATGTTCGCGCAGACGACCCAGAACTGGTGGTGGACCGCTCCTCCGGCGGCCCGCTGATTCATCGCGCGTACAGACTTCGCGAAGGCCGCCCGAGGGCGGCCTTCTCCGCGTTCCGGAGCCGGGAGCCGTTCCTCCGACAGGTAAGGAACATCCATGCCCGAGCCCATGCCCCAGCCCGGCCGTGCCGCCGGTCTGCTGTCCGCCCTGCTCCGTGACGACGCCCCGCCCTTCGCGCTGCTGCGCAGGCGCACGCCCGGCCGGGACCATGACACCGTCGAGCTCCTGACCGGCGAGGTGCGGGAGGCGGACCGGCTCGCCGGCATCCCGGTGGGCGAGCTGCCCTCACTGGCCCTGGTCCCCTTCCGGCAGATCGCCGAGCGCGGATTCGACGTGCGGGACGACGGCACCCCGCTCTCCGTGCTGGTCGCCGACGAGGCGCACGAACTGCCGCTGGCCGAGGTGCTCGCGCAGCTGCCCGGCCACGGGGTGCGGGTCGAGGGCGGGGCCTTCGACGTCCCCGACGAGGAGTACGCGGACATCGTCCGGCGGGTCGTCGAGGACGAGATCGGGCAGGGCGAGGGCGCGAACTTCGTGATCCGGCGGACCTTCACCGGTGAGATCCCCGGTTTCGGCCGGGCCGACGCGCTGGCCCTGTTCGGGCGCCTGCTGACCGGTGAGCGCGGGGCGTACTGGACGTTCGTGGTGCACACGGGGGAAAGGACGCTGGTCGGAGCCAGCCCGGAGGTCCATGTGCGGATGTCCGGCGGGACCGTCGTGATGAACCCGATCAGCGGGACGTACCGCTATCCGCCCGGGGGGCCGACCGCCGAGAGCCTGCTGGCCTTCCTCGGCGACCGCAAGGAGACCGAGGAGCTCTCCATGGTGGTCGACGAGGAGCTCAAGATGATGTGCACCGTCGGCGACATGGGCGGTGTGGTGGTCGGGCCCCGGCTGAAGGAGATGGCCCACCTCGCGCACACGGAGTACGAGCTGCGCGGGCGTTCCTCCCTCGATGTGCGCGAGGTCCTGAAGGAGACCATGTTCGCGGCGACGGTCACCGGTTCCCCCGTGCAGAACGCCTGCCGGGTGATCGAGCGGTACGAGCCGGGGGGCCGCGGCTACTACGCGGGCGCGCTGGCGCTGGTGAGCCGGGAGCCCGGCGGGACGCAGACGCTGGATTCGCCGATCCTGATCCGTACCGCCGACATCTCCGCGGCCGGCCGGCTGCGCGTGCCGGTGGGGGCGACCCTCGTACGCCACTCCGATCCGGCGGGGGAGGTCGCCGAGACCCACGCGAAGGCGGCGGGTGTGCTCGCGGCGCTGGGCGTCCGCCCGGACCGTCCCGGGCCGGAGGCGGACCGTCCGCGGCTGGCCTCCGATCCGCGGGTGCGGGCGGCCCTGGACGACCGGCGCGGCGGGCTGGCCCCCTTCTGGCTGCGGATGCAGGAGCGCACCCGGGAGCTGTCCGGCCACGCGCTGGTGGTGGACGGCGAGGACACCTTCACGGCGATGCTGGCGCATCTGCTGCGCTCCTCGGGCCTCACGGTGTCGGTGCGCCGTCACGACGAACCCGGACTGCGCGAGGCCCTGCGGGCGCACGAGGGGCCCGTGGTGCTGGGGCCCGGCCCCGGTGACCCGGGGGACGCGGCCGACCCGAGGATGCGGCTGCTGCGGAGGCTGGCCGCCGGCCTTGTGCGGGAACACCGTCATGGGCTGCTCGGCGTCTGCCTCGGCCACGAGCTGATCGCGGCGGAGCTGGGTCTGGAGATCGTGCGGAAGGCAGCGCCGTACCAGGGGGCGCAGACCCGGATCGACCTGTTCGGCAGGCCCGAGACCGTCGGTTTCTACAACAGCTTCACCGCGCTCTGCGACGACGCCGCGGCCACGGAGCTGGGTGCGCACGGCATCGAGGCGAGCAGGGACCCGGTCTCCGGCGAGCTGCACGCGCTGCGGGGCCGGGGCTTCGCCTCGGTGCAGTTCCACCCGGAGTCGGTGCTGACGCTGCGCGGCGCCGCGATCCTGACCGGGCTGCTGGCCGCGCTGCCGGTGGCCGGCTGAGCAGCGCCGGGCTGATCGGGCCGGCGGCCGGGCAGGAGCACGCCGACGGCCCGGTCCGGTCCGGGCAGGAGCACGCCGACGGTCCGATCCGGTCCGGGCAGGAGCCCTCAGCCTGCTGGGAGCGCCGGGACCAGGACGTTGTCGCTGCGCCGGCCTGCCAGGTAGTCGGTGACGTTCCGCACGGTGGCGTCGATGATCTCCTCCACGGCGTCACGCGTGTAGTACGCCTGGTGCGAGGTCACGATGACGTTGGGGAAGGTGACGAGCCGGGCGAGGGTGTCGTCGTCGATGCCCTCCATGGATCTGTCGACGAAGAAGAGCCCCGCCTCCGCCTCGTAGACGTCGAGTCCGACACCGGTGAAACGGCCGGCCCGCAGCTCGGTGACGAGCGCGCGGGTGTCGATGAGACCACCCCGGCTGGAGTTGACGAGGATCGCGTCGTCCTTCATCACGGACAGGGCGCCGGCATCGATGATGTGCTCCGTGGCCGGCAGCAGCGGCACATGGAGGCTGATCAGGTCGGCCTCGGCGAAGAGCTGCTCCTTGTCCACGTACCTCATGCCGAGCGCGGTGCAGGCGGGGTTCTCGGCGATGTCCCAGCCGAGCAGGTCCATGCCGAAGCCGTGGGCGATCCGGGTGAACGCCTCACCGATCTTCCCGGTGCCGACCACACCGGCCGTGCGGCCGTGCATGTCCCGGCCGAGGAGCCCGTCGAGCCGGAAATCGAAGTTCCGGGTGCGGCTCACCGCACGGACGACACGGCGGTTGACGGCCATGGCCAGGGCCCAGGCGAATTCGGCGACCGAGTGGGGCGAGTAGGACGAGACGCGGGCGACGCGCAGGGCGAGCCGTTCGGCGACGTCGAGGTCGATGTTGTTGAAGCCGGTGGACCGCTGGGCGATCATCTGCGTGCCGCCCGCCGCGAGGGCCTGGAGCACAGGGCTGCCCAGGTCGGCGTTGACGCTGGTGGAGATGATCTCGTGGCCCGCGGCGATCGGGGCGGTGTCCCTGGTGAGGAAGACGTCCAGGCAGCGGACGTCGTACAGGCCGGCGAAGGCCTTCTCGATCAGCGGTTTCTCGTCGGACTGCACGCCGAATGCCAGGATTTCCACGACGTCTCCCGGGTGAGGGGTGGGGCCGGTCCTCGCGAATATACGGCCCGCCGCCCCGGGGCGCCGCCCGGCCGGAGCGGGGCGGCGGCGGAGGAGCCGGCCGGAGAGGGCTCCCGTCTTCGGGCGCGCCGCCGCCTCACGGACCGGCGCCCGCGCGATGTCCTTCCCCCGGAGGCGGCCGTCCTGCCGGAGACGTCCTCGTGCACCGCGTGGACGGCGTGCGACTTCCGTTGCGATGAGCGGCGGCCGTCCGTCAGAGGTCGTCGAGGCCGGCTTCGATGGCGTAGCGCACGAGTTCCACCCGGTTGTGCAGCTGGAGCTTGCCCAGGGTGTTCTGGACGTGGTTCTGCACGGTGCGGTGGGAGATCACCAGGCGCTCGGCGATCTGCTTGTACGAGAGTCCCTTGGCGACCAGCCGCAGGACCTCCGTCTCGCGGTCGGTGAGCTGGGGGGCCTTCGGCCGGTCGGGGGCCGCCGGAGCGGGGTCGGAGGCGAGCCGGCGGTATTCGCCGAGCACCAGCCCGGCGAGGCCCGGTGTGAAGACCGGGTCGCCGGCGGCGGTGGCGCGCACGGCGTCGGTCAGCTCCTGGGTGCTGGCCGACTTGAGCAGGTAGCCGGTGGCCCCCGACTTCACGGCCTCCAGGACGTCCGCGTGCTCACCGCTGGCGGAGAGCACCAGGACGCGCGGCCCGGGGCGGGAGCCGACGAGCTCCTTGCAGACCTGGACGCCGGGCATCCCCGGCAGGTTCAGGTCGAGCACCAGGACGTCGGGCCCGGTGGCCCTGGCCCGCCGCACCGCCCCCGGGCCGTCACCGGCGGTCGCGACCACGTCGAAACCGGCCTCGGCCAGATCGCGGGCCACGGCGTCGCGCCACATCGGGTGGTCGTCGACGACCATCACCCTGATGGCCCGCTCCTCGGACGCCTGCGTGTTCGGTGTACTCATCGGGCCGGTCCTGCCTTCCCCCGTGGAACCTTCGGAACCTTCAACTCGACCTCGGTGCCCTGGCCGGGTACCGAGATCAGCTCTGCTGTGCCTCCCAGGTCGCGCAGCCGCCCGCGGATCGACAGGGCGACACCGAGCCGGCCCTCCCCTTCCGCCTGGTCGAGCCGGCCCTCCGGGATGCCCGGGCCGTCGTCCCGGACCGTGACGGCCACCGCGTCCGGCTCGTCCTCGACCAGGACCCACGCCTGGGCGTCCGGGCCCGCGTGGACCCGGACGTTGTCCA
>NZ_DATMVN010000328.1:0-4383 GCF_035563135.1 Streptomyces sp.
GCACCGGCTCGGTCAGACCGGTTCCGGGGAACTCGTCGTACGTCTGCGGGTGTGTGTCTGTGTACGCGTCCGATTGCGGGGTACTGGGGTCGGTGTACCCGGCGTGGTCGTGGGAGCCGGGGGAGTGCTGCGGATCGTGACCGACGTCCTCGTGGGAGGCGAACTCTGCTGATGCGTAAGGCTCGTAGGGCGCCGACTGGTGTTCGTACGAGGGGTGCGACGTCTGTTCGGGTGCGTACGCGGCGTTCTCGGGCGTGGCGCCGGTGTTCCAGGCGGTGGCGTCATAGGCGCCGGTGTCCGCGGACGCGTAGCTTCCATGCGCTGCGGCCTCGAAGGCGGGAGGGGTGAAGGTGCCGGTCGCGTAGGCCGTCGTGTCGAACGTGGTGGTGGGGAAGGCGCCGGTGTCGCCTGCCGCCCACTGATCGGCCTGGCCGGTCAAGTCCCAGCCTGCGGTGTCCCACTGGCCCGTCGCGTCCGGCGCGGGGGCCAGGGCCGGGGGACCGGCCTCGGTCATCCAGGTGCCGGTGGTCTCGTAGCCCTGGGGTGCCTGCGGGTGGGCCAGGGCGTCATAGGCGTCGTACGAGGCCTGCTGATGCGCTCCGGTGTCCCACCGGCCGCTGTCGTAACCGCCTTCGTACGCGGGGGCGTAACCGCCGCCGTACGTCGTCTCGTGGCTGCTGTCGTGCTGACCCGGCAGGTTCCCGAAGAGCGGGTCGGTCTCGAAGCCGCCGGTGGAAGGACTGTCGTATCCGGCATACCCGGCGTGGGGGTGCTGGTCGTTCACCAACTTCTCTCTCGCCTCGGCAGCAGGACCTGTTCCGGGGTCCGGTGGGGGGATCCCAGGGGGAGCAGTGGCCGCGACTGTACCCGGCGGTAGTGGAGGACGACAATCTCCGGGGGCTTCCATCCCCTCAGGAAACGGGCAATCGGCCGTCTTTCGGTGGACGGCGGAGGCAGGCTTGGCCCTATGTTCGAAATGCGTTCTAATCGGCAGGGGGGTGTGGGGCACAGGGCGTGGGATCAGGCGACGGAGGCTGCCCCCGGAGCGTCTGTTCCCTCCCCGCCGGACTCGAGTGCCTGACGGATCGCGGACGCGACCGCGGGGTGCACCGGGAGGGCGAGGTGGCCGATGCCGCTGACGCGTACGTTCACCGCGTCGAGATCGGGGTGATCGACACAGGCCGTCTCGACAGGGAGCATCACCCTGTCCAGCTCGCTCCAGAAGCTGACGAAGCGCGTCCCGCAGTCCGGGGCGGGGCGGCGCAGTTCCTCGATCAGAGGGGAGCCGCTGCGCATCTGGCGGACGATGGGGTGTGCGCCTGCCAGTGGCGCGGCGGCCGTGCCGCCGTGCGGCGTGCCGAGGGTGACGAGCGTGCGTACCCGGCGGTCCCCGCCGAGCCGCTGCACGTAGTACCGCGCGATCAGGCCGCCGAGGCTGTGGCCGACGATGTCGACCTCGCGGTGCCCGGTGCGGGCACAGATCTCCTCCACGTGACGGTTGAGCAGCTCGGCCGCGATGCGGATGTCGCAGGTCAGGGGCGAGTAGTTGAGCGACTCCAGATGGCGCCAGCCGTGCCGGGCCAGGGAGCGGCGGAGCAGGACGAACACGGAGCGGTTGTCGATGAAACCGTGCAGGAGGACGACGGGCGGGCGCTCGCCCGCCGCCGTCGGCAATGCGGTCGTGCCCGCCGGACGGGTGACCTTTCCGGGGGTGGCGTCGGGTCCGGTGCCGGTGCCGGGCGGGTGTGCGGGGGCCCTGCGCTCCGGGGTGAGGCCCGAGGGGTAGATCAGCGCGTGTCCGGCGAGGACCGCCAGCTCCAGGAGGGTGGCTCCGATCAGCGCCGAGGACAGCCGGGCCGGGCGCAGGCACGGTCTGCGCAGCAGTAGGGGTAGGAAGGACAGGACCTTCATGGCCGACCTCCTGCACGGCATGCGGGGAGGCGGCTCCTGCCCCGTACGCCCTCACGGGGGTCGCTGCGGAGGCGGCCGGCGGCCCTGATGCGGCCGGAGGCCGTACCACCGTGCCGTGCGGCTGACGGCGCGATGGTACGACGACCTCGTTGCGGCTCCCTGGCGACGCTCCCCGAGCGGCCCGTGGCCGCCCGGTGCGGGGAAACGACGCCGGCGAACATGTCCCATGTGTGATTTCCCCCTCCCGGCCGACCGCGAAACGACGCCGTGCGGGATGCTGTGGATAACGTTCGTTCACATCACCGGCCCCCCGGGGCACGGGAAACGCATGTGGAGGCATTGATGGGTGTGACCGGTCCGATCCGTGTGGTGGTGGCCAAGCCGGGCCTCGACGGCCATGACCGCGGGGCCAAGGTGATCGCGCGGGCCCTGCGGGACGCGGGCATGGAGGTCATCTACACGGGACTCCACCAGACCCCCGAGCAGATCGTGGACACGGCGATCCAGGAGGACGCCGACGCCATCGGTCTCTCGATCCTCTCCGGTGCGCACAACACGCTCTTCGCCAAGGTCATCGAGCTGCTGAGGGAGCGGGACGCGGAGGACATCAAGGTGTTCGGCGGCGGCATCATCCCTGAGGCGGACATCGCCCCGCTGAAGGAGCAGGGCGTCGCGGAGATCTTCACCCCGGGCGCCACGACGGCCTCGATCGTCGACTGGGTGAACGCACACGTACGCCAGCCTGCGGAGGCCTGAGCCCGCCGCGGCCGGGGCCCGGCGCAGGTCACGGACTCATGTGCCCTGACCTTGGCCGGGGCCGGGGCCGGGGACGGGTGCCCCGGCCGGGGGCGGGTGCGGGTCCAGGGCAGGGGTGTCCGGGGCCGGGTGCGGGTCCAGGGCAGGGGTGCCTGGAGCCGGGTGTGGTTCCGGTGCCCCGGTTGAGGACGGGAGTCCTGACCGGGGCCGGGCTTGAACGCCTCGGTCCGCACCACGGCCCGGACACAGGGCCCGCAGGAGGGGCGCAACCGTCGCGGGGCGGGGCCGGCGTGCCTCGCCGCGCGCCCCCTTCCCGCCCCGGCCGGTCAGTCCGTGCGGGGCTGCGCCAGCTCCGCGTCCATGGCGGCGCGCAGGCGCAAGGTGGAGACCAGGCGCTGGAACGCCTCCGACCAGTAGCCACCCGCTCCCGGTGAGGCGTCCTCCGGCTCGTCCGGCGTGGTGGTGAGCACCGCGAGCCGGTCCGCCTCGGCAGGGTTGAGGCAGCGCTCGGCGAGGCCCATCACCCCGCTGAAGCTCCAGGGATAGCTCCCCGCGTCCCGGGCGATGTCCAGCGCGTCGACCACGGACCGGCCGAGCGGCCCGTCCCAGGGCACGGAACAGGCACCGAGCAGCTGGAAGGCCTCGGACAGCCCGTGCGCGGCTATGAAGCCGGCGACCCAGAGCGCGCGCTCCGGGGGAGGCAGCGTGGCGAGGAGCTTCGACCGCTCCGCCAGCGACACCGTCCCGGGGCCGTTCGCCGGGGGCGTCGAAGGGGCACCGAGCAGCGCCCGTGCCCAGTCAGGATCCTGCTGCCGCACGGCGGCCCGGCACCAGGCGGCGTGCAGCTCGACGGCCCAGCCGTCGGCGACCGGCAGCGCCACCAGCTCCTGTGCCGTCCGGCCGCCGAAGCTCTCCCGCCAGACGCAGAGCGGGGTCGCCTCCACCAGCTGGCCGAGCCACCAGGACCGTTCGCCGCGCCCCGAGGGTGGTACCGGTACCACTCCGTCGCGCTGCATCGCGGCGTCGCACTCGTGCGGCGCCTCGACGGCGACGGACATGCCGCCCCCGGTACGGTCGGGGTTCACGCAGGACGTGGCACGGGCCGCCATCCGCCGGGCGAGGGCCGAGTCGGGCAGTGCGGACAGGAGCTCGGCCGCTGTGGAGCGGACGTTGCGGCTGCGGTCCGCGAGGGCCTCCTCCAGGAACGCCTCGTCGGCCCCGGAGAGACCGGACCGCAGCGAATCGAGAAACATCAGCCGGTCCTCGGCCCGCTCCGTGGGCCAGGTGGCGGCGAGCAAGGACCGGGCCGCATCGGGATCCTGCTCCCGCACGGTTTCGAGCAGTGCGACCCGCTCGGCGAAGAGGCCCTCGTCCCAGAGCAGGCGCACCGCCACCGGATCCGCCGTGTCCGGCCGCTGCGCCCTGCGCGACGAGGCGCGCAGCGCGAACCTCCACTCCGGATTCAGCCCGGCCAGCCAGAGCCCTCGCGGCCCGGCGAACGCCAGTACGTGCGGACGCAGATCCGTACGCGCTCGCGCCGCGTCGAGCAGGGCGGGCAGGAGCTCCGCCGGTGCCCGGTAACCGCGAGCGCCGGCGGAGGCCAGCCACTGGGGGATGAGCTCGGTGAGATCAGGGGCCGTCCCCCGGCGCCCGCCGCCGGACGGAGCCGAGCGGTCGGCGAGCAACTGGGCGAGCCGGCGGCGGGCGGCGGCGGGC
>NZ_DATMVN010000329.1:0-7178 GCF_035563135.1 Streptomyces sp.
GCCGCGTACTCGTGCCGGTAGCCGCGCGCCTCCTTGGAGGAGGTGTACTTCCACCCCCGCACCATCCGGACGTAGCTACCGCCCTTCCAGAGACTGACCCGCGCCTGCGCGCCGGCCTCCCAACCGTCCAAGGTCGCCCGGACCTCCCGCACCCGGAGCCCTTCCCCGATGACCCCGATACCGACCGGCCCGTCATCAGCGGTCCCACTGGCGTTCGCGGGGGCCTGCCCCAGACATCCCAGAGCCATCACGGAGACCGCAGCACACATGATCTTTCGCATGACGTGCCCAACGGATCTCACCCCCGCGAGGCAACGAGGGTAGGTCGTTCTCACCCGTGAGAGCGACTGCCCCGACCACACCGGCCGGAACAGCGGCGGGGCATGATGTGTGGTGCCGGACCGGCGAACACTCCTCGCCGGTCCGGCCTGGTCCCTCCCGGCCGATCAAGCTGAACGACTGCCCCTCGTGCCAGCGTCTCCAGGTCTCGTTCTGCTGAGCTGGCGAGAACCCGTAATCACGCACCTGCGCCTCCACGATCACATGATCATCTGGGGGTGGTGCGTTGATCGCTTGAGGGCGCCATCGTTTGCCGACAGGCGCAGGCGCTCAAGCCACCCGGAGGACCGAGCGGATAGTTTCCGCGACGGGCGGGGCGAAGGCGGTGAGGAGGTGGGGATTGAGCGAGGGCGAGAAAGAGAGCATCAGTTCGCCGCGGTCCTCGCCGCCCTCGCACAGAGCGTGGTCCTCGACGAGCAGGACGGTGTCCGGCCCGAGGCCCGACATGGGGTTGTAAGTGATGCAGCGGTGTCCCGGCCGGGCCTGTTCCTGCTCCAGTGCCGTGCGGACGACCGTCGCGCACGGCTCCTTGAAGAGTTCGTGGAGGCGGGCGTCGCTCTGCGGGCCGACGGCGATGCGGAGCTCCGCCGCCTCGACGGCGACGGCGAGGTGGACGGCCTTGTCCTCGCGGACGAGGGGGTGCTCCAGGGCGGTCACGGTGTGCCAGCCGCCGACCGGCGCGACCTTCTGCCGGCCGTCGGGGTCCGGAGCCGTGTTGGCGTAGTCGAGCGTGGCCGCCTTCACCTCCGCCTCGGCGTTCTCCTCGGGTGTCTGGCACTCGGGGCAGAGGTATCCGACCGGGCGCCCTTTCACGAACTCGATGTTCCAGCGCGAGGCGTCGTCCGCATCCTTCCAGCAGGCACGGGTGCAGCGGGCGCAGTGGCCCAGCGGCCGGACCTTCGTGCGGGCCATGGCGTCCTCTTCTCTTCTCAGCCCCGGGCGTCCGCGCGGGACTTCTACTTCCACAACGAACGGCCCGACAAGTCGGGTACGCCGCCCGTCACCCCTCGTCTTCGTCGTCGCCCAGCTCCGGCGTATCCGGGTCGCGCAGTGGGCACAGGGCGGCCGACGGCCAGGACGCTGACGGTAAATCTGTAGCGGCCGAGCAGTTCAGGTTGCGGTGCTTGAGCGGGGACAGGCGGGCGATGTCCTCGTCGCGGATCTCGTGGTCTTCGGCGCGGAGCCGGCGGACGTGCGGCCGTAGGGCGCGGGCCTGAACAGAAACCCGAAAGAAGAAGATCAGCCTTCCCCACGACGGAACGAGGCGGTGAGTTTTGCTGTCCTACTTCGCGACCTCGTACTGAACGGTGGTGTCCGGGCAGGCTTCGGCGAGCTTGAGCAGTGCGGCGCGTTCCTTTTCGTCGGCGCTCAGGCCCCAACGGAGCTTGGTGCCGCTCCAGTCCGCACCGTAGGCGCAGTGCACGGCGTCGGCCGGCGGCAGCCACAGAGCGGGGTCCTTGTCGGACTTGGACCGGTTGGTCTTCGCGGTGACCGCCACCAGCGACTTCTCCGCCCCGAGGTCGTTGGCGTACGCCTCCCGGCGTTCAGAAGACCAGTTGTACGCCCCGCTGTCCCAGGCCTCGGCGAGCGGGACCATGTGATCGATGTCCAGCTTTCGTGCGTCGCTGACCTCGGCCCCGTCGTAGTACGACAGCCACACTCCGCCGGTGAGCGTGCACCGCTCCCCCTGCTGGGGTTTTGCGGTGGCCTCTTCCAGGAGGACCTCGGCCCGGGTTTCGCAGCCGTCGTCGTCCTCGTCGACCCAGTGCTCGAAGCTGTCGCGCTCGTATCCGTCCCGCTTCTCCACCCCTGCGGGAATCTTCGCGATAGCGTCCGCGAGCGAGAGGGAACTCCCGGCAGGTCCCCCGGCGGCGCCGGACGGCACGGGCGGGGTCACGGACCTGCCCGTGGCCCCGGACGGTTTCGAGTCGGCGTCGTCTGCGGCCTGGGGGTTGCATCCGGCCAAGGACACGGCGAGCAGTACGGCAGCGGCGGGCACGAGGCGGCGAGGGTTCACGGGCGGACTCCCTGGTGGATGCGGTGATAGCTCCTCATGTTGGCAGCGTGCGCATGTTACTGACAGATGGTCATGTGTGCTGGTCGTAGCCACATCGGGAAGCGCCGCCTGTGCCAGGCGGATCCCTCATGGGCAGGTGGGCGCGCAGGCCCAGAGTTCGGTGGCCTCGCACAGCAGTCCGCTGGTGCGGTGGGTGCCCAGTGAACGGTCTGCATGGAGGCGGGCGCCGCACAGCGCGCAGTTCCATCCGCGGATCTGGTCAAGAGTGAGGCGGGACAGGTCCAGGCGCTCTGCCGGGTGGGGGCGGGGGCCGAGGACGGTTTCAAGCGCGTGACGCAGGGCTGGGGTGTCGGCGAGCATCTGGTGCGGGGGGATGAGCCAGTAAGGGCCGGGGGGCGCCTGTTTGCCGGGGTGCGGCAGGACGAGATGGGCGGTGTCGCCGAGCGCGGTGCACTGGGGCAGCTCAGTCCAGGTGCGGGTGGTGCCGGGAGGTACGAGAAAGTACATCGTGCGGGGCGTGGGATCCATGATGACGGGCCCGGTGGCGGGGCCGAGGTGTTCGATGGCCTGCAGGCCCACGAAGCGGGTGACTCTCACCGCGTCCCAGTCCCTGCCGGCCGGCGCGAGGCGTGCTCCGGCCGCGGCACCGTGTGCCGTGTCCGGTCCGGCGGCTCTGCTGTCCATGACGTCCCTCCGGGAGTGCTGGGCTGGGAGAGGGACCCTATGGCCGGACCGCGGGGGCGACCCGAGCTGAGAGTCCGGGTCGCCTGCCGGCCCAGGCGGGTTCACAGCAGGTGAAGACGCTCGGCCAGCGCGGTGGCCTGTCTGCGGTAGGCGGGGCGGGTGCGGCGCATCAGGGAGATGACCAGGGACCTGCCCAGGGTGCTGCGCTGGAGGTCTTGCGGCGCCAGGGCTTCCAGCTCCAGCAGATGCACGAGTACGGCGGCGTCATCGCGGCGCAGGTCGTAGCAGCGGGCGACTTCCAGGCCGAAGGTGAACTGCCGCTCCCTCGACGGGAGCCGGCCGGTATCGACCCGGTCGGCCAGGCGGAGCGCTTCGGTCGCGTCGCCGTCGGTCATCTCCACCGACACCGCGTGCAGCAGAGCGTTGGTGGGCCCGAACACCGTCCACATGGTGTTGCCCTCCCCCGCTCGCCGGGCCAGGGGAAGCACGTGGGTGGTGAGCCGCTCGCGGGCTTGCCACCCCCGACGGGCCCGGGCCTCGGCGACGACCGCGACCAGGTGCAGAGCGCCGCACAGAGCCGCAGCCTGCGGGGCAGGCACTGCCCGTGCCCGGGTAAGGGTGTCAGTGGCCTGCATCGCGATGTCGGCGGCGTCCGCTTCCTGACCGGGCTCGGACAGCAGAGCGTGACCGAGGTTCCACCGCGCGGCCGCGATCCGCAGGGGATCGTCCGCGTCCTCGGCTGCGCGCAGGGCCCGGTCGGTGACCATGAGGGCGAGATCGGTGCGGCCGGTGCGGCGGCAGTAGGAGCGCACAAGTCCGTAGAGGTCGGCGGCCAGACGCCGGACCTCGCGCAGCTCGCACGGGAGGGTGCGGTGGGTGCGTGAGGCGGCTTCGACATCACCGATCAGAGCCGGCAGGAGCGCTTCGGCATCGGTGAAACGGGTGGGCGACGTCTGCCAGATGCGCCAGGCGTCCTCGACCCGGTCGCGCAGCGCACTCGCGCGCAGGTCCGCGTCAGGTAGGGAGAAGGGGCGGCCGAGTAAGGCGCGGACCACGTCCGTCCCGGCGGTGGCCGCAGCCGGCCCGGTGGGGGGCGGGGCGGGCTGGGCATCGCCCAGGAGATAGCCGGCGGAGACCTGGAGCTCGGCGGCGAGCCTGGCGACCACGTCGCTGGAGGGAGTCTTGTGCCCCCGCTCGATCTGGGAGAGATAGTCGGTGGTGATCCCGCACAGCCCGGCCACCGCGGCCTGGGTACGGCCCTGGCGCCGGCGCAGCTCTCTCACACGTTCGCCGGTCGGCAGGCTGGGCAGAACCATGCTGGTATCCCCTTGTTCCACGGGTGCTGTGTCCCACCGTAGAACCGTGACGGGGCACGGTAGCGGGAGTTGCACCAACGTGTGACACCGTGAGCGCATGCAAGGGGGGCGCGGCAGGTAATGGGGAGGCTGACGTGAAACTGGTGCTGTGGGACATCGACCACACCCTCATCGCGACCCGCGGTGTGGGGCGTGAAATCTTCGGCCACTGCTTCGAGCAGATCACCGGCCACCCCATGCGTGAGCAGGCCGCGGTCGACGGCATGACGGAGCCCGTCATCTTCCGGGAGACCGCGAAACTCCACGGCATCACCAGCGACCGGCCCATGTTCGAAGCCTTCGCCCGCCTCTCCGCCGAGCAGCACGAGCTCCGCGCCGGCGAACTCCGCGAGCGCGGCCACGCCCTCCCCGGTGCCGCACGCGTCCTCGCGGCAGTCGCCGCACTGGACGAGGTGGAACAGACGGTGGTCACCGGCAACATCCGGGCAGCGGCAGAGACCAAACTGAGGGTCTTCGGGCTCGACACCCACATCCGGTTCCCCATCGGCGGGTACGGCGAGGACGACGACGAACGCGCCGAACTCGTCCGCACCGCTATCCGCAGGGCCAGTCAGTGCCTGAACACTCCGCTCGCGACCCAGGACATTCTGCTGATCGGTGACACACCGGCCGACATCGCCGCAGCCAAGAACAACCACGTCACCGTCCTCGCGGTCGCCACCGGACGCTCCACCATCACCGAACTACGGCAGGCCGGAGCCGACCTGGTCGCAACCGATCTCGAAGACCCCTCCCCCGTCATCCAGGCACTCACCGACGGCTGAACGATCACGCTCACCCGTCGGGGTCATACGTCCTGCTGACTGGTAGTCGCCGGGCCACAAGTTCTCGTCTATGCATGAGCAGCTGAGGGGCTGCAGCCCCTCACTGCTGCCAAGTCGTATGGGACTGCTGCACGGATAAGTGACACCTTGGCCTGGCTTGCCTTGTGGGACAGATCCGTGGCTCAGAGGATGAAGACGCTCTGGGCAGTTTCCGTGTAGTACGTCTCGCCCGGGTAGACCAGCCACTCGACCTGACCGGTGCAGCCCGGTCCGGAGTGGACCTCGGCGATGGCGTCGGTGTGGTTGGTCACCGAGGAGGGGTACCAGTCGATGGCGTAGCAGCCGCTGGGGTCTTTGTGTTCATTGCCGTTGACGATGAGGACGCCTTCTGCCGCGTATGCCGATCCCGGCACCGCAATTGTCAAGGTCACGGCTGCTGTCAGCGCTCCCAGGGTTACGGCCATGCGTCGTCACATCATGGTGAGATCCCCTCACGGGGCGGGCCGCGCATGATGCGACCCGCCGATATGACTCACTGTATTCGCTCAAGCTCTTTGTGTATTAGGCGTGCGGAGGCAACCTCTTCATCACCGGGGTGCGCCGCTGGGCTTCGGTTGTGACCAAAACTGGGTTTGCATCGTGGCAGCGCCTCTCTGGCTCGGCGGTCTCCTGCAAGCTGTTGACCACAACGGAAGACAGCCCCTCCGGCAGATGGGGCTGCGATGTTCCCGCTACCACGGCGCCGCCAAGACGCACCTTCAGCATCAGTTCACAGCGGCAGCCCTCAACCTCTCGCGCATCGACGCGTGGATCACCGAGACACCGCGGGGCAGCAGCCGCACCGCTCACTTCCGCCGCCTCAGATCAGTGCACTGAAGACTCCTTAACTGACGGCGTCGTCTGGCACTGGCTGAGGAACGGCATGGAATGGCCCCACCTTGGCGGTGACGACGTCGATGCCCCTCCTGGTCGCGGCTATCTGACCGCACTGATACAACCACGTCATGACATACCGATTCACCGCTCGCGCCGCCGGCACGGATATCGATCCTGAGGGCTACTTCACCGAGGCCGGCCTTGCGGAAGGTGAGGACGGTAGCGGCTTCATCCTGATGTTCATGGCGGGCGAGGAAGAGCCCGATGAGCAGGAGGTGGCGCTGGGAATGGACACGCACTGCCTGGTTACCGTCGACCAGGGGACTGCCTACGGATGTGTGCGCGAAGCCGTCCTGGATGGCAACGTCCTCCGCATTTCGCTCGATCCCGAGGCACTGGGGAGCCTTCGGTTGGACGACGGTGAAATCGAGGCCGTCATCGAGGCTCCGGCCGAAGATGTCGCCCGGTTCCGCGAGGTCCTCGCCCAGGTGCTCACCTACGGGCGGACGGACGCCTTGCCTACGCGGCTAGCAGTCTGACAAGAGAGGGAGACCCCGGACGGAACATTTCGGACTGCATCTTCCCTTGACACTGCACGTTTCCCCTAATCCAGTGCGTAAGCAGACGGCCCGGGACCATGCAACGACCCGGGGCAACTGCTCGCACAGGACAGCGAATGCCTGGATCCCCCCTGGCCGTCAAGGCCTCCTCAAAGAGCGGCATCGCTGTCCGCTGCGGGGCTCGCGGTGATGACGCGGGCGCCGGGCTGATGCCTCCGTTTCTCCAGGCCCGTGAGGCCTCTGTCAAGAGCGGCGCAGCCCGACGCCTCCGTGATCACCGCGAAACTCGCGGGGACTACTCGGACGTTGATCGTCACGGCGCGAGCCAGCTCCAGGGTCGACCTCTTGTTCATCCGCGAGCCCGCGAGCTCTGCAGAAAGATCGAGCCCCTGGAGTGCGCTGGTGTCGCGAACGGCTACTGAGAGGGCGTTTGATCTAGGCAGATTGCCCTTTATCTCCTAGTAAGTCCCTCGCCAGGTGGGTGTGGTCTCGTCCGTTATGCGCTTGGCAAGGTTGTCGATCGAGGCGATGTGGATCATGGCTTCGGAGCTGGTTGTGAGGG
>NZ_DATMVN010000330.1:0-2180 GCF_035563135.1 Streptomyces sp.
CTGTAGAGTCGTCCACGGCTCGGACACGACGGACCGGGCCGGGTACGGGGCTGTGGCGCAGCTGGTAGCGCACCACACTGGCAGTGTGGGGGTCAGGGGTTCGAGTCCCCTCAGCTCCACCCCGATGACCAGGCCGTTCCCCTTCAGGGGAGCGGCCTGAGTCGTCTCTGGTGCCGGCGTGGTGGCCACTGCCGCGGATGCGGTGCCAGGTCAGTCCCACGGCGCGCTTCCCATGCGGTCCGCCGCGTCGCGGCCGAGGGCGGGCATCACGTGGCTGTAGGTGTCCGTCGTCGTTCGCATCTGTCCGTGGCCGAGGACCTCCATGATGACCCTGGGGTGCACGCCTTCCGAGAGCAGCAGCGTGGCCGCCGTGTGTCGCCCGTCGTGCAGCCGGACCTCGCGCACGTCTACTTCGCGCAGCAGGTCCTTCCACGAGCGCCAGTCCGACATGCTCCCGATCGGCCGACCGTCGGCCTGGGCGACGACCAGGTCGTGGTCCTGCCATGACGGGCCGGCGGTGATGCGCTCCTCGAGGTGGCTGCCCGGTGAGCTCGCAGCGCAGCGACGAGTTGAGCGGGCAGGGCCACGGTCCGGCGGCTGCGGTCCGCCCTCGGCTCCTCGTGGACGAGGCCCTGTCCGCCGACGCGGTGCAGGCCGCGACGAACGCTCAGCGCACCCTCTCCAGGTCGACGTCCGCCCACCGCAGGCCGAGGGCTTGCGACTGCCGCAGTTCCACGGCCAGCGCGACGGGCCACCGGGCGGAGTTGCGGTGGGTCCGAGCGGCCGCGATCACCTGTCCCCCCCGTAGCGGTGAGGGGGAGCTCTCACCTCCTCCATCGGGGCGTTGGCGGCTTCGTGGGCCGTTGCTGACGCCGCGCCGCTCGCCGGGCGTTCAGGTGGCCAGCGGCTCGTCGGTCCACTCCAGCCGTCGGGGTGTGCGGGACGAGTGTTGCCTGCGTCACACCAGCCCTCGTACGGTCGGCCCCCGGCGTCCTGAGGAGCACCCATGCGTCCCGACCTGTTCTCGGCCCACACCGCCCTGTCCCGCCGCTCCGCACTCGGGCTTGCCGGCGCGGCCGCTCTCGGCGTCGCTGGTCTGACCGGCGCGTCGCCGGCCGCTGCGGCCGGACCGAGCGAGGCCATGGGCGGCGGTGGCTACGACGATGCGATGTTCGACGTGGCTCTCGCCGAGGGCGGCGGCTGGGCGCCGTCCCGCTACGGCCCGACTGACCAGCGCGGCACGTTCAACGAGGTGACGGCCGCCAAGACCGCCTCCGCCCTGCGGCTGCTGGCCGACGGCCATCCGGTGAAGACGTACAACCTGGGCGACCTGATGACCAACGGTTTCCCGGCTTACCGGACCACGCCGCCGCGGGTGTACGAGCAGCGGCTCACCGTCCTCGGGTACCAGCCTCCCGCCGGCTTCACCGAGGGCGGCGGGATCCTGCAGAGCACGGACCCGCTGGGTGCCAACCGGGTCAGCGTGCACGAGGAGCGCTTCCCTCAGGGGCACACCTACCAGATCGTCACGCAGCTCGACGGGCTCAACCACATCGGCGTCGGGCCGACCTTCTACAACGGCTTCCAGGGCCCGGACATCGCGACGCCCAGCGGGACGAGCAGGCTCGGCAACGAGCACATGGGGCCGATCGTCACCCGCGGCATCCTGCTCGACGTGCTGGGCCTGAAGCTCGCCGAAGGAGCCAGCGACGCGCTGTCGCGCAGCAAGGACGGCGACCCGGTGCTGCGCGACAACTACCGGATCACGATCTCGGACCTGAGGGCCGCGGCGACCCGGGGCGGCATCCGGGACATCCACCCCGGCGACGTCGTGCTGCTGCGGACCGGCTGGAACAAGATCGCCCGGAGCGAGCCGGAGCGCTATGTGGCCCAGGAGCCAGGCATCTACCTGGCCGAGGCGCGTTTCCTGGCTGACCGGCGCCCCGCCATCATCGGCTCGGACTCCTGGGCGCTCGAGGTGCTGGGCAACCCGGTGGTGCAGGCCGTGTTCCCCGTGCACCAGGAACTGCTCGTCAAGAACGGCATCCGGATCGGCGAGGGCATCATCACCGACGAGCTCGCGGCGGACGGCGTCTACGAGTTCGTCTACCTGACGACGCCGCAGTACGCGAAGGGCGCAACCGCGGGCAACGCGCCGCCGGCCGCGCTCGGACAGCCGG
>NZ_DATMVN010000331.1:0-3256 GCF_035563135.1 Streptomyces sp.
GGAATCGACAGCCTGTACGTAGCTCACCGGAACGGGTGAAAGGGGTCTCCTGCTCGTAGCCTCCTCACCCCCTCCTCGTTACAGGTGATGCGGTCCGCGGCTGGGACCGCACTTGTCAATCAGGAGGAATAATGATCAAGAAGGTCGTCGCAATCGCGGCTGCTACCGGTGGTCTCGTGCTCGCGGGTGCGGGTATGGCTTCCGCCGACGCCGGTGCCCAGGGTGCCGCCATCGGCAGCCCCGGCGTGCTGTCGGGCAACGTCGTCCAGGTTCCGGTCCACGTTCCGGTGAACGTGTGCGGCAACACGATCAACGTGATCGGTCTGCTGAACCCCGCCTTCGGCAACACCTGCGTCAACGACTGACGTTGCACACCAACCCCTTGAGGGTGTGAGTCCGGTCGGCCCCGGAGTGCGCGCCATGCACTCCGGGGCCGCTGGGCATTCGGCCCCCCGCACGGTTGTGCCCGGGGCATTTCGGCAGGCAGAAGGCAGGAAGACAACCTATGCGACAGGTCACACGCAAAGGCCTGATCACCATGGCGGCGGCGGGCGGAGTGCTTGCGCTCGGCGGCGGCCACGCGCACGCCGACGCGGGCGCGGCCGGTGCCGCGTCGAGTTCACCAGGAGTGCTCTCGGGGAACTCGATCCAGGTCCCGGTCGACGTACCCGTCAACGTGTGCGGAAACTCCGTGGACGCCGGCGGTCTGCTCAACCCCACGAGCGGAAACGACTGCGGAAACGGATCTTCGGACTCCGGTCACGCGTACTCCCCGGACGGCGGCTCCCCGTCCGGCTCCGGCACCGGCTCCGGGAGCCGGGCATCCGGACACGAGGACGTGCGCGACAGCGGGGCGGGCACCGGGAGGCACCGTGCCACCGGCGCCTCGGCGCAGGCCGAGACCACAGGCTCCCCCGGGGTCCTCTCCGGGAACCAGGTGCAGGTGCCGGTGGAGATCGCCCTGAACGTCTGCGGCAACAGCATCACCGTCGGCGGACTGCTCAACCCGGTCTTCGGCAACACCTGCGAGAACGACACGGAGACGGTCCCGCCTCCCGTCGTGCCGCAGACACCGCACACCCCGGAGAAGCCGGCCGCACCGGACGCGCCGCCGGTCCCCGAGCCCCAGCTCGTGGCGGGCGAGCAGCTCGCCCACACCGGCGCCGGCGGGCTCGACCTGCTCGTCCCGGCGGGCGCGGGCCTGCTGCTCGCGGGTGCGGGCACCGTCCTGTACCGGCGTTCGCGCAGCGCCGCATAGCGGTTTCGCGACAACGGCGCGACGAGCGGGTTCCGTGGACACGGAACCCGCTCCGTCCTACCAGGTGGGCCGTAGCTGGCGGATGATCCGGCGGCGCAGCCGCACCCGGCGGCTGCCGTCGCGGCGCAGCGTCAGCCGGTCCAACTCCCAGTGCCCGTACTCGGCATGGTCGGTCAGCAGGCGGGCCGCCTCCTTCCTGGAGACCCCGCGCGGCACGTACACATCGATGAATTCGTATTCCGGCATCGCATCTATTGTGCGGGCAGACCCCCGGTACGGATAGCGTCTGTCCCATGTCTGATGCTGCGCAGCCCACCGCTGCCGAGGTACGCGCCGCCGCCGATGCAGTCAAAACCGCGCTCGACCGCCACCTCCAGGCAGTCGAACGCCGTACCGGGGACGACGACCCCGCTGTCCACGACGCGTTCAACGCCCTGGCCGCCGCTGCCGAGGTCTACGACGAACTGCTCTACGACCGCTACGACGAGGTCACCCCCTTCGAGATCCCCGCTGCGGAGGACTCCCTCCCGCCCTACGCCGGCCCGGAGGAACCGCACGCGGTCAGCGTGCTGATCAGGCGCGACTACGCGGTGGCCGAGCCCGCACGGCTGCTCGCCCAGGCGCAGCGGCTCGCCGACCTCGATCCGGACGGGCGGGCCGGGGACGCCCTGCCGGCCGCGGGCGCCGGGGTGCACGCCGCTCTGGGCGTGGTGTTCGGCGAGTACGAGGCGGACGAGATCGCCTCCCGGCACCTGGAGTTCGGGCTGGAGGAGGGGGACTCCACCCTGTGGGTCTCCGCCGTGGACGAGCTGCCCGACCCGGGGGAGTGGCTCGGGGCGCCGTTCGACGAGGTGGACCCCGCCCTGGTGGTCTGCCGCTTCGACGTCAGCTCGGTCTTCGACGAGGAGGACGAGCTGGACGGGGACCCGGAAGGCGCGGCCCCGGAGCGCTCCTGACTCCGCCGTCCTACGGGCCCGGCGCGCAGCGCGCCGGGCCCGTAGGACGCCGACGGCGCTCCGGCCGGGCCGGGCCTACGAGGCGTCCGGAGTGGGCAGTGCCTCCAGCAGGGGGCGCAGCCGGGTCGTCCGCTCCTGGGCCGCGACCTCGGCCACCGCCCGCGGCAGGGCCTGATCGACGCCGTGCACCACGGACAGGTGCTGCTCTCCGCGGCTGAACGCCGTGTACACCCAGGGCCTGCTGAGCCCCTGGGCGGCGTCCCCGGGCAGGACGACGACAGCCGCAGGCCAGCGCATCCCGGCCGCCTGGTGGGCGCTGAGCGCCCATCCGTGGCGTACGGAGGTCTCCACCCGGTCCGGTGGCACGACGACGGCCGTGCCCGCACAGTCCAGATGCAGGCCCTCGGCGTCGGCCGAGACGACCGAGCCGGGCACCGCCCTGCCGGCCGCGGGGACATGGACCACGCGGTCGCCGGGGTCGAAACCGCCGAACCGGCCCGGCCCCGGATTGAGCCGCTGCTTGAGCGCCGCGTTCAGCGCGGTCGTGCCCGCCGAACCGCCGTGCCCGACCGTGATCACCTGTGTGTCGCCGGAGGCCACGCCGAGGGCGCGCGGCACCGAATCGGCCACCAGCTGCACCGTGCGGTGGACGGCCTCACCCGCGTCGCGGACGGGCACGATCACCACTTCCCTGCCGGGCGCCTCGACCTGGGTGAGCTCGCCGATGCCGATGCCGGAGACCAGCTCGCCGATCGGTCCGGGGTCGGGCGTGCGCGAGACCACGTGCGGGCAGGCGCGCGCCGCGATCACGTCGGCGAACACCCGGCCCGCACCGGCCGAGCCGAGCACCCCCGGGTCGCCGCTCAGGACCAGCCGCGTCCCGTCGGCGAGGGACTCCACCAGCATCGCGGCCGTCTCCACGTCGAGCTGCGGGGCGTCCAGCACGACCAGCACGTCGAGGGCGAACGCGCCGTCGGCGTCCCGGCCCGGCCCGTCCTCACCGGAGAGCAGGGCGGAGAGCGTGACGGCGGACCCCGGGTCA
>NZ_DATMVN010000332.1:0-18382 GCF_035563135.1 Streptomyces sp.
TGGGCGGTGGGCGGCCTGGCACTCCTGGTGGTCCCGGCACTCCGGGAAGCGGGATGGCCGGTCTTCCTCGCCGTGGTGTCCGCCCTCGCCCTGGGCTCGCTCGCCCTCCACGGGAGCCGCAGCTGGCCGGGTGTGCTGCTCGGATCCCTGGGCCTGTTCCCCTCGGTGGCGGCCGGTGTGCGCTGGGGGTGGCGCGGGGTGCGCGACCGCGCCGACGACTCCCGGGGCCGGGTGCGCACCGTGGTGCGCACCACGGCGGCAGCTGTCGTGCTGCTCATCGTTTTCGGTGCGCTCTTCGCCTCCGCGGACGCCGCCTTCGCCGACCTGCTGGGCAGCCTCACCCCCGACGTCTCGGTCGGTGACAGCCCCTGGCGCGTCTTCCTCTTCGCACTCGGACTCCTGGGAGCACTCGCCGCCGCGTACAGTGCCGCGGCGCCGGTGCGCTGGGACAGCGTCACAGTCCGGCCGGGCAGAGCCCGGAACAGGGCGGAGTGGGCACTTCCGCTGATCGTGCTCAACCTGCTCTTCGCGGCCTTCATCGGGCTCCAGCTCGCCGTTCTTCTCGGCGGGTACGACAAGGTCCTGGAAGAGACGGGCCTGCTGCCCGCCGAGTACGCCCGGCAGGGCTTCTGGCAACTCCTCTGGGCCACCCTGCTGACGCTGCTCGTCATCGCGCTCGCCCTGCGCTGGGCCCCGCGGGGCGGGCCACGCGACCGGATCCTGGTCCGGAGCGTTCTCGGTGCTCTGTGCGTACTCACGCTCGTCGTGGTCGCCTCCGCGCTGCGTCGTATGGACCTCTACGTGGAGGCCTTCGGGCTGACCCGGCTGCGGATCTCGGTGGCCGCCGTAGAGCTCTGGCTCGGAGTGGTGCTCGTCCTCATCCTCGCCGCCGGCGTCTTCGGCGCCAGGCTGCTGCCCCGCGCGATCGCCGTGAGCGCGGCCGTCGGTGTGCTGGCCTTCGGTCTCGTCTCGCCCGACGGGCTGATCGCCGAGCAGAACGTCCAGAGGTACCGCAGTGACCGAACGATCGACATCGACTACCTCAAGGGGCTCTCCGCAGATGCCGTACCGGCCCTGAACACACTGCCGGAACCGCTGAGGTCCTGTGCGCTGGAGGACTTCCGGCGTGACCTCGCCCTCCAGGACGCCCCGTGGTACTCCTCCAGCTGGGGCGAGGTCAGGGCGCGGGAGATCCTCGAGGAGTATCCCGCACAGCACCAGGCAACCGGGTGCCACGGGCTCGGCCAGGGAACCGATGGGCGGGAGGGGTACGAGGAAGGGGACTCCTACGACCCGTACTGAGCGGGCCTTCCCGGAGACCGGGCCGACGATCTCCGGCCCGCCCGGCCCGGCCCGCCCGGCCTGCGGGTCGGAGCCACCGCTGTTCCCGTGCACGGGGATGAGGGCCCCGGAGGACCGAGCAGCCGGGCGCCCGACGTCCGGACCCGGCGGGAGCGTTCGGCGCACCTGCTCGTGCAGGAAGGCCAGGCGGGAGATCAGTCGTTCGCTCCTGCAATGCAAATCTGAGGGAGTGATCCCGGAGGGCGGCCCGGGAGAGGGTGCCGGCCGCCCGCTGTGCTCTTGCGGGTATCGCTCCGCCGTTTGTCCGGGCAGCGTGAGCTCCGCTTCACCGCACGAGTCGCGAAAGCGCCGGACATCGTTCGAGCGGTGGTGGCGTTTCGTGTCGAGTGTGCGGAAGCGAAGCACCGGACGGGGGCGCCCTCGGCCGGCCGGCAAGGCCATGGTGCCGTCCTTCCTCTTCCGTGGTCCTCCCCGGTCCTCCCCGCGCGCCGGCCCGTGGTCCTCCGGACGAGGCCGGACACCTGCCGGACCGCCGGACGGTGCCCCGGGGTGTTCTTGCCGTGCCCGTCGGCGTACCCTGGCAGGCGCCATGCCGTACGAACCACCCACGCACACCGTCGAGCGCTCGCTGCGCGCCACAACCGGTGCCAGAACCGTCGCCGGTGTCGACGAGGTCGGACGCGGAGCGTGGGCCGGCCCCGTCACCGTGTGTGCTGCCGTCACCGGTCTCCGCAGACCCCCTGAGGGCCTCACCGACTCCAAGCTGATCAGTCCCAAGCGCCGGGCGGAGCTCGCCCCGACGCTCGAGAAGTGGGTGACGGCTTACGGGGTGGGGCACGCGTCGCCGCTGGAGATCGATGATCTCGGCATGACCGCGGCGCTTCGCCTCGCGGCCGTCAGGGCGCTCGAATTGCTGCCCGTGCGGCCGGACGCCGTGATCCTCGACGGCAAGCACGACTACCTGGGGCCGCCCTGGAACGTCCGCACCGTGATCAAGGGCGACCAGTCCTGCATCGCCGTTGCCGCGGCCTCGGTGATCGCCAAGGTCCGCCGGGACACGATGATGGCCGAACTGGGTTCGGACACGGGGCAGTACGCGGACTTCGCCTTCGGTGCGAACGCCGGCTATCCGTCACCGGTACACCGGGCCGCGCTGGAGGAGCGGGGGCCTACGCCTCACCATCGCCTCAGCTGGGCCTACCTCGACGCGCTGCCCCAGTGGCAGCACCTGAAGAAGGTCCGCTTCTCCGCAGAGGCGGCCGCACCGGAAAGCGGGGGCCAGCTCGGCTTCGACTTCTGATCGCACAGGCGCACCCACCCGCCGGCGCATTCCGTGTCGGCTGTGAACAGACCACCATTCATGCCTCTCATCACCGAGGAGCCTCAGATTCCCGAGAGCGCCCAGGGTCCCCGCGTCACTCCGGCCGCCGGCCGCACCGCGCCGACCCCCCGTCCCGTACCTGGCCCACGTTCCGCGGCCACCCCGCGTCCCGGTAACCCGGGCCGCGGCCCCGCGCGCCCCGCGCCCCCGGCGCAGCGCCCGCGCCCCACATCCGCCACCCCTGCTGCTCCGGCTCCTGCCGGGCGGAAACTGCCGGAAGGACGCTCCGCAGCGCAGTTCCAGCTGATTCCGGCTCCGGCCGACGCCGCGATCGAGGCTGCCGAAGAGGCCGTCGACCTGCTGCTCGACTCCGGGCGGGCCCCTGGCGACATCCTGGTGCTCACCACCGGCGAACTGCACCCCTGGGCCGCTCACGAACTCTCCTTCGGAGAGGCCGCGTACTGGTCCCAGCACGACGCGGGTGACGACGTCTTCTTCGCTTCCACCGCCGGCCGTTGGGCGTCCCGGGCCGTGGTCGTCGTCGCGGTCAACGGCGACCTCGACGACACGGCTGCCCGAGCGCTGTCCGACGTCCGGGAGCGTGCCGGTGTGCTGCTGATCGTGTGCGGAGACCCGCAGGCCGTCAATTCCGCGCTCGGCGCGGGAGTCTGAGGCGTACGTCCGTGGGTCCCGGACGCCCGTCATGGGCGTCCGGGACCCACGTCCCGTTTCACCGGGCTGCGCTCCGGCGCAGTGCCTCGGCTGCTCCGCCGCCGGTACGCAAGGGCATGGGGTCCTGGTCGGCCGAGGTGTCGGCCAGGGCCGAAGGCCTGGACAGCAGCGTCGGTCTGCGGCCGCCCCGGCCTTCGCCGAGAACCTGCCAGCCTCCGTGCGTGAGGGTGATGTAGGCCCCGCATCTGAGGCCGTGCAGTGTGCAGGCGTCCCTCAGCCCCCACATCCACGCCCCGTCCTCCTCGGTCCAGCGCTCGTCTCCCTCGCGGCAGTAGAGCAGGACCGCGGTACGCACCGGGGTACGGCGGCGCAGATCGTGCGGGATCACCCGGCGCAGATGTGCCAGCAGGGCGTTGCGGAACTCCCAGCCGTCCGCGGCCACGGTGGCCCGCCGGGCGAACGACGCGCTGGCGATGAGCCGTTCCTCATGGTCGAGGACGGCGACGACCGCGGTGGCGGGTGCCGGACGGTGCCGTGCGTGGAGGCCGCTGACGACCTCACGCGGACTGCGCAGCAGAGGGATGCCCGCCGCGGCCCATTCGGCCGGTTCGAGCATCCTGGCGACGTGGTTGGCGGAGCCCGCGGTCGCCGACAGTGAAGTGGCTGCGGACGGAGCGAATCCGAAGGTCACGATCCTCCCTTCGCTACGCGCCCACGGTGCGGGCAGGGTCGAGTGGGGGCGCGCCGCGGCACAGCCCTTCCGGGCCCGCGAAAAGACCGTGCGGGGAGCGACTCCAATTCTTCCTGTCGTATCGGCAGGCGGCAACGAGCAATTGGCGTGGCTGACGGGTATCTGACGGAATGACTCCTATATCCCTGCCCGCTCGGCGACGAATCAAGCCATCCGTCAGGCTTGGACTGCGAGGACCAGCGGAAACACACCCTCCGCCCCCGCTCGCCGCAGCAGCCTTGCCGCGACGGCCAGGGTCCAACCGGTGTCGGAGAGATCGTCCACGAGCAGGACGGGCCCTCCCGCGGCGGCGAGCGCCTCCGCCAGTGCGGGCTCGACGACGAGAGCTTCGTGCAACGCTCTCACCCGCTGGGCGCTGTTGGTCCGGGAGATCCTCAGGTCCTCGCTGCCCGGCGCGTAAGTGACCGTGCCCAGCAGGGGCATCCGACCCACTTCGGCGATACGGCTGCCGAGTGAGTGGACCAGCTGCGGCCTGTGGCGCGAGGCGACCGTGACGACACCCACCGGCCTGGGAGCTGCGTCCGGGGCTCCGGAGGCCCAGCCGCCGGGGCCCTTCGCCCAGTCGGCGATGACCGTGACCACCGCGCTCGACACGTCGTCGGGGACCGGGACGTCCTGCGCCTGCGCCGCGAGCAGCGGACGGAGCCTGTTGCCCCAGCCGATGTCCGAGAGCCTGCCGAGCGCCCGGCCGGGAAGAGCCAGTTCGCCCGCCGGGATGCGGCCCTTGAGATCGACCCCCACCGCGGAGAGCCCGGTGGGCCACATCTTGCGCGGCTCCACTTCCACCCCTGGCCGGCCGAGCTCTCCACGAGCCCCGTCGAGGGCGGCCGTGGAGACCTTGTCGTCGAAACGGGCGCCTGCGCAGTTGTCACAGCGTCCGCACGCGTCGGCCTCGTCGTCGTCCAGCTGCCGCCGGAGGAACTCCATACGGCATCCGGTCGCGGCGACGTAGTCGCGCATGGCCTGCTGTTCGGCGGCCCGCTGCCGCGCGACCCAGGCGTAGCGCTCGGAGTCGTACACCCAGGGCTCGCCCGTGGAGATCCAGCCGCCCTTCACCCGCTTCACCGCACCGTCGACGTCCAGCACCTTGAGCATCGTCTCGAGGCGGGTGCGCCGCAGGTCGACGAGAGGTTCCATGGCAGGCAGCGACAGGGGGCGGCCGGCCCGGGCGAGGACGTCGAGCGTCCGGCGGACCTGCTCCTCCGGAGGGAAGGCGACCGAGGCGAAGTACTCCCAGATGGCTTCGTCCTCCTTGCCCGGGAGCAGCAGGACCTCGGCGTGCTCGACTCCGCGCCCCGCCCGGCCGACCTGTTGGTAGTAGGCGATGGGCGAGGACGGTGATCCCACGTGCACGACGAAGCCGAGGTCGGGCTTGTCGAATCCCATGCCGAGCGCGGACGTGGCCACCAGGGCCTTGACCCGGTTGGCCAGGAGATCGTCCTCCGCCTGCTGCCGGTCGGCGTTCTCCGTCCGGCCGGTGTACGACGCGACCGGGTGGCCGCACTGGCGGAGATAGGCCGTGATCTCCTCGGCGGCCGCGACCGTGAGTGTGTAGATGATGCCCGAGCCCGGCAGCTCCCCGAGATGATCGCCCAGCCAGGCCAGACGGTGCGCGGCACCGGGCAGTCGCAGCACCCCGAGGCTGAGACTCTCGCGGTCGAGCGGACCCCGCAGCACCAGCGCGTCGGTGCCCGCCCCCGTGCCGAGCTGATCCGCGACGTCCGCGGTCACACGGGCATTGGCGGTGGCCGTCGTGGCGAGCACGGGGACACCCGCGGGCAGGTCGGCGAGCATGGTTCGCAGCCTTCGGTAGTCCGGCCGGAAATCATGGCCCCAGTCGGAGATGCAATGTGCCTCGTCGACCACCAGCAGACCCGTAGCAGCGGCAAGGCGTGGCAGCACCTGGTCCCGGAAATCGGGATTGTTGAGCCGCTCCGGGCTACACCCCTGGGAGGGCATTCAAATTCCAGGCGGATGTGGAGCCCTGACCTGCGTAAACGTGCTGTTCGGGGGTGGTCGTGGCGGGAGGGTCGGTCTCGTCCGTCCTTGATCGGCGTGTGCCTGTGGGCTGCTTGTGAGCGGGTGGTGACACGGGGTGGAGGCGTCGATTGTCGGTGGTATCGGGTTGCATGGGGGTATGGACACCCTGGAACTGCGTATTGAAGCCGACACCGTCCTTGCTGAGCTGGTCGGTGCCCCTGCGGGGTCTGCGCGGTTGCGGGAGGATCAGTGGCAGGCGGTGGCGGCCCTGGTGGAGGAGCGTCGTCGGGCGCTGGTGGTGCAGCGCACCGGGTGGGGAAAGTCGGCAGTGTATTTCGTGGCCACTGCTTTGCTGCGGCGGCGGGGTGCCGGCCCGACGGTGATCATTTCGCCGCTGTTGGCGTTGATGCGTAACCAGGTCGAGGCGGCGGCGCGTGCGGGAATTCAGGCGCGCACGATCAACTCGGCTAATCCGGAGGAGTGGGAGACGATCTACGGTGAGGTGGAGCGCGGGGAGACCGACGTTCTCCTGGTGAGCCCGGAGCGTCTCAATTCTGTGGATTTTCGTGATCAGGTGCTGCCGAAGCTCGCGGCGACGACCGGGCTCTTGGTGGTGGATGAGGCGCACTGCATTTCCGACTGGGGCCATGATTTCCGGCCGGACTACCGGCGGCTGCGCACCATGCTGGCGGGGCTGCCGACGGGTGTTCCGGTGCTTGCCACGACGGCCACGGCGAACGCCCGTGTGACTGCGGATGTGGCGGAGCAATTGGGCACCGGCGGCAAGGACGCTCTGGTGCTGCGGGGGCCGCTGGACCGGGAGAGTCTTCGCCTGGGGGTGCTGGAGTTGCCGAATGCGGCGCACCGGCTTGCGTGGCTGGGGGAGCGGCTTGGGGATTTGCAGGGTTCGGGGATCATTTACACGCTGACGGTGGCGGCGGCGGAAGAGGTCGCGGCGTTCTTGCGGCAGCGTGGATATCCGGTGGCTTCCTATACGGGGAAGACGGAGAACGCCGACCGGTTGCAGGCGGAGGAGGATCTGCTGGCGAACCGGGTCAAGGCGCTGGTCGCCACGTCCGCGCTCGGCATGGGATTCGACAAGCCGGACCTCGGCTTTGTGGTGCACCTGGGGTCGCCCTCATCCCCGATTGCTTATTACCAGCAGGTCGGACGTGCCGGGCGTGGTGTGGATCATGCGGATGTTTTGCTGCTGCCGGGGCGGGAGGACGAGGCGATCTGGGCGTATTTCGCTTCGGTGGGTTTCCCGCCCGAGGAGCAGGTGCGGCGCACCCTGGATGTCCTGGGGAGCGCGGGGCGTCCGTTGTCGTTGCCGGCCCTGGAGCCTTTGGTGGATCTTCGGCGTTCGCGTCTGGAGTCGATGCTGAAGGTCCTGGACGTGGACGGGGCGGTCAAGCGTGTGAAGGGCGGCTGGACCGCCACAGGGCAGCCGTGGGCGTATGACGCGGAGCGGTATGCCTGGGTTGCGAAGCAGCGGGCCGCGGAGCAGCAGGCCATGCGGGACTACGTGGCAACCACCGGCTGCCGTATGGAGTTCCTGCAACGGCAGCTCGATGACGAGAAGGCGGTCCCGTGCGGTCGCTGCGACAACTGCGCGGGCCCCTGGCTCGATCCCGCCGTCTCGCATTCGGCTCTCGCGGCGGCGGCGGGCGAGCTGGACCGGCCGGGCGTCGAGGTCGAGCCCCGCAAGATGTGGCCGACTGGCCTCGCCGCGGTCGGCATGGACCTCAAGGGCCGCATCCCGGCAGGCCAGCAAGCGGTGACCGGGCGGGCGCTGGGAAGGCTGTCGGACATCGGCTGGGGCAACCGCCTGCGCCCGCTCCTGTCCGCGCAGGCAGCAGACGGGCCGGTGCCGGACAACGTGCTGAACGCCGTGGTGACGGTGCTGGCGGACTGGGCCCGTTCGCCGGGCGGCTGGGCCAGCGGTCCTGACGGGGTGGCCCGGCCCGTCGGCATCGTGGCGATCCCATCCCGCACACGCCCTCAACTTGTCGGCTCCCTGGCCGAGGGAGTGGCCAGGGTCGGCCGGCTCCCGCTCCTGGGCAGCCTGGTCTACACCCCGCACGCCGACGAGCACACCGCGCACCGCAGCAATTCGGCCCAGCGGCTGCGCGCGCTCGCAGACTCGTTCACGGTGCCCGACGGGCTCGCCGCCGCTTTGGCCGCCACTCCTGGCCCGGTTCTGCTCGTCGATGACTACACCGATTCCGGCTGGACCCTCGCGGTGGGGGCACGCCTCCTGCGCCAAGCCGGAGCCGACCAAGTGCTCCCACTCGTCCTGGCGCTCGCCGGATAGCCGCTATGTGGACTCTCGAAGATTGCTGCTGCCGAGGGCCGGGCTTCGACCTTGGCCTCCACACTCGCGATGAAGCGGACCGATGAGAGGTTGAGTCCTTCCCGGGGCATTCGGGTGTGACCATCCAGCTTGGTGTGGCTGGCGGAACACCTCCGCGTACGCGGAGCGAACCCGGGCGTGTACGTCGAGGACGACATGCACGACGGAACATCTCCGCGCAGGCGGAGATCGCCCGAGATCGAGTCGGCACGCTGAGCACCCTGCCCGGTCTGCTCCGCGCACGCGGCGATTGCTAATAGGGCAGGATCTTCCTTGATCCGCTCGTGGGATACGCGCCCGTGGAGATCACCCGGACGGCATAGGCCCCGGATGAGCGAAGATGATGCAGCAGTCCCTTCGACCTGCTTTTTCGCAGGTCAAGTACGGGTTTCTGGCCCGGTGAGGGGCGTGGTTGTGCGGGGTTATTGCCGTCGCTACTGCCGTCAGGCGGTTCAGCCCAGGTACGGCTTCTCGCGCTGTTCCAGGAAGTGCTGGAGCCTGAATCGTTGGGTGTGGTGCATCGGCAGCTGTTCGATCCCTTCCGGCGGTACAAACCGGAGTTCGGTGGACTCGTCCGAGATCTCCAGTTGGCCGCTGGTAATACGGGCGGTGAAGCAGACGTTGAACTGGCGGCGGACCTCGCCGTCGGTGTAGGCGGTGATGTGTTTCGGGTCGGTGTAGGTGCCGACCAGGCCGGTGATCTCCACGTCGAGGCCGGTCTCTTCCTTGACCTCGCGGACGGCCGTGCCGGGCAGGGAGTCGGTGAACTCCATGCCGCCTCCGGGCAGGGCCCACAGGTCATTGTCGCGGCGGCGCTGGAGGAGGATGCGCCCGCGGTCGTCGGTGACGACGGCAGAGGCGGCGACGACCATGCTGTTCGGCATGGGCGCGTTCGGGTCGTCGTAGTACTCGGTGCGGGCCACGGTCAGCCTTCCTCTCGTACGGGGGTCGCTGTCGTCCACACGGCGTCGAAGCTCTCGGCGTAGGTGTCGCACCTTCCTCGACGGACTCCGCACCACCTGCCAGTGCTGCACCCAGAACCGGGACGTTGTTCGGCGGTCCTGCTGCGCCATCGGCCAGTGCTGCGATAAGCGCTTGCCGCCGCTGACCGTGACGTACGTCCACGCAGTCCTCAAGTCCGCCCTGGAACACGCCGTCCGCGAGGACGAACTCCCGCGCAACGTCGCCCGCAACGTCAAGACGACCACGCCCCGCCCCCGGCGTTTCCAGCCCTTCACCGCCGCCGAAGCCCGGTGGTTCCTCCAGACGGCCGCCGATGACCATCTGCACGCCCTGTACGAACTCGCCCTGCGCACCGGGCTCCGCAAGGGCGAACTCCTCGGCCTCCACTGGAAAGACCTCGACCTCGACCTCGACCTCGACAGCGGCACCGCCACCATCCACCGCTCCCTCCAGCGCACCCGCACCCAGGGCCTGACCGTCCTGCACACCAAGACCCTCGCCTCCGAACGCCGCATCGCCCTCCCCACCGAATGCATCAACTCCCTCAAGCTCCACCAGGAACAGCAGCAGGAAGAACGGCAGGAAGCCGGACGAGGCTGGACGGACAACGGGCTCGTCTTCACCACCCCGAACGGCAAGCCGCTCGACCTCGGCAACCTCACCCGCCGCTTCCGCCGCCTCCTTCACAAGGCCGGGCTCCGTACAATCCGCTTCCACGACCTCTGCCACTTGACCGCCACCCTCCTCCTGGAACAGGGCGTCGTCATCAAGGAACTCCTCGGACACGCCCACATCGGCGTCACCGCCGGCGTCTACGCCCACGTCCGGCTCCGCCTCCAGCGCCAGGCCATCGACACCCTCGGCGACGCCCTCGCCCCGCGCGGCGACACCCCCGACAACCCGCCCACTGCTGCCGTCGTCCGCTGACGTTGCCGTCAAACGGCCCGAGGGCCCCCTCCGCACAGAAGCGCGGAGGGGGCCCTCTTCTGGGCAACGGCTACCCAACCTCCCATTAGGAATGACCTAGCGGAAAATTCTCGACGAGCGCCACCTAAACGTCGGCGGCAGGCCCTGAACCGTCCATACCGATCAATTCCGGCCGCTTCTCAAGAGAGCCCCAGTCGAGGATCTCGCGAAGCTTCCGAGACAGATTTTCTTCGTCGACCTGGGCTTCGCTCAGGTTCACTTCAACAGGCGTCGAGATCTCAAGAATCTCCGCATCCTCAGCAGTGAATTCCAGCGCGAGAACCAGATTGGAAAACCGCACGCTCCGAAGGCAACCGTAGACGGTGAAGCCTCGCTCAGTAGAGACGTTATAGGAATCCATTCCAGACTGGACTTCCTGCTCATCAGGCTCATACGTGGATCGCTGAATTGAGAACGATCGCGGGACGCCAGCCTCATCCACTCCGGCAAGTCCCACCTCAAGGGCCTCTTCGTCCTCGTAATCCTCGAAGAACCCAACCTCTGTGGCAGTCAATCTCATCATTATCGCCTCCTCCTTCCAGCTGTCCATGACCCAGCCCCCTTGGCACCAGACCATTCGTATGTGACCGAAACTCCCAACTCGTTGACCATGCGGTTCATCGCACCCTTGCATCGCGAGCAAGGGGGGAGCTGGCCTTGCATCTTAACCGAATCACCAGCACTCAACGGGAACTTACCGGCGAAGGGGTCGTTCGGGAGCGAAACCTTTGGCCCTGTGGAAGCACCCGCCATGCGCGAGAATCGATGCTCCGTGTGCGTGAAAGCCGAGTTGTTTGGATATCCGAGCGAAGCCTCTTCAGGCGTCATGTCGCCGCTCTCTAGCGAGATATCGCTCTTACTTCCATCTGACGACGTCACGGAGATATCGCACATGTGCCCGCTGCCACCAGTGTTGTGAACCAGGACCGGAGTAGCCCCCGCCAGCACATAGTACGTGTGTGTGTCGGTGATGGTCAGGTTGTGGACCGTCGCCACTTCGCTGTGCCGACGGACACTTGTGACCTCCGCCGCGGTGCCTTCCGCGGTCTGGAGGTGCAGACCTGGGAACAGATCTGTCGCACTAAGCCAGGTGCCGAGAGCGGGGGCCCAGAACGGGTGACCGTCCGTGGCGGTCACCGATACCTTTTTTAGGCGCCCGCCCTGGCGCTGCGCGAGTGTGATTTCGGCGAGTTTCTTGGTGCCCTTGCCGATGATGGTGGCAGAGGCGGTCTGGACAGACTTCTTCCCCGTCTTGGGGTCGGTGGCGATTATTTTGTCGCCGACCTTGACCTTACTGATGGGCTTTTTGGAGCCGTTGCTCATCAGGACCGGGGTCGACGGGACGAAGCTGTTGCTGGTGGCACAGGTCACGGCATTGGGCTTCGTGCGCTGCGCCGGTTTGGTGACCTGGGACGGCCTCGGCTTGGGTCTGGCCGCCGCGCTGGGTTTGGCGGAGGGCCGGGATCGGGCTGCTGCCTTTCGGGCCGCGGCTCGTCGTGCCTGTTGGCGTCGGGCCTCTGCGCGCTGTGCTTCCGCGCGCTTGCGTGCGGCGGCCTGCCTGAGCGCCGCGCGTTTGTTCGCCGCTGCCTGCGCGGCGGCTCGTTTGGCCGCCCGAGCCTGGGCCGCTGCCATTTCCCGGGCCATCTTGCGTGCTGCGGCGGCTTCTGCCGCCGCACGGCGGAGTGCCGCGAGGCGTCGGGCCCTTTCTTCCGCCTTCCGCTTTGCTTCCGCGGCCCTCCTCCGCGCTTCGGCGATGCGCCGCTGCCGTTCCCGTTCCTGTCGTTCTCGCCACTGCTGCATCAGCCATTGCTGGAGCCAGCTGCCCAGAGCGTTGGCACCCTCGCCTCTGTCGTGGCCGGGGGGCCCGTAGCCGCCGCCCTTGCCCTTGCTGTAGGACAGGCCGTCGGGGTCGGAGAAGGTGGCGGGGGCGTTGTTGCTGTAGGAGTACGGGTTCATCGTGCTGGTCCGGCCGTAGCCGACCAGCGGGTCGACGGAGATGAAGCGGCCGGTGATGGGATCGTAGTCGCGGGCGCCGAGCCGGGTGAGACCGGTGTCGGGGTCCACGGTGCCGCCGACGAATCCGCGCATGCCTGGCCAGGGGGAGGGCTGGGCGCCCCGGTCCTCGCCGAACGGCATGGACTTGCGGCGAGTGACCCGCATGTCCGTGCTCGCCATGTCGACACTGGTGGTGGAGGTGCCGTGGTGGTCGGAGAGCAGCAACTGGCGTCCGCCTCCGGTGGAGCGCACGGTGGTGGCTCCGTCGGGGTGGGCATAGAAGCGCTCGGCGGTCCTGGTCAGTCCGTCGGTCTTCAGGGTGACCTCCACCTCGCCGAGGTAGAGGGTCTTGGAACCGTCGGAGTCCGTGCGCACCAGCCGCTCACCGGACGCGTCGTAGAGGTATCCGGTGCTCTTGGTGCCGCCGCCCTCGATCGGTTCGGTCACCTTGCGAAGTTGTCCTTCGACGTCCCATTCCAGCGACTGGGTGGTCCCGTTGACCTGGCGGGTGGTGGTGTTGCCCGACTTGTCGTAGCCGAAGGTGCTGAGATTGGTGCCCTGCGGGCCGGTGGACTTGGCCTCGGCGAGGGCGTTGGGACCGCCGATCCCCGCCTTTCCGTAGGTGTAGGTGCGGGTGATGTCCTTGGCGGTGTCGCCGGCGGTGTCGTGTTCGGTGAGCCGGGTGCGGTTTCCGGCGGTGTCGAATGCGTAGGACTGCCAGTAGGGGTCGGGTCCGCCGACCGTGTCCTTGGAGGGGCCGGTGGTGCAGTCGTCGGTCTTGGCGGTCCAGGCCGAGGTCATCTGGCGGAGCTGGTCGTAGACGAAGCACTGGGTGTCCGTCTTGCCCGCGTCCGCCGCGGCCTCGCCGGGGGTGTCGCTGACCTTGGTGACGTTGCCGGCCTCGTCGTAGGAGTACCGGGTGTCCGTGATGCGTCCCGGCGTTACCGACCGGTCGAAGATGGACTGGGTCATGCGGCGGGTGAACTCGTCGTAGAAGTAGGTGCCGTACACCTTCTTCGTGGCCACGCCGCTGTCGGTGCGCAGTATCTCACCAAATGCGGAGTACTGGACGTCGTTCAGGTAGGAGGCGGCGCCGCGGATGGAGATCGGCAGGCCGTCGGAGTTGTACCAGAACGTGATGTGTTCGGCGGCCAGACCACCTACGGCCGGGACGTCGGACCATTCCAGCTTGCCTGTGGCGGTGTACTTGTTCTTGTAGGTGTAGGTGCCGCCGAAGCCGGTCTCCTCGGCCGGGATCGTGGTCGTCATGGCCGTCGGCCGGTAGGCGCTGTCGTACGCCGTGATCTCGTCACGGTAGGCGCGACCGTTGTCGTAGCGGATCGCTGCGGTGGGAAGTCCCTTGTAGAGGGTGTCGTAGGTCCACTCCAGGCGCTTGGGCCCGTCGGCGCTCCCTTCGCGCAGCGAGGTCTGGCGACCACCGTCGTCATAGGTGGGGACGAGGACGTTGCCGCGTGCGTCCTTCATCGAGATGACGTTGTCGGTGTTGTCGTACGCGATCTCGGTGCGTCCGGAGTCCGGGTCGGTCGACGCGGTCTGGCGTCCGCGGCTGTCGTACTCGAACGTCGTGGAACCGGTGGGCCCGGTGATCTTGGTGATCTGGTCGAGGGCGTCGTACTCGTAGGAGACGTCGCGCCACTCGCTGCGGTCCTGCTTGCTGTACTCACGCGTCCGGGCGAGGCGGCCCTCGGCGTCCATGAACTCGGTGGTGACGGTGCCGCCCTTCGGCGGCACGGTGGTCGTGGCGTCCCCGTCGTGTTCGGTGCTGGTCCGGGTCTGCTCGACGCCGCGGGCGTAGGTGACGGTGTGCGTGGGCTGGCCCAGGCCGTCGTAGAACGTGCGGGTCTGGGAGGGGACCTCCTGGTCGCCCACGGTGAGGAGGGCGGCGGCGGGTTCCTGGTCGTTGAAGTAGCCGTCGTTCTCCTTCCACGGGCGGCCGGCGGAGTCGTAGAACGTGTCGTTGACGATGCGTCCCGCTCCCGCGACGGCTTCGTCCTGCGTCTGCCGCTCGCGCAGCAGACCGTCCATGATCTCGTAGGAGACCGCGTACTCGCCGTTGTCCTTCAGGGCGCGGTTGGTGATGACGGTGGGGCCGTCGCGGCGGACGGCGTAGTCGAAGCTCGCGTTCGGGGTCTGGGTGGCCGGGTCGCGGCCGATGTTCCAGACCTTCAGCAGACGGCCGAGCGGGTCGTACTGCATCGTTGAGGACTTGCCGTTGGCGTCGGTCGTCTTCACCGGCAGCCCGCGTACGTCGTCGAACTCGGTCATCTCGGTGTGCAGCAGCGGGTCGGTCGTGACCGACGTGGCCGCCGGCACACGGGTCGCCGGGGTGGTGGTGACGCTGGTCTTACGGTTCTCGGCGTCCCAGGACGCGGTCTCGCGGCCATGGATGTCGTAGGTGGTCCTGTCGATGGTCAGGTAGCCGGTGCCGTCGGCGTCCAGCTCCTGGACCTCGGTGGCGAGCCCCTGGGTGGGCGCGGCGCCGAACGCCTTGCCGTCGTACAGCGTGCGGGTGTCCTCGACGACTTCCCCACCGGAGGAGTCACACGAGCCCAGCTTCGTGAGGTCCCTGGACACCGTCTCCAGCATATGCGCAGTGGTGTTGCGGACGTAACTGATCTTGCTGCAGTAGCGCTTCCCACCCCGGGTGGTCTCGTCGACCTGGGTCGGCAGACCGTAGGTGTCGTAGGAGGTGACCTCCTTGGACGTCCGCCAGGTGTCGCCCTTGACCCGCTCGCGGGTCGTGACCGTCTCGGGGTTGCCCATCCACGCCTGCAGCGGGGTGGTGCCGGCCCGCTTGCGCTCGGCGGTCTTGACCGCCCAGGCGGTGGTGAGCGTGGCGGTGTCGATGGGGCCGCCGTCGAACTCATAGGTGATCTGCTCGCGCAGTTGCCCCCGGTGCTGCGGGAGGTCCAGGGCGCTTCCGCCGGAACTGTCCGCCACCGACGCGGTGCGGGTCCCTGTGGGGAGTTTGTCTCCGTGCATACCGCGGAAGTAGCGCTTCTCCGTCAGCTCCCCGACATCGGTGCCAGTCCCGGTGCGGGTGCGGACGCGCTCGTAGCCGCGGTACTGCGACCAGGTGCGCTGCTTGTTCTCGGTGAACTCGCGGTCGTCGTAGGCCCAGGCCGGTGAGCCGATGAACTCGTAGGACGTGACCGTGTCCGGGCTGTCGGTGACCAGGTCGTCCTCGCGCACCTGGGTGGCCGTGTAGAGGTGGAACCAGTCCTGGAGGGGCTTGGTCGCGCCCTTGGGCATCCAGTACTGCGGGTAGCAGCGCAGGGTGTTGGTCTCGGGTGAGGCGGGCATCTTGCGCGGGGCGAGAGCCGAGCACTCCCGCGGTGAGTAGGTGACGCCGATGCGTCCGCCCGTCTCGGTGTCGATGGCGTGGATACGCATCCGGGAGAAGGGCGGCAGGCCCTCGACCCCGTCGACGCGGTTGTCCATCTGGGTGCCCGCGAAGCTCACCTTCGGCATGGACGCGGTGCCGTCGGCGCCGTACCCGGTGCGGGTGATGGACTCCAGCCACAGGGCGGGGGAGCTGCCGTCGCCGGTGGCCGGGTAGCTCTGCTCCAGGGCCCAGGAGTCAACGTTCTTGAGAGCGGATCCGGCGAGCACCTGGGTGCTGATCTTGGTCAGGCGCTTGGTGGACCAGAACGTCGGGGAGTACTTGTCGGTGCACTTCGCACCGGACACGCACTCCTGGTCCAGGGGCGTGTCGGGCCAGTACTTCGCGTTCGCGGTGGTCCGCTTGGACTCGGCGCAGTCGAAGGTGGAGGTCGGAACGCAGCGCTCAGCGGTGGTGAAGGTGGTGCGCCCGGCCGGCAGGACACCGAAGAGGGCGTCGCTGCGCAGCCCGTAGTCGATCCGCGCCAGGTCGGCGGAGCGCACGTAGGAGATCTGCTTCTCGGCGTTCATGTGCTGGCCGTAGAAGTTGGTGCGCTTGTTCCACCACAGGGTCATGGCGTCACCGAGCGGGTCGACGACGTAGTCCAGGTTCCAGCGGTATGCCTGCGCGCAGTCGGAGTCGGCGAACGCCGTGGCGTGGCAGGGCTCACCGGGATGGTTACCGAAGACCGGTACCGTCAGCGCGGAGTTGGTGCGCTGGGTGGTCGCTCCAGGGAGCTTGTTCAGGCCGAAGCTGTACTGGACGCCGTCGGTGCTGGTGATCAGCCAGTACTCGCCGTCCTTGGCGCCGTTGTCAGCGCCGGTGCGGCGCTCGACCCTGGTGCCGTCGTCGTCGGCGAGGCGCCACTCCTCCTTCGGGTTCTCCGTACTCGGCTCGTTCTTGACCAGCTCGGTGGTCTTGCCGTCCAGCGACATGACGACGTGGTCGGAGCCCCAGCACAGATCCGCAGTCTCACCCGAGTTGTTGGGTGCCTTGCCGTCGATCGCGGCCTTGTCGTCAGAGCAGGGTTGGTATCGGCGTTCGACGAAGCCGGGTTCGTAGTCCCAGCCTTCCGCAATCCACGATGATTGCCCGTTCGTGGAAGCAGTACGCCCGTCGACCGACTGCGAGGAGTAGGACAACTCCACCTCCGGCTCGGGGCCACCGGGCACCTCCGGTGACTCGATTCCGTAGGACCACGAGAATCCGCCGGCTGAGCTACCTCCTGACCAGTCGCCGGACGGAGACAGTGACGTCGCCTCGTGGCTTCCTCCCGGGCCTGACGCGGCGGCTACCGCCGCCAGGACCATCGGGGCACCGGTGCTGCGGGCAGTGGAGGCGTTCAGGTCGACGGTGGCGCTCACGGTGCCGGTGACCGGGTCGTTGTCGCCCCCCAGCTCGGCACGCGTGCGGCATTGCGACTTCTCAGGAGTCGTCAGAGCGCAGGCCGGGAGCTGGACCAGGTGCAGCCTGGATCCCCAGTCGGCACCGTAGGTGTCTTTCACGGCCGTGTAGTCAAGTTCGATCTCGACTGCGCCCGTGACGGCTTCGGCCTCGTTCGTGGCGGCCGGTGCCGCCGTGAACAGCATGCCCGTGACACCCGCCTTGCGGGCGTGACCCTGATCCTGGATCTCGACTCGTGCAACACCTCCCAGGGGTGCGGGCTGCGCGGTCCGCACGCTTCGGGCGGCCTTTGCTTCCCGCACCGTCGGTTGGGTCAGGCGTACCGGGCTGTCGTCGAGACCAGTGTCCGGTTCTCCCAATGACCGGGCTCGGCCCGAACTCAGGGTGTCCGTACGCGGCTTGCCGTTCTTCGACACCCGGACGGTGTAAGTGCCGGCCAGGTCTCCATCTCGGCGCGGTGTCCATTTCTTGGCGGCGTCATCCCGAATCGATTTGCGTTCGGGATGAAGGGAACGCCCAGGGATGGACGGATCGCGCTTCAGCTCCTCAAGTCGCATCTTGCCGGTGCCCGCAGCTGCTGGGTCCTCCGGTATGAAGCCGACGAACAGGGTGAGCAGCAGGGCGAGGGGTATGGATCTGCGCCAATGGCCGACATGACGTAGATAGTTGAGCACGTGTTGCACTTTTTGCACCTACTTGAGAAGCGAGAGGAACGCGTTAACGAGGGTGAGTAAACACGGGTTAAAGTTCACAGCCAAGCCAAAGGATCTTCACAGGAAGTCCCGAACAGAGGTAGGAACGGGCGAACGTGCCGAAAATATGTACGCGAAGATGGGCTCCCGCGAACCGAGCCGCCCGCAAGGCGCTTGCGATCGTGATCGCCGGGACTTCACTCGGTCTGGCGCCGCTGGGCTTGAATTCCGCTGCTGCCACCACCGATTCCGCCGGATCGGCACCCACCTCGGAGCGCGGCGCGCTGGAGGCGGCACGCCTGTCCGGAGAACCGGTCGAGATCCTGGCCGAGCGCTCGGAGACGAGCGAGACCCACGCCCTGCCGAACGGGAACCTGCGCCGTACGCAGCACAGCATGCCGGTCCGGGTGAAGCGTGAAGGCCGTTGGGAAGCGATCGACACCACCCTCACCCAGGTCGCCGGCCGCATCAGCCCCAAGGCGGCGGCCGGACATGTGACGTTCTCCGCAGGCGGCGACGACCCGCTGGTCGCGCTCACCGACCAGGGCCGGTCGGTGTCACTGAAGTGGCCCGCACCCCT
>NZ_DATMVN010000333.1:0-2790 GCF_035563135.1 Streptomyces sp.
CCCGGCGCGAAGACGCCCTCCCCCGGCCCGGAGACCGCGCCCTCCTCCGGCGCGGAGCAGGCGCCCCCGGCGAAGTCCGTCCCAGGAGCCGCGGCGCCGAAGCCCCCCGCACCGGCTCCCGTGGCGAAGCCCCCGTCCAGGGCCGCCGCCGTTCCGTCGGCCCCCGCGCGCTCGGGCGGCTCCTCCAACCGCGTACGGGCCCGCCTCGCCCGGCTGGGAATGCAGCGCTCCAGCCCGTACAACCCGGTCCTCGAACCGCTCCTGCGCACGGTCCGCGGCAACGATCCCAAGATCGAGTCCGCCACGCTGCGCCAGATCGAGAAGGCCTACCAGGTCGCCGAACGCTGGCACCGCGGCCAGAAGCGCAAGAGCGGCGACCCCTACATCACCCACCCGCTCGCCGTCACCACGATCCTCGCCGAGCTCGGCATGGACCCGGCGACGCTGATGGCCGGGCTGCTGCACGACACGGTCGAGGACACCGAGTACGGCCTGGACACCCTGCGCAAGGACTTCGGCGACCAGGTCGCCCTCCTCGTCGACGGCGTCACCAAGCTCGACAAGGTCAAGTTCGGCGAGGCCGCCCAGGCCGAGACCGTACGCAAGATGGTCGTCGCCATGGCCAAGGACCCCCGGGTCCTCGTCATCAAGCTCGCCGACCGGCTGCACAACATGCGCACCATGCGCTACCTCAAGCGGGAGAAGCAGGAGAAGAAGGCCCGCGAGACCCTGGAGATCTACGCGCCGCTGGCTCACCGCCTGGGCATGAACACCATCAAGTGGGAGCTGGAGGACCTCGCCTTCGCGATCCTCTACCCCAAGATGTACGACGAGATCGTCCGCCTGGTCGCCGAGCGCGCGCCCAAGCGTGACGAGTACCTCGCGATAGTGACCGACGAGGTCCAGGCCGACCTGCGCGCCGCCCGGATCAAGGCCACCGTCACCGGACGGCCGAAGCACTACTACAGCGTCTACCAGAAGATGATCGTGCGCGGCCGGGACTTCGCGGAGATCTACGACCTGGTGGGCATCCGGGTCCTCGTCGACACCGTCCGCGACTGCTACGCGGCGCTCGGCACCGTGCACGCCCGGTGGAACCCGGTGCCCGGGCGGTTCAAGGACTACATCGCGATGCCCAAGTTCAACATGTACCAGTCGCTGCACACCACGGTGATCGGGCCCAGCGGCAAGCCCGTCGAGCTCCAGATCCGTACGTTCGACATGCACCGCCGCGCCGAGTACGGCATCGCCGCGCACTGGAAGTACAAGCAGGAAGCGGTCGCCGGCGCCTCCAAGGTCCGCACCGACATCCCGAAGAACACCGGCGGCGGGCGCGGCCAGGACACGGTCAACGACATGGCGTGGCTGCGCCAGCTCCTGGACTGGCAGAAGGAGACCGAGGACCCCAGCGAGTTCCTGGAGTCCCTGCGGTTCGACCTGTCGCGCAACGAGGTCTTCGTCTTCACGCCGAAGGGCGACGTGATAGCGCTGCCCGCCGGAGCGACGCCGGTCGACTTCGCGTACGCGGTCCACACGGAGGTGGGCCACCGGACCATAGGGGCACGGGTCAACGGGCGGCTCGTACCGCTGGAGTCGACGCTCGACAACGGCGACCTGGTGGAGGTCTTCACCTCCAAAGCGGCCGGCGCCGGGCCCTCCCGCGACTGGCTCCAGTTCGTCAAGTCGCCCCGGGCACGCAACAAGATCCGTGCCTGGTTCTCCAAGGAACGGCGTGACGAGGCGATCGAGCAGGGCAAGGACGCCATCGCGCGGGCCATGCGCAAGCAGAACCTGCCGATCCAGCGCATCCTCACCGGGGACTCCCTGGTCACGCTCGCGCACGAGATGCGCTACCCCGACATCTCGTCGCTCTACGCGGCGATCGGCGAGGGCCATGTCGCCGCGGCGGGAGTCGTCCAGAAACTCGTCCAGGCACTCGGCGGCGAGGACGCGGCCAACGAGGACCTGGCGGAGAGCTCGCCGCCCTCGCACGGGCGCAGCAAGCGCCGGGCCAACGCGGACCCGGGCGTGGTCGTCAAGGGCGTCGAGGACGTCTGGGTCAAGCTGGCCCGCTGCTGCACTCCCGTGCCCGGCGACCCGATCATCGGATTCGTCACCCGGGGCAGCGGCGTCTCCGTGCACCGCGCGGACTGCGTCAACGTCGACTCGCTCTCGCAGCAGCCCGAGCGGATCCTCGACGTCGAGTGGGCGCCCACCCAGTCGTCGGTCTTCCTCGTCGCCATCCAGGTCGAGGCGCTGGACCGCTCCAGGCTGCTCTCCGACGTCACCCGGGTCCTGTCCGACCAGCACGTGAACATCCTGTCGGCCGCGGTGCAGACCTCGCGGGACCGGGTGGCCACCTCGCGCTTCACCTTCGAGATGGGCGACCCCAAGCACCTGGGACACGTCCTGAAGGCCGTACGCGGCGTGGAGGGCGTCTACGACGTCTACCGGGTCACCTCGGCGCGCCGCCCGTAGGGCAGCAGCTTGGAGCGGGCGCACGCCCGGCGACAGCCCGGCGCAGCCGCACGCCCCGCCGGCGGCGGGCCTCCGGCCCACGTGGCCGACGGGGTGCGCGGCCGCACGGAAGAGGGCTCCCGTACGCGTCGCGTACGGGAGCCCTCTTCCACAGGGAAGCGTGCGGCTCAGCCGCCGAACTCCTCCAGGCCCTTCAGCGCCTGGTCCAGCAGGGCCTGGCGGCCCTGCAGCTCGCGCTCCAGCTTGTCCGCCCTGGCGGTGTTGCCCTGCGCCCTGGCCTGCTCGATCTGGCCCTTGAGTTTGTCCACGGCG
>NZ_DATMVN010000334.1:0-2450 GCF_035563135.1 Streptomyces sp.
GCGAGGGATGCGGAGAGCGGGGTCCTTCATCAGTCACCCTGGTACCGCTGCTGCTTCCACGGGTCGCCCCGGTCGTGGTAGCCGTTCTGCTCCCAGAAGCCGGGCTGGTCGCGCTCGACCACGGTGATCCGGCTGATCCACTTGGCGCTCTTCCAGAAGTACAGGTGGGGCACCAGCATCCGGACCGGGCCGCCGTGCTCGATCGGCAGCGGCCTGCCGTCGAACTCCCAGACCAGCCACGCCTTCCCCCCGGTGACGTCCTCGATCGGCAGGTTGGTCGTGTAGCCGGTCTTGGACGTGGCCACCACGAAGCGGCCCTCCGCGGTCGGGCGGGCCACCTCCAGCAGCGAGTCGACGCTGATGCCGCCGAAGTGCGTGTCGAACTTCGACCAGGTGGTCACGCAGTGGATGTCGCCGCGGTACTCGGCACCGGGCAGCGCGTGCGCCTGGTCCCAGCTCCACGTGGTCGGGTTCTCCACCTCGCCGTCGACGGTGATGCTCCAGGTCTCCGGGGTGATCCGCGGCGTGGGCTCGGCGGTCAGCACCGGCCAGTCGCCGCCGACGTCGTACTGGCCGGGTGGCAGCCGCGGATCGCTGGCCGTGCGGCGGCGGCCGAGGAAACCGCGGGTGGGTCCAGGCACGTCCCTGTCCTCTCCGCCCGGTCCTCTCGGAGCACTCGACCGGGTCGTGCACGATCTTCCTCCACCGGACGGCCGGCTGTCTGCCCGGGTCGGGAACCCCTGCCCGGGGACCCCCGTTGGGGCTCGCAAGAGGGACCTCGGGGCCCGTTCGGCCTGGTGAGGGTGCCCTTACATGAGCCGTGTCACGGTGGCCCTACCTGGGTGTCACCCGGACAGTGGGCATACCGTTGGCCTGTGGCGACAGTGACGACGCATACGGGCCCCCGAAAGGCCCCCAAGACCGGGAAGTTCAGCAACTCGGTCGTCAAGAAGGCAGTGATGGCGGTCAGCGGGATCATCATGATCCTCTACTTGATCGCTCACATGATCGGCAACCTGCACGCATTCCAGGGTGCCGAGGAGTTCAACGAGTACTCCCACTGGATCCGCACGATCGGTGAGCCGGCCGTGCCCGAGGAGACGCTCCTCTGGATCATCCGGTTGGTGCTGCTCGCGTCCGTGGTGGCGCACTTCTGGGCGGCGATCTCGCTGTGGCGCCAGGCGCGCCGCGCCCGCCCGGTGCCCTACGTGACCAAGAAGCGGGTGCAGCAGAGCTTTGCCTCACGCACCGTCCGCTGGGGCGGCGTCATCATCCTGCTGTTCATCATCTGGCACATCCTCGACCTCACCTTCGGCGCGGTGAACCCGGCCGGCTCCGACGCCACGCCCTACGACCGACTGGTCGCCAGCTTCCAGAACATCCCGATCACGCTGTTCTACGTGCTCGCACTGGTCCTGCTGGGGCTGCACCTCCGGCACGGCATCTTCGCCGCCACGCAGACGCTCGGGCAGACCAACAAGCGCCGCGAGCGCGCGGTCAACGGGATCGCCTACGCCGTCGCCGGTGTGATCACCGTGGGCTTCCTGCTCGTGCCGCTGTCCATCGCCTTCGGCCTGATCGACTGACGGGACCAATCACGCCATGCCTCTCGAGCTCTTCTCCGTCGGCGAGCCGATCGCCGACACCAAAGCCCCGCGCGACGTCCCGATCGACCAGCGGTGGGGCGAGCGCAAGTTCCGCGCGAAGCTGGTCAACCCGGCCAACCGCCGCCGCCTGTCGGTGATCGTCGTCGGCACCGGACTGGCCGGCGGATCGGCCGCCGCGACGCTGGCCGAGGCCGGCTACCGGGTCAAGAACTTCTGGTTCCAGGACAGCCCGCGCCGCGCGCACAGCGTCGCCGCGCAGGGTGGGATCAACGCCGCCAAGAACTACCGCAACGACGGCGACAGCGTGCACCGACTGTTCTACGACACGGTCAAGGGCGGCGACTTCCGGTCCCGCGAGGACAACGTCTACCGGCTGGCCGAGGTCAGCGCGAACATCATCGACCAGTGCGTCGCCCAGGGCGTGCCGTTCGCCCGTGAGTACGGCGGGCTGCTGGACAACCGGTCCTTCGGTGGCGCGCAGGTGTCCCGCACCTTCTACGCCCGCGGGCAGACGGGCCAGCAGTTGCTCTACGGCGCCTACCAGGCCCTCGAGCGGCAGATCGGCCTCGGCAACGTCGAGACGCACCCGCGCACCGAGATGCTCGACCTCATCGTGGTCGACGGCAAGGCGCGCGGGATCGTCGTCCGGGACCTGATCAGCGGCGAGATCTCCACGCACTACGCCGACGCCGTCGTCCTGGCCTCGGGCGGGTACAGCAACGTCTTCTACCTGTCCACGAACGCCAAGGGCTCCAACGTCACCGCCGCCTGGCGGGCGCACAAGCGGGGCGCGCTGTTCGCCAACCCCTGCTACACGCAGATCCACCCGACGTGCATCCCGGT
>NZ_DATMVN010000335.1:0-6244 GCF_035563135.1 Streptomyces sp.
ATCCGAAGTCGGCTGCGCAGTGGCCTGCCTGGGTGGACCAGAAGAACGCGCTCCGGCCTGCCGCTGAGTGGCTCGCCCAGCGCCCCCGAGAAGAGGTCTGGGACCTGTTCCATCCTGTGGAGCCTCTGGGACAGAACGCGCTGCTCGCTCCGTTCCTCGACGAGCACGGGGCCGGGCCGGCGCAGCTGGTGATCGAGCGGGTCGGGGACTACAACCAGTTCTTTGACCATCACCATCTGGAGCACACCAGCCCGCTCCCCGTCGCGCAGGCGTTTCGGGCCATGCTCACCCAGCATGTGTACGGTCCGGCCGGACGCGCCAGGATCTCCGGCAAGGAGACGCTCGGCGCCACCATCACCAACCTCGCCGCCACCCGCCTCGGCACCCGGATCCGGGTGCTCGCGCTCGGGGTCAGCCTCGGGGAGACGCTGCGTCTCAACCTGGCTCCGGTTTCCGGGCCGCCGGGGGAGCTGAACCGTACCTGGACCGCCGGTCAGGAGCGTCGGGGGTTCAAGGCCAAGCCGAGCGGCCGCCCGGTCACCGGCCCGGCTGACCTGCACAGCTATCTCGGCCGGTCGATCCTGCTCCGTCCGACCCGAGCGGGGGATCACGTGGACCGGGTACTGCTCGGCGCGGGCGAGCTGCTCGCGCTGACGGATGAGCATCTGCAGGACGCCGTGTACGCCAAGAAGGCCGACGGCACCAGCAAGCCGCTGTGGGCTTCGGCGACCCGCGCCGTCTGGCGGCAGGCTCATGCCCTCTACGCGGCCGTGGCCGAGGCGCGCTCCGAAGCGGGTGGCAACGACGGGGGCACCCTGTATCGGAGGCTCGCGCTCTTCCCGGCCGAGGACGTCGCCCCCGAGCCCGGCCAGCAGCCCGCGCGACGCATCGACCTGTGGACGGTCGGGCTCGTGGCCAAGCAGACCACAGCCATCGCATGGGTCGACGGAACCTTCCCGTTCGCCCCCGGCCTGGAGGCCCGGTTGTACCTGGCCTCCTACCGCGGTTCGGACATCGCGGAGTTCGTGGCGTCCGCTCTGTCCAAGGCGGCGTACGCGGCCTGGACCGTGGCGTATCCGAACCCCAAGCCGGCTGACAAGACGAGCCAGATTGCGCGCTTCGACGCCCGTGGTCAGCACTGGGCGGCGACGCGGGAGTCCTTCGATCTGCTGATGGAGGAGACCACGCTGGGTGAGGACGTCCAGGCTTCTCTCCACGAGTACGCGGCCACCGTCGCCACCGCCGCCCGCAGGTTCCTCACCGAGTGCCTCGACTCGCTGCCGAGGAACTCGCAGGGCGCGAAGGCCCGGGCCGCCGCTCTGCGGCGGTTCGACGACGAGCTGGCCATGGCGAAGGCCCCGGCCGAACTCCGAGGGGAGACTTCATGACCACCACCGGCGCAGGTCCCGGTACCAGTGAAAGCAGCGCCGCGCTCACGGCCTGGCTCGCCAGCCTCGTCCACAACCACGACTATGCGAGCCTCGCCGAGCTACGGCGTCCCCGCGTCCATCGGGAGCCCCACTTCCGGGCCCTCTGGTACAGCCCGACCGAGGCCCAGCGTGAGGTCTACGGCCAGGTCGCCTTCCTGTTCGCCGTCTACCACCAAGGACGGTCGAAGCCGGCCTTCGGGTACGGAAGCCTGGGCGAGGCCGCCCGCCGCATCGGCAGTGGCACCGGGCGAGGGCCGGACAACCCGGGTGCAGCTCGTCTGGTCGACCGGATCGTGTCCAGCCGTCGCGTTCCCTGGCGGCATCTGCAGCACGCCGTCGCACGTCTGCGGGCCTGCGACAAGCAGCCACCGTCCTGGGCCCGGCTCGTCGACGACCTGAACCTCTGGCACGACCGCAGAGCCCGCGTTCCGTATGAGTGGGGTGTGGCCTTCCATATGCCTCCAGCCCGCATTCCCGCCAAACGGTCCACCTCCTCGACTGCCGCCGCCTCCCTCCAGAAGGACTCCACCACGTGACCAGCAACGCCTCCTCCGCCGGCGGCCAGTTCCTCTCCCTGCACCTCCTGGAGACCCTGGTGGCCGTCCTCCCCGTGCGTGACGAGAACGGGGCGCCGAAGTCGATCGTCTACGGCGGCACCGAACGGCACATGATCACCAGTCAGGCGCGGCGCAGGGCCGAGCGAGTCCACACCCGCAACCGGGCCAACGCGGGCCTCGGCGCCCTTGCCGGCCGCAGCACCGGCCTCCGGACTCGTGAATGGGCGCTGATCACCGCCCGCACGCTCACCTCCGAGCACGGCTGGGAGGAGGAAGAAGCTGTGCGCACCGCACGCGCCGTCATCGAAGCCACCGGCCTGAAATTCGGGGACCCCGGCAAGAAGACCGTCGCGAACCTGACCAAGGTGCTGCTGTTCGCCCCCGCGGACGCGGGCACCCGCATTGCCGCGCACATCGACGAACAGGCCGAGTCGGTCCGGTCCTGGACCGAGGAGTACCTGGCAGCGCAGACTGCGGCGGCCGCGGCCAAGGGGAAGAAGGGCGCCCGCAAGAACGGCGGACAGGAAGAGCCGAACACGGACGAGACCCCCGCGTCCGATGCCAAGCTGCCCGCGGTGCCGGCGGCGACCCGGGCAGCGGTCCTCACCGCGCTCGCCCCGCGCGACGCTATCGACATCGCCCTGTACGGACGTTTCCTCGCCGAGATCGCGGACTCCCCGAACGTCGACGGCGCCGTCCAGAGCAGCCATGCCTTCACCGTGCACGAGGCGGAGCAGGTCGATGACTTCTACGCCGCGGCCGACGACGCGAAGCTCGACCGCAAGAAGAACGCGCTGGACTTCCTCGACGCGGCCGATGACGCCGGCGCCGGCATGACCGGTTACCAGTCCCTGATCACCGGCACCTTCTACCGGCACGCGGTCCTCGACCGCCTGCGACTACGCAGGAACCTCCAGGCGGCCGGGATGACCGTTCAGGAGGCCGAGGAGGCGTCTGTCGCGGCCGAGGCCGAGTTCGTCACCGCTTTCGTCGACGCTTTCCCCGAAGCGAAGAAGAACTCGACCGCCTCCACCGGCTCGCTGCCGACCCTGGTCCTCGCTTTCGAAGGTGAGCGCCCGTACAACTACGCGGCTGCCTTCCAGGCCCCCATCGACGAGAACCCCCTGGACAAGAACGGCGAGGGCCCCGCCGGCCCGGCGGCGGTCAGGCGGCTGCTGAAGCACCACGCGTTCGTCAGCCGGCGCCGGCCCGACATCCAGAGCGCGCGCGTCCTCACCTACGACCCGCAGATCGACGAACTCCTCGGCACCTTGCAGGACACCGGCGCCGAGACCGTGGCCTCGCCCGGGGAGCTGACGGCGTGACCACGCACGTTCTGCTCGTGCGGCTCGCCGCACCTTTGCAGTCCTGGGGGGTGGCGAGCCGGTTCGCCCACCGTGACACGCACATCCGCCCCACCAAGTCGGCGGTCATCGGCCTGTGCGCGGCGGCCCTCGGCCGGGAGAGGACCGACCCCGTGGACGACCTCGCCACGCTCGTGTTCGGTGTCCGCGCCGACCATCCGGGGACCCCGGTGCGCGATTACCACACGGTCGGCGCCGGCCGGTTCCCGTTGCGGCCGCGGGACGTCATCACCGACCACCGGCGTGCTGCGGCGGTCGCCGCGAGCATGGCAGCGGCTGAGGGGCCGGGCTTCGGACACCACGAGCTGGCCGGTTGGTACGGGGCGCCGAAGAAGATCACGGCCGACCCTGTCTCCGGGGCTCTTGTCTCGGCCGAGCTGTCGCGCTCAGCGATGATCACGGAGCGCTGGTATCTGTCGGACGCGGCGTTCGTCGTCGGGCTCGAGCACCAGGACCGGGCGCTGCTGGAGGACATCGCGTACGCCCTGGAGCACCCGAAGCGGCTGCTGTGGCTCGGCCGGAAGTCCTGTCCGCCCTCGGGGACCCTGGCCGCGGAGATCCTCCCGGGCACGGTCGCCACCGCATTCGCCGCCAAACTCCTGCTCCCCGGCCCGGACGGACCCGACTCCTCGGGCCGGCGCCCCTGGGCCTGGGTCCAGGTGCCATCGGGCACGCGCGGGGCGTTGCAGGTGAACGACCAGCCGGTCAGCTTCAATCCGGCCCACCGGGCGCACGTCACGCGCTGGGAAGCCCGTACGCGCATCACCATCGCACCGACCGCAACCGGATGGGACATCATCCCGTGAACAGCACACGGGCCTCGACGGCCCGCTTCGTCGCCACCCACTCCGTCCTCTCGCTGAACGCCCGCCACCCCCTGGTCGCCAAATCCCTGGTCGACGCCCAGGAGATGCACCGCACCGTCATGAGCGGCTTCCGTGGCTGGGTCGAGGACGGCGACCCGGAGGCGCGCGCCCAGATGGGTGTCCTGTCAACGTGGTCGGTGGACCTGAAGGCGGCGGCCCTCGTCCTGGTCGTGCAGTCCAGGATCCCGGGTGACTGGGCCCGTATACCGCGCGAGGCCTTCACCGCCGCCCCGCACATCATCACCGTCGACCGCACCTTCAAAGCGGGCGAAGTCTTCGGCTTCCGTACGGTCGTCAACCCGACCCGCAGCAAGCCGTCGGGTAAACCCGCCTCGGAGAAGGCCCGTGGCACACGAACCGCTCACACCACGCCGGAGCACGTGAAGCGATGGTTCTCACGGCGTCTCCAGGCCGAGGGGGACCCGGCGAACGCCGAGGACGGCGTCGCCCGCATCGGCGCCACCGCCGACCCGGACGCCCTGGGGATCCGTATGCTGCCGACGGTCTCGAGCGCCCACCGCAGCAAGCCGGTCCGGATCGGCCGCGCCGAGATCCGCGGCTCCCTGACCGTCACCGACCCGGAAACTCTGGTGGGAGTCCTGTCGAACGGCCTCGGCCACGCACGCGCCTACAGTTGCGGACTGGTGCTGGCCCGCTGAGGGCAACTATGCGTTGCCCTCAGCACATGGAACAGCCGCACATTCGGGTGGTCACGTGGCAAAAGACATCCCCGCACACGCGGGAGCCAAGAAGGATCTGCTCCTAACGGGGGCCATCCCCGCACAGGCGGGAAAACCCAACAGTGGCCGAGAGTATGCCCTGCAACCACGCCAGGACCAGGCCCACGGGCATCACCGTTTCCCCCCACGGCGCACCAGGATCGTCAGCGTCGCCCGGGCGTCACGCCGGCGCTGCGGGCTACGGAAGAGGACGGAGGAGGCCGCCACCGTGACGACGGCCCCGGTGTAGGCGAGGCCGGTCGCGGCGGAAAGGGTGGCGGCTTCCTGGAACGTGGACTCCAGAACGGTCAGCAGAACGGACACGCGGACTCCCCCTTCGGGGTTGTCGCCCGGTGGTCTTCTCCGCCGGGCGCGGTCCCATAGGTATCCGGCTTCAGAGCTGCGTCCGGCGATGTCCGGAGAAGTGGATCAGCGGTATGTTCCCAGGTCAGAAGGAGAATGAAGATGTGTCCGGAGAAGTCTTCCGCATACAGCGGACGAAGCGGTGCCGGACAGGTGCCGACGTTCCCGGATGAGCTGAGGGCGTTATACGAAGCCGCAGGCGGTCATGCAGGGTTGGGGTACGGACGCCTGATCCAGCTCGCCGGGCAACACGGCCACAAGGTGGTGAAGCAGAATCTCAGCGACTGGTTCCTCAAGGCGCCCCCACAAGAACGGGGGCACGTCGAGTACATGATGCGGGTGCTGATCCCATTCCTGGAAGATCGTGCGGTGCTCCGTTCGCCTGGCCACGACCGGACGCCTAACGGTGTTTGGGGCCGTCGGCTGAAGGCTGCACAGTCCGTCAGGAACAGCAGGCAGGGGGGCCGTGGTTCCCGTGTTCACGCAGCCTCCCCGGGCCGCCTCCTGGGCGGGCCGTCCCAGCCCCTCCGGGATGTCCTTCCACGCGAGTTCGTGGGGCGGGAGGAGGAAGTGGCCGACATGGCGGCATTCGTCACCGGTCCCGACGACGCCCCCGCCTACCTGTGGTGGCAGGCAGGTCCTTGGGCGGGGAAGACCGCCCTGCTGTCCTGGTTCGCGGTCCGAGAGCTGCCCGCCGGGGTGGACGTCGCGCACTACGTCATCGCGGGGCGTCTGGGCACCGACCGCCGTGACGGTTTCGTACAGGCGGTCGGGGAGCAACTGGCTGCTGCGGCGGGGAACAGGCGCTACTCTGCGGTGGATCGAAAACAGCCAACCCTCGAGCCGCTGTACGAAGCAGCGGCTCGTGAGTGCGCGGGGCGCGATCGCCGCCTGGTGCTGATCGTCGACGGGCTCGACGAGGATGCGGACGTCGGCCTGGATGGG
>NZ_DATMVN010000336.1:0-2358 GCF_035563135.1 Streptomyces sp.
GACACGGCCCGCCGTCTCGCCGACGAGCACCGCACAGCCGCATGTAATCAAGAGGCGCCGGGCCGCAGCGGGGTGGGTCCTCCTTGACTCCGCCGTGCTCAACGCAGACGCCCTGCCCGGGCACCTCGCGGAACCGGCATCCCTTGACCGAGCAGCTAGGGATTCGGTATGCCACGAGTGCGTCCCTTGGTTGAGCATCCTCGTTGGAGTGCTGATCCTCCGATCGAGATCAATGAAAGCAATCAGGGGCAGAATGCCGCCGGCGCATGTGTGTCGCAGTGTGCGCACCAGCCGAGACTTGCGCTTGGAATCACGATTCTCCCAGAACAAAGAAGTCACAAGATTCGTGCGCGACCTGTGCGCGGCTTGGTGAGTGTTGTAGTGCACGCTTTTCGCGTGATGATCGAGCCGTCAACAGGGACACCCGCTCAGCCATCCGTCAGTCCGCCGTTGACGTCACCAGGCAGGTCGATGTGCGCCGGACTCGACGTGGGGGCCTTGACAGCCGCCAGCCTTCGTCGGGGCCGCCTGATGCCCTGGCGTTCGTCCGGTGCAAGTGATCAGCTCGCCTGTCGCACGATGCCGGAGACAGCGCGCGCGAAAACTCCGCATGGGATTGGTTCGCCGCGTGGGTGGGGCATGGGGTGGGCGGATGGCGCCGCCGGACTTGAGGTGGCGGGCAATGCCGTCGCGGGAGCGTCAGGGGCTTGTGGCCACTCTGGAAGGCCGGTTGCCACCCAACGGTCACCGGCGGCCGACCCCGTCCACGCGAAATCGTCCAGGGGCGTAGTCAGCACCAGGGACCTCGATGCCCAGGACTGCGGTCAGCTCATTCAGGGGCGCTCATGACACGGCCTCCCGGACTCGGTCGTAGGTGTCGAAGACCCGCAGGACGATCTCGGTGTGCTCGCGGGTCGGCTCGTCCCGGCCGCCCGCTCCGGCGAGCTGGAGCCCGGCGAAGTACGGGTTCATGTAGGCCACGGCGGCGCTGGCCGCGATGTCGTACAGCCGCTTGCGTCTGGCCCGCTCGGCGTCCGTCTTCCACCGTCGGCCTCCCATTAGAACGGCGCCTCGGTCATCGGCTGGGTCGCCAGCCGGTAGCCGTCCCAGTCCAGCCGGTGGAGGCAGCCCATGGCGAGCTCCTCCTCCAGGCTCAGGTCCCCGGCCGTCGCCAGCCACTTGGTGATCAGCGCCTCCGCCTCGGCGTCGGGCACCGGGTCACCCCGGAAGGTGTCGCGGTACTGGACGTGCCCCGACGCCCACCAGTTGCCGAGCCCCATCGGCCCGTTCGTACCGCACCCAGCGGGCACTCATGTCGATCCCGAGCACGGTCGGCATCCACACGTGGCCGCCGCGCCTCGGGACCCGGATGTAGACGCGGACTGCCTGTCGGCGGGTTGGCTTCGGCGGCATGCCGCCCTCGTTGCCACGCATCGTCGCCAAAAGGCGCGGGTCGACACCCGCTGCCCGGTCTCGGCCGAGCGGTAGGTAGGTCGAAACTCTCGGCCAGCTGCCCGTCCAGGGGGCCGCCGACGAACGGCACAGTCTGTGTAGTGGTCATCGGTCTGTCTTCCCGTGAAGTCCTGTCCGAGCTTCTTGTTGAGGAATCAGAGGATTGGTTCATTCATGTGCGCAGAATGACCTCCGGCGGTCCTCTCAGAGGGGCGAAACCCAGTCTGACTGGGAAAACGCTCCCGGAAGAGTGGGTGAGTGCAGGATCAAATAGCGGTGTCCATTTGACTCCGCGATATGGATGGACCCCTCAGCGGAATTAGCACAAGTCACTCGTCATCACCGCCCTCGTCCGTCTCCGGCCCCACGAGGAAGGGCTGCAGTGGGAGCTGCAGCCCTGGCGGAGGGCCGCGCCCCCGGGCAGCGAAGATCGCGCCGGCCCGCGCGTGCTCGCCAAAGCTGGGCCCGGCCCACGCGCAGCCGACGCACGGTTCGCCGGACCGGATCCCGACGCACCGGTGTGTCCACCATCCGGTCAGCGGCCAGAAGTTCGGGCTCGGCTGCCGGGGCGCGCTGAAGGCAGCCGCGCGCTTCTCTAGCTCGGCAGGTGTGGTCATCGAGCCGACCTTCCATCGGTGGCGGGGGTGACTTCCTGACGTCCCGAGAACCGCCCGCACTGCGGAGCAGGGGGCGGGCGGTTCTCAGAAGGTGGCGCCGGTCCTGAGAACCGCCCTAACCGGGCGGTTCTCACAAACCGCGTCTGACCTGCGGTCAAGCGGCCGGCTAACGACCGCCCGGCCTGAGAACCGCCCTAAGGACCGCCCGCCGGGCGGTTGCCACCACCCGCCGTTCAGCCATCGTCATCGCCCGTCTCGATCGGCTGGCGGGGGTCGTACTCGGGGACGG